>NZ_CP160403.1:2185000-2497142 GCF_040782645.1 Streptomyces sp. HUAS ZL42
CCCTCGAGATCCGGCTCAACGGCAAGCCGCTCGCCATCACCATGCGCACACCGGGCGACGACTTCGCACTCGCCGCGGGCTTCCTGGTGAGCGAGGGCGTGCTCGCCGAACAGACCGACCTGCAGAACATCGTGTACTGCGCGGGCGCCACGGCGGACGGCTCCAACACGTACAACGTCGTCGACGTGAAGACCGCGCCCGGCGTCACCGTCCCCGACATCACACTCGAACGGAACGTCTACACGACCTCGTCGTGCGGCCTGTGCGGCAAGGCCAGCCTCGACGCCGTCCGTACGACCGCCCGCTGGCCCATCACCGACACTCCCCCGGTCCGACTGGACCCCGAGCTGCTCGCAAGCCTCCCCGACCGGCTGCGCACGGCCCAGCGGGTCTTCGACCGGACAGGAGGCCTGCACGCCGCCGCGCTCTTCGCCGAGGACGGGGAGCTGCTCGACGTCCGGGAGGACGTGGGCCGGCACAACGCGGTCGACAAGCTGGTCGGCCGCGCCCTGCAGAACGGGAACCTGCCGCTGTCCCGGGCGATCCTGCTCGTCTCGGGCCGGGCGTCCTTCGAGCTGGCGCAGAAGGCCGTGATGTCGGGCATCCCGGTGCTCGCGGCGGTGTCGGCCCCGTCGTCCCTCGCCGTGGACCTGGCCGCCGAGACCGGCCTGACCCTGGTGGGCTTCCTGCGGGGCAGCTCCATGAACGTGTACGCGGGCGAACACCGGCTCGCCCTGCGGACCGCGGCCGCCCAGGCCTGACCGGCACCCGCGACACGGCGGCGGGACCCCGGGCGGCGGGGAGCGCCCCCTGCGCTGGTTGGGGTCCCGCTGCATTTCTTGCTTGGTCGCGTACAAGCGCTCCAGCGGGCCTCAGTGTTTGATTGCTCGGTCGTCTGCGGGGCGCTTTCAGCCGGTGTCGAGAGCCCGACCGTGCTCAGCGCTTCGCGCCTCCGCGCTCCCCCACTCTCGGCTTCGCTCGAGCGGGGGACCCCATGGGCTCTCGACACCGGCGCGCCCCTTCGGCTCCCTCGCGGCCGGCGCGTGGGGCCAAGGGGCCTGGGACGGCCCTTGCCGTGGGCTGTTGCGGCTTGCTCGCGTGGGGCCAGCGGTTGCCCACTCACCTCTGCCCCTCCTCAGCCGGCCATGAACCCCACATCCGTCGCCCTCACCACCGCCCCCAGCCGCGGGAAGTCGAGCCGCACCGATGCCTCGTGCTCCGCCCCCGTGAACGCGCTCATCGCATCCTCGACGAAGACGAGCTCGTAGCCGAGGTCGCCTGCCGCGCGGGCGGTGGACTCCACGCCGAGGTTGGTGGTGATGCCGCCGAACAGCAGGGTGGTGATGCCGCGTTGGCGGAGGTGGTCGTCCAGGCCTGTGCCCTGGAAGCCGCCTATGGTCCGCTTGACGATCTCGATGTCGCCGTCCCGGAGCAGGCCGGCCGCAAGGCCGCTGCCGGGCGGCTGCTCGGGCACGTTCGGGCGCTCGACGCGGATCAGGACGACCGGCGCGCCCGCCGAACGGAAGGCCTTCGCCAACTCCTCGGCGACGGCGAGGACTTCGGTACCCTTCCGGGGCTCCAGGGGCAGCGCGACGATCCGGTCCATCAGGTCGACCAGGACGAGGGCTGTGCGCGCGGGATCCAGCGCGAGTGGTGCGGTCATGACGGAACGTTAGCCGTCATCAGCGGTCCGTACCGGAAATCCGGATCAACAGGCCCGTGAACGCCTGCGTCAGCTCTGGTGGCTGTCAACACCCGTCCGGGGTATGGCGTTTGCCTTCCGCATACCACGAAGCCCCTGAGTCGTTGCTCCGAGTGAGTTCCATGGGCCGCCTGCCGCGCGGCCTGTCGGCCAGTGGGAGGCAGTCACGTGGATGCCGGCACGACCCTGCTCGGCTCGTTACTCGCCTGCGCGGGTGCGCTGGGCGCGGCCGTAGTGGCGTACCTGGGCAAACGCGGGGAGAACGCGCTGAACGGCTACTCCAGCCTGACCGAGAGGCTGCAGGCCAAGCGCGACCGCCTCGAACGGCAGGTCGCCGAACGGGACTCGCGCATCAGCGAGTTGTCCACGCTGCACGCCGCCGACCAGTCGGAGATCGCGCGGCTCAGGCTCGACATCCACCGACTCGGAGGTGCGCCGTGAAGTCTCGCTTCGAGCGGCTGCTCGCCCCGCGCTGGCGCAGCGTGTTCCTCGTCTGTGTGCTGATCGCGCTGTGTGGCGTGGCGGTGATCCTCTGGGCGCGCATCGACGCCGGGGACCGCAGGGCCGCCCAGATGCGCGCCGAGGCCGACCGCCGCGGCCAGGCCCTGTCCACGCTCGCGCGGGACGTCCGCGCCCTGCGTGCCCAGGTCGAGGCGGGTGGCGGCACCCCCGCGGCGCCGGACCCCTCCGAGGCCGTCGACGATCTGATCGACCGCATCCGGGTGCCCGCGGCGCTGCCCGGCGAGCGGGGCGAGAAGGGCGAGCGCGGGGTCCCCGGCGCGGGCGGGGCACCGGGCGCGCCCGGCCCGCGCGGTGAGCCCGGTGCCATGGGTCCGCCGGGGCCGGAAGGCTCACCGGGGCCCTCCGGTCCGCCCGGTGAGCAGGGCCCGCCGGGCACCGACGGTACGGATGGCGCTTCCGGCCCTGTGGGGCCTTCGGGCACCGACGGGTCCCAGGGTGTGGCCGGGCCGAAGGGCGAGAAGGGGGACCCGGGTCCCCGGGGTGAACCGGGGCCCGCCTGTCCGGACGGCTACACCCTGCAGGTGCCGGCCGACGACCCGGACGCCCTTGTCTGCCGCAGGGCGGGCGCGGCCGTCCCCGTGCCAGGTCCCGGCCCGGCGGCCGTACTTCCGGCAATGCTGCCGCTCCGGCGTCGGCGGCGACGGCGCGTCGTCGCCGCGAGCGTCAGTCCACCGGGCCTCGGGTCAGGGCAGGGATCTCGGCGGTGGCGGTCAGGACCGCGCGGCCGAGGAGGGCGGGCGTTGCCTCCGCCGTAACGCGAGCACCGCCGCCGGCCTGACCACCTGCCACAACAGACGACGGCACGTCGGCCCATGGACCATGTGAGCGGTAGCCACTAACGTCGCGGAGCGTGCCCGACGACGCACGAGCACGGCAGCGGACGGGGACGGGGCTCGGCCTGCTGCTGGCCCTGGTCCTCGGGGCCGTGCTGCTCACCGCCCTCCCGGACGACGGTGGCCGGGAGGGCGGCGGCGCGTGCCGGGCCCGTACGGTCGGATCGTGGTCGGCGGACCGGGCGCTCACCGCGGAGTTCGCCCGCTACGGCGACGACTCCCGGCGCACCGACGACTGGACCGGCGGCGACGGCACCCACTCGGTGCGGCTGCCGGACGGCCGGTTGCTGTGGCTGTTCTCGGACACCTATCTGGGGCCGGTGCACGGCCCGCCCAATCCCGCGGGTGAGTCCGCGGCCTGGCGGGACACGTCGGCACCGCTGGTGCGCAACTCGGCGGTGCTGATGCGCGAGGGGCGTCTGGAGTCCACGCTGCCCGCCCCGCTCTTCCCGGACCCGGCCCAAAACCAGTGGCGCTGGCCGGTAGCCGCCCGCGTCGAGCCGCGCTCCCCGGGCTCGGCGGAGCAGGTCGTGCGGGTGGTGCTGTGGGTGCGGACGGCGGGGCAGTCCCCGTGGATCTACGGTGTGCCGACCGCCACGGAGGTCGCCACGCTGTCGCTGCCCGAACTGCGGGTCGAGTCCGTGGTGAAGGTCCTCGACCAGCAGCTGGTGCCGGATCCGTCCCGGCGGCTCCTGTTCGGGACGACGTTGCTGGAGGAGGGCGGCTGGACGTACGTCTTCGGCGGCGACGACGGTCAGGCCGTGTCCCGGCCGGCCTCGTCGGCGTATGTGGCGCGGGTGCCGGAGGGGCGGCTCGCGGAACCGGGCGCCTGGCGGTACTGGGACGGGTCGGGGTGGGGCGTGCGGCCGCGAGCCGTGCGGGGCGCGAAGGTGGGCAGCGCGTTCTCGGTGGTGCGGGTCGGCGGGACGTACGTGCTGTTCACGATGGCGGCGGGTGCCGAGGGACTGACCAGCATCACTTCGTACTGGGCCTGCTCCCCGGCCGGGCCCTGGCACGGGCCGGCGAAGGCCTTCGGCCCGCCGCTGCCGGACGGCCGGGTCGCCGCGTACAACCCGCAGGTCCATCCCGAACTGAGCGGCGGCGGGCGGCTGGTGGTGAGCTACGACGTGAACTGGCTGGAGACGACCGGGGCGTCGGCGAGCATCAACGGGGACGTGTCCCGGTACCGACCGCGGTTCGTGTCGTTGCGGCTGACTCCCCTGCGCTGACCGGGTCCTCCTGAGGATCGCGGGCGCGGCGTTTGGCGATCACCGCGCAGACCATGAGCTGCATCTGGTGGAAGAGCATCAGCGGCAGCACGGCCAGCGAGGCGTGCGCGCCGAACAGGACGCTCGCCATCGGCAGTCCTGAGGCGAGGGACTTCTTGGAACCCGCGAACTGGATGGCGATCCGGTCCTCGCGGTTGAAGCGCAACGCCTTGGCGCCGTACCAGGTCAGGGCGAGCATCACGGCGAGCAGGACTGCCTCGACGACGAGCAGTCCGCCGAGCCGGGCCGGGCTGACCTGGTGCCAGATGCCCTGGACCATGCCTTCGCTGAAGGCGGTGTAGACGACGAGGAGGATCGAGCCGCGGTCGACGAGCCCCAGCACCTTCTTGTGCCGGGCGACGAAGTTGCCGATCCACGGCCGCAGCAGCTGCCCGGCGACGAACGGCACCAGCAGTTTCAGCACGATCTCGACCAGGGAGTCGGCGGAGAACCCGCCCGCGCTGCTGCCGAGCAGGGAGGCCGCGAGGAGCGGGGTGACGACGATGCCGACGAGTGAGGAGAAGGAGCCGGCACAGATCGCGGCGGGCACGTTGCCGCGGGCGATGGAGGTGAAGGCGATCGACGACTGGATGGTGGAGGGGACGAGGGTGAGGAAGAGCAGTCCCTGGTAGAGGGGGTGGGTCAGGAGGACCGGGACCAGGCCGCGGGCGGCGAGGCCGAGCAGGGGGAAGATCACGAAGGTGCAGGCGAGGACCGTGACGTGCAGCCGCCAGTGCTTCAGCCCGTCCAGCGCCTCCCGCGTGGACAGGCGGGCTCCGTAGAGGAAGAAGAGGAAGGCGATCGCGGCGGTGGAGGCGCCGGAGGCGACGTCGGCTGCCGTCCCGCGTGCCGGGAGCAGGGCCGCGAGGCCCACTGTCCCGAGCAACAGCAGGATGTACGGGTCGATCGGCATCCAACTCGGCCACTGCAGGCGTTTCACGGTGCTCCACGTACTGATTCGAGGATGTGTTTCCAGCGTGTGCGAGGCCGGACGGCCCCTCTCCATCGTCCTCTCGCGGACAGTGATCGGGAATCCGTCATACGGCTCTGACTGTCATCGCGTTCCGTGATGACCGGGTAGCGTGGTCGGCGTGTACGACCCCTCCCATCTGCGTACGTTTCTGGCGGTGGCCCAGACGCTGAGCTTCACGCAGGCCGCCAGGCGGCTCGGGTTGCGCCAGTCGACGGTCAGCCAGCACGTCCGGCGACTGGAGGACGCCGCCGGGCGGCAGCTGTTCACCCGGGACACCCACTCCGTGGAGCTGACGGAGGACGGCGAGGCGATGCTCGGCTTCGCGCGCCGGATCCTGGAGGTGCACGAGCAGGCGACCGCGTTCTTCACGGGTACGCGGCTGCGCGGCCGGCTGCGGTTCGGCGCGTCGGAGGACTTCGTGCTGACCCGGCTGCCGGAGATCCTGGAGGGCTTCCGCTACGACCACCCCGAGGTCGACCTGGAGCTGACGGTCGAGCTGTCGGGCACACTGCACGAGCAGCTGGCGGCCGGGAAGCTGGACCTGGTGCTGGCCAAGCGGCGTCCGGAGGATCCGCGCGGCGAGCCGGTCTGGCACGACGAACTGGTGTGGATCGGCGCGGAGCGGCTCCGGCTGGACCCCGACCGCCCGGTGCCGCTCATCGTGTTCCCGCCACCGGGCATCACCCGGGCCCTCGCCCTGGAGGCGCTGGAGCGGCAGGGGCGGGAGTGGCGGATCGTGTGCACGAGCGGCAGCCTCAACGGGCTGATCGCGGCGGCCCGGGCGGGGCTCGGCGTGATGGCGCACTCGCGGGGCCTGGTCCCGCCCGGTCTGGTCCGGGTCCCTGCGCGGGCAGGGTTGCCGGAGCTGGGGCGGGTGGACTTCGTGCTGGTGCACGGGCGGCGGCGCGCGTCGGCCCACGGCGCGGCGGACGCGCTGGCGGCGTCGATCCTGGCGGGCGGCGACCGGCTGCACCGGCGTTAGCGGGCGCGCACGACGACGCCCGCACCCCGGCCGGGGTTGCTCGTCCTCGCCCTGGTCAGGACACCCGGGACGGAGCGGACAGGAGTGACGGAATCCGCCGTTGCGACGCTGAAGGAAGAGAGTGCGGCACCGCGCAGCCGATCTTCGGCAGGGGCTCCGTGGGGCGTAATCGGGTCGTACAGATTCGGTGGAGATTACGGCTCCGAAACTTACTCAACCGTCAGCTTTCTGTCCGACCCTTCCCCATGTGAGCCCATTTTCCGGCACTGACCAGCGCATACAAGAGCGTTGCTCGCGTTCCCGCCCCCTCCCGCCCCGTCCCCGGGTGGGGTAGCTTTCACGGCGCTGCGGAGCTACGTATCCGATGGCTGAGGAGCGGGGAGCGGGGTTTGCGCGAGTTCACCAACCCTCCGTTGGCGTTGGCACCTCCAGTGGGCGGTCTGGCCGACGTCGTCTTCCAGCACGCCCAGGAGGACCCGCTGCACATCGCGCTCGGCCGCAAGGACGAGCTGGACCGGTGGCGGGACGTGACCTCCGCCGAGTTCCGCGACGAGGTGCTCGCCCTCGCCAAGGGCCTGCTGGCCGGCGGCGTCCGGTTCGGCGACCGGGTCGCCATCATGTCCCGCACCCGTTACGAGTGGACGCTGTTCGACTACGCGCTGTGGACGATCGGCGCCCAGGTGGTGCCGATCTATCCGACCTCCTCGGCCGAGCAGTGCTTCTGGATGCTGTACGACGCCGAGTGCACGGCCGCGATCGTGGAGCACGAGGACCACGCGATGACGATCGCCACCGTCATCGACCGGCTGCCGCAGCTGCGCCGGCTGTGGCAGCTGGACGAGGGCGCCGTGCAGGAGCTGTACGACGCCGGCGCCCATCTCGACGACGAGGTGGTGCACCGGCACCGGGAGGCGGTCACGCCGGACTCGACCGCGACGATCATCTACACCTCGGGCACCACGGGCCGCCCCAAGGGCTGTGTCATCACGCACGGCAACTTCATGTACGAGGCGGACACGGTCATCGAGCGCTGGGAGCCGGTGTTCCACTCCAAGAAGGGCGACGAGGCGGCGACGCTGCTGTTCCTGCCGCTCGCGCACGTCTTCGGCCGGATGGTGCAGGTCGCCGCGATCCGCGGCAAGGTCCGCTTCGGCCACCAGCCCCAGTTGAACGCGGCGGCCCTGCTGCCCGACCTGGCCGCCTTCCAGCCGACGTTCTTCCTTGCCGTGCCGTACATCTTCGAGAAGGTGTTCAACGCGGCTCGCCGCAAGGCCGAACGCGAGGGCAGGGCCGGGCCGTTCGAGAAGGCCGTGGAGATCGCCGTGAAGTACGCCGACGCCGTGGAGGCCAGGGCCTGGGGCATCGGCCCGGGTCCGTCGGCGGGTCTACGCGTGCAGCACCAGCTCTTCGACAAGCTCGTGTACTCCAAGGTGCGGGCGGCGATGGGCGGCCGGGTCCGGCACGCGATGTCCGGGGGCTCTGCGATGGACCGCAGGCTCGGCCTGTTCTTCGCCGGCGCGGGCGTGCACATCTACGAGGGGTACGGCCTGACCGAGTCGACGGCGGCCGCGACCGCCAACCCGCCCGGGCACACCCGCTACGGCACCGTCGGGCAGCCCATCCCCGGCATGACCGTGCACATCGCGGACGACGGCGAGATCTGGCTGCGCGGCGCCAACGTCTTCCAGGGCTACCTCAACAACCCCAAGGCCACGGACGAGACGCTGCACGACGGCTGGCTGGCCACCGGCGACCTGGGCTCCCTCGACGAGGACGGCTACCTCACCATCACCGGGCGCAAGAAGGAGATCCTGGTGACTTCGGGGGGCAAGAGCGTGGCCCCGGGCCTTCTCGAGGAGCGTGTCCGGGACCATCCGCTCGTCAACCAGTGCATCGTCGTCGGCAACGACCGCCCGTACATCGCCGCCCTGGTCACCCTCGACCAGGAGGCCGTGGAGCACTGGCTGCAGATGCGCGGCAAACCGCAGATGACACCGGCCGAGCTGGTGCGCGACGCGGACCTGGAGACGGAGGTGCGGCGCGCGGTGGTCGCCGCCAACACCCTTGTCTCGCAGGCCGAGTCGATCCGCACCTTCCGCATCCTCGCGCAGCCGTTCACCGAGGAGCACGGACTGCTGACGCCGTCACTGAAGCTGAAGCGCAAGGCGATCGAGAACGCCTACGCCGGCGAGGTCGAGGCGTTGTACCGCGCCTGAGGTTGTTTTCGGCGGATTTCCCGGTCAGGAATGTATGACGGCCCGTGATCGTTGACGATGGGAAGTACCACCTGACGGACAACCGAAGGATCAAGAGCTCGTGAGCAGCAAGGTCCCCCCGATCATCCTCAACAACGGCGTCGAGATGCCCCAGCTGGGCTTCGGCGTCTGGCAGGTGCCGGACGCCGAGGCGGAGCGGGCGGTCGGCACCGCGCTGGAGGCCGGGTACCGCAGCATCGACACAGCGGCGATCTACGGCAACGAAGTGGGCACCGGCAAGGCCATCGCCGTCTCCGGCGTGCCCCGCGAGGACGTCTTCGTCACCACCAAGCTCTGGAACAGCGCCCAGGGGTACGACTCCACGCTGCGTGCCTTCGACACGTCCCTGGAGAAGCTCGGCCTGGACTACGTGGACCTGTACCTGATCCACTGGCCGCTGCCGTCCCGGGACAAGTACGTCGACACGTACAAGGCGTTCGAGAAGCTCCACGCCGACGGCCGTATCCGGGCCATCGGAGTCTCCAACTTCCTGCCGGAGCACCTGGAGCGCCTGATCTCCGAGACGTCGGTCGTCCCGGCGGTCAACCAGATCGAACTGCACCCGCATCTGCAGCAGCGCGCGGCCCGCGAGTACCACGCGGAGCAGGGCATCGCCACCGAGTCCTGGTCACCGCTCGGCTCCGGCAAGGGCCTTCTCGAGGTTCCGGCGATCGTGGCCATCGCCCAGAAGCACGGCCGCACGCCGGCCCAGGTCGTCCTGCGCTGGCACATCCAACTCGGTCTCGTCGTGATCCCCAAGTCGGTGACGCCGTCCCGGATCAAGGAGAACATCGAGGTCTTCGACTTCAGTCTGGACACCGAGGACCTGGCGGCGATCAGCGCGCTCGACGAGGACCGGCGGCTGGGTCCGGATCCCGCGACGTTCGACATCGGCTGAGCGCCGGCCCTTCCGGGCCGAGCACCGTTGCGGCGGGGCTCAGCCCGCATGCCGGGGCCCCGCTCAGTCGGGGCGTACGTGCGTGAAGACGACCCACGCGGGACACGGCGAGCGAGTCACGCCCGGTGAAGATCGGCACGCTCGACGAGGACCGGCGCCTCGGCCCGGATCCCGCGACGTTCGACATCGGCTGAGCGCCGGCCCTTCCGGGCCGAGCACTCTTCCGGGGGTCGCCCAGCCCGGCCCCCGGGACCGCTGGAGCGGGACCGTACATGCGTGAAGACGACCCACGCGGGACACGGCGAGCGAGTCACGCCCGGTGAAGATCGGCACGCTCGACGAGGACCGGCGCCTCGGCCCGGATCCCGCGACGTACGCCCGGCTGAGCGCCGGCCCTTCCGGGCCGAGCACCGTTGCGGCGGGGCTCAGCCCCTATGCGGGGCCCCGCTCAGTCGGGGCGTACGTCCGTGAAGACGACCTCGAACTCCTCCAGTCCGGTCACCGTGACATGTGCCTTCGCCGCCCCCTCGTGCCGGGCCGCCGCCTGGCCCGCGCGGGACGCGGCGAGCGACTCGCGGTCGGTGAAGAGGGCCCCGACCAGACCACGGCCGCGCTCCCGGTCGACGAGCAGGGACGTCCTGGCCAGCCCCGGAAGGTGCTCCACTTTGGGGATCACCGTCGACCGGAACGTCTCGGCGAGCAGATCGGTGTCCTGGGGGTCGAACTCCAGCCTGGTGACCCGCAGTCCGCCTCCCGCCTTCGGCTGGCGGACCTGGTGGAAGACGACCGCCTCGTAGTTGTCGACGGCCGTCGTCGCCGCGAACGGCTCCAGGAGGGACCCACGCCGTTCACGCATCACCTCGTCGCTGTTACGCCTGGCCTCCTCCGAGTCCCACCAGCTCACCGCAAGGATCTTGCCGAGCTCCCGGTCAACGAAAATGCCCGCGCCGCGGTATCCCGGGCGTTCTTCGAGCAGGTCCCGGCCCTGACTGTTCAGTGCCCTGATGGCGGTGTCGATCTGTGCTGGATCGCCGGTCGCGTAGACGGTGCGTACGAACATGACGCCTCCCGGGAAACGCACGTACATCCGAAAGATCCGACAGGCCCAGTCTTCTACCGGAGGAAGGCGGCCGCAACGGGCATTGGTAAGGAAACCTTCCTAACAGAAGCCCTCAGTTGGGCTGTCCGATCGGCCGTACGACGACGGTGTTGACGTCGACCCCGTCGGGCTGCCGGACAGCCCACACCACCGAGTCGGCGATCTGGTCGGCGGTGAGCAGATGGCCGGGCGGCAGGCTTCCGTAGCCGTCCCAGAACGGGGTCTCCACCCTGCCGGGCGCGATCAGGGTGACTCCGACGCCCCACTCGGTGACCTGGCGGCGGGTGTTCTCCGCGAGGCCGGTCACCGCCCACTTCGTCGCCCCGTAGATGTTGCCGGGCGTGTGCACGAACCCGGCGACACTGCCGACCAGGACGATACGGCCGCGGGTCTCCTTGAGCGCGTCGATGGACGCCCGGATGAGCAGGGCCGGTCCCAGCACGTTGGTCAGGATCATGTCGGTCCACCCGGCCGGGTCGCCCTCGGCGACCGAATCGTGGGTGGCGGAACCGGCGTTGGCGACGACCGTGTCCAGCCGGCCGAACTCCTTCAGCGTCGTCTCCACGGCCGCCCGGACGTCGTCGTACTCGGCCGCGTTCCCGGGAATCGTCAACAGGCCCTCGGGCTCGCCGAGTTCCTCCTTGAAGCCGCGCAGCCGCGCCTCCCCGCGTCCGGTGACAGCAACCCGGTGCCCGGCATTCAGCAGCTGCCGGGCGACGGCGGCGCCGATTCCGCTGCCGCCGCCGGTGATGAGTGCGACGCGTGACTCGGTCATGGTTACCCCCTGGCGTTTCGGTGAACGCCAGGAGTCCATCACTTGGAGCGCTCTCGAAGTCAAGCGTCTTTCAAGGGACTTCGCGGCAGCCGGTCTCAGTGCGTGCGGACCGCCGTGTGCACCGTGTGGGCCGCCAGGACGAAGACGTCCGCCCGGCGGTGCACGCTCGCCTCGTCCTCGGGGTCCACCAGCCGGTCGAGCGTGGCGCGGTCCTCGGCGTCGAGACCCTCGGCGAACGTGTCGCGGAGCCGGGTGAGAGACGCGGTGACGTAGGCGCGGGCCCGGTCGGACGCCGGTGCGGGCAGGTCGAGGAGGAAGGTGCGGCTACGGGTGTGCTTCAGGCCGGAGGCCCCGAGCAGCGCCGGCCAGTCCTCGGTCACGGCGACGGAGCCGGGGAGGTCGGCGCGCATCCGCGCGAACCACTCCTCCTCCAGCACGTCGAGGCGGGCCTGCAGGCCGGGCCGCCCGATCCCGATGTCACGGGGCAGGAACCGCGCCGGCAGGCCGCCCTCCATGATCGCCAGCGTGCCGCCGGGCGCGAGCCGGGCGGCGAAGGCGGCGAGGGCCGCGCGCTGGTCGCCGAGGTGGTGCAGGCTCCGGCTGGCCCACAGCAGGTCGGCCGGGTAGTCCAAGTCGACCAGGACCCCGGGGAGTTCGCCGGCCAGGGTGCCGAAGCGGTCGGCGAACCCGAGCCGCTCGGCCCGCGCCCGGGCCCGGTCCAGGAGCGGCTCGGAGCTGTCGACGGCCACCACCCGGGCACCCGGGAACATCTCGGCGAACAGTCCGGAGACGACCCCGGGGCCGCTGCCCGCGTCGACGATCAGTCCCGGCTCGGTCACCTCCTTCCCCAGCCAGGCCAGGGCCCGCTCGTACAGGGACGTGAACAGCTCGGCCTGGGACTCCAGCAGCGGAGCCATCTCGGCCCAGTCGATGTCGGTGTGGTCGTGGTGGTGCGCCATGGTGGTCAGCCTCTCGTCCTCGGTGCCGCCAGCGTGCGCCGACGCACCGCCGACGGGCAACTCGTGTTGCCGGGGCGGCAAAAAGATCGCCGGGCGGAGATACCGGGGCGGCGGAGATAAATGAGATGCACCGTGGAACCCGCTCGCCCACGATGGCCCGATGGACGACGAGCTGGTGGAGCGCTTCCTCGTGGACGGGTTCGTGAAGATCGAGGGCGCCGTTCCGCCGCGCGTCACCGAAGGGTGCGCGCGGCTGCTGTGGCGGGAGACGGGGTACGACCCCGACGATGCCGGGACCTGGAAGGACCCGGTGGTCTGGGTGGGCGGCATGGCTCAGGGCCCCTTCGCGGCGGCGCCCAACACGCACGTCCTGCACGACGCCTTCGACCTGCTGGTGGGCGAACGGCGCTGGGATCCCCGCTATTCACTGGGCAGCTTCCCGCTGCGTTTCCCGCACGAGGAGGAGCCGGACGACGCGGGCTGGCACATCGAAGGCAGCTACCTGCCCGAGGGTGCCACCCTGTGGCACACCAACCTCCGCTCCCGGGAGCGCGCCCTGCTGATGCTGTTCCTCTTCAGCGAGGTGACCGAGGCCGACGCCCCGACCCGGATCAGGGTCGGTTCGCATCTGGACGTACCGCCGGTCCTCGAGCCGTACGGAGAGGAAGGGGCCTCCTTCATGGAGCTCGGCCCCCAGGTGGACGCGGCCTCCGCCCACCGCCCCGTCGCGTACGCCACGGGGCGCCCGGGTGACGTCTACCTCTGCCATCCGTTTCTGGTGCACGCGGCCCAGCCCCATCACGGCACGCGTCCCCGTTTCATGGCACAGCCGCCGCTGTATCTGCGGGAGCCGCTGGAGCTGGACCGGTCCGACGGCGACCACTCGGCGGTGGAGTTCGCGATCCGCCGGGGCCTGGGTCGGGACGTGTGACCGACCCCGGCGGATCGCCGTTCGAAGAGTCAGGACAGCGGCGGGTACGCGTTCTGCATCAGCTGCTGGAACTGCGCCGAGAACCAGTGCCCGGACAGTGGCGCGTTGGGCAGCGCGCCGGACATGTTGTTGCCGTTGCGGGCGTTGCCCGTGTACGTCGGGTCGCACATGCGGTCGAAGCCCTTGCCCTCGTCGTTCGGGATGGCACTGCTGGCCCCGTCGGACTCGCCCGGGGGCTTCATCCACACGTACGCGTCGATCCCGGCGGCCGGACTGGCCTGGGGCCGCTCGCCGAGCCCGGCGCCGGACTGGTTGCACCAGTTGCCGACGTGGATCCGGCGGTCGTAGCGGCCGCCGTTGACATAGGTGTCGACGTTGGTCAGCGGGCCGGGGCCGGTGGGCCTTGCGGTGCCGCCCCAGCCGTTCCTCGAGGTGTCGATCAGCATGCCGATGTTGGAGTGGAAGCCGACCGAGACCAGCTGGTTGCGGAAGGCCTGGGCGTACGACAGCTCGTCCACGTACCGGTTCCAGTCCACCCACTTCGACTGGCGCACGGACGTGCCGTTCACCGAGTCGTTGATGGTGAAGTTGTTCTCCTTCAGGGCGCTGTAGTTGGCCGTGTTGGTGATGAAGCCGTGCACGTCGTCGACCGTCGCGCCCTCGGCCGTGGCGGCCTGCTTGAAGAGGGTGGCGGCGGGGGCGAAGTTGTCGTCCCAGCCGAGCCAGCCGTGGTGGCCGGCGTCGATGTAGTTGTAGACGTTGGGGATCGCGCCGAGCTTGTTGAGCGCGTAGCCGACGCCCTTCACGTAGTTGCCGTTGGCGAGCATCGTGTCGCACTGCGGCGTGGCGGTGGCGCGGCTGCCGGTGTTGGTGACCAGGTTGGGCAGCGAGTCGATCTCGATCGTGGTGACGATCCGCAGCGAGCTGTACTTGGTGTCGGCGAGGATCGCCGCGATCGGGTCGATGAACTGCGTCTTGTACTTGTCGATCTCCGTCGGGCCGAGCTCGCCGTTCGAGGCGAGGGCCGCGCAGTCACGTCCCGGCAGGTCGTAGACGACCAGCTGGACGACTTCCTCTCCGCTGCCCTTCTGCGCGAGGGCCGCGTCGAGGTGGGCGCGCAGACCCATGCCGCCGTTGACGCCGTTGATGGCGGCTATGCGGTCGAGCCAGACGCCGGTGGGCTGGTTGGAGACGCGGCTGCCGCCCGTCTCGGCGGCCGCCTTCGCGGCCCACTCCGGGTTCACGTACACCTTGGCGCCGGCGTACGGGTTGTCGACCTTGGTGGACGGGGTACCGGGGTCCGTCGGGCCCGGGTCGGTGGGTCCGCCGCTGTCGACGTTGCAGGTCACGCCGTCGAGCGTGAACGTGGTCGGGATCGCGTTGGTGCCGCTGTAGGAGGCCTGGAATCCGAAACTGACCGAACCGCCGGTCGCCAGCGCGCCGTTGTAGGTCTCGTTGTCGGCGGTGACGGCGGCCCCGCTCTGAGTGAGCTTGGTGTTCCAGGCGTTGGTGATCCTCTGGTTTCCGGCGTACGACCACTTCACCGACCAACTGCTCTTGGCGGCACTGTTGTTGGTGACGGTCACGGCGGCGGTGAAGCCGGTGTCCCACTGGTTCTGCACCTTGTAGTCGACGGTGCAGGGGACGGCGGTGACGCCGACGTCCCCGGGAACGACCGCGAGCGCCGTCCCGGATGCCCCGGCGACCAGCGCCAGGGCGGCGAGCATCGCTGTTCTTGTACGGCTCATGAGTGCGGGTTTCCTGTCTGTCGAGGACTATCCGTTGAGGGCGCGCAGGTGGTCGCGCAGCCCGATGCCGTACGACGTGGGGGTTCCGTCGTAGTTGGAGATGAGCGACGGGCCGGAGGAGCAGTCCCAGGTGTTCCAGGTCCAGCCCAGATACGAGAGGTTCCGGTCGTCGAACCACTTCATGACCTGGTCGACGAACCCGTGCGAGCAGGTGTTCTCGCCGATCTCCCCCGCCACCAGCGGCACCTGCGCGGCGACCGGGGCGAGCGTGGAGTTCCAGCAGCTCTCGTTCGCGCAGGTGTTGAAGTTGTAGACGTGGTAGGCGGCGACGAGATTGCCCGTGGGATCGGTGGGCTTGTACGTCAGCCACTGGCTCAGGTCGTTGGAGTACGCGAGGCCTCCGGCCAGGATCGGGTTACTGGCACCGGTGGCGCGGATCGCGTCGACCAGGTCCTGCATACCGGCGACCTCGTAGCCGATGCCGGGGCAGGTGCCGCCGTCGCGCCAGCACTGCCACGCCTGGGTGGCCGTGGACGTGGCGCGGTCCGGGTAGGGCTCGTTGAACAGGTCGAACAGCACGGCCGGGTCGTTCTTGAACGTACTGGCCACCGAGGACCAGAACGACGGCGTGTACTGCATGTTCGGCATCGGCTTCTGGCAGCCGGCGTGCACGTCGGAGCAGCCGGCCGAGTTGCCGGTGTACTGGCCCCAGGACCAGTGGAGTTCGAGCATCGGCGTCATGCCGTGCGCCTCGACGCGGGCCACCAGGTCCTTGACCGCGTTGACGTAGTTGGTGCCGCCGTACTCGGGTTTGATGTTGGAAAGGCCGAGCCAGCACTCCTCGTTGAGCGGGATGCGGACGGTGTTGGCCTTCCAGTCGGCGATCGCCTTGATCGCGGCGTCGTCGACCGGGCCGTCCCAGATGCCGTAGCCCTGGACGCACATGAACTCTCCGCCGGAACGGTTCACGCCGAGCAGCCTGCGGGTGGCGCCCGCGGCGTCCACGAGCTTGTTCCCGGAGACGTGCAGGGCGGGCGGTGTGCCACCGGGGTCCGGCGGGTCGGTCGGGGTCGGCTCGGTGTCGACGTTGCAGGTCGTGCCGTTCAGTTGGAACGTCGTCGGTACGGCGTTGGTCCCCGACCTGGAGGCGAGGAACCCGGCGCTGACGCTCGCGCCGGTGCCCAGCGAGCCGTTCCAGCTCTCGTTGGCCGCGGTCACGGTCGTACCGGACTGGGACCACTTGGCGCTCCAGCCCTGGGTGACCTTCTGACCGTCCGCGAAGTCGAAGGTGAGGCTCCAACCGCTCACGGCGGCAGCGTTGTTGGTGATTTTCACGGCGCCCTGGAAGCCGGTGTCCCACTGACTGGTGACGGAGTACTCCACCGTGCAGACGGACGTGGCTCCCTGCGCCGTGACGACCGGCAGGGTCGCGCCCGCGACGAGGGCGACCGAACCGGCGACGGCTAAAAGTACTGAACGCGGGGGGTGTCGCATGAGCGACTCCTTGCAGCTCAGCGCGTCGTGACGGACGCGTCGACTGATGGAATCGCTCCCACTGGTGTCAATGAAGCTAGCGCCAAGTGGTGGCAAAGAACAGGGGAGGTGCCGACTTTCCCTCGGCACCTCCCGTCGAATCTTTTCGACTCTTCAAGCATCTTGACCCCTTGATTTCCCGTCCCCACTATGGGAGCGCTCCCACTGGTTCAAGCCTTGACTTCTCCGAGCCGCAAGGAGGAACCAGCAGTGCATCCCCCACGCAGACGCAGAGCCGCACGGCGAATGTGGACCGCCGCGGTCGCGGCGCTCACGCTTCCCCTCGCGCTGCTGAGCACGGGATCGACTCCCGCTCAGGCGGCGGCACTTCAGTGCAGCGTCGACTACAGGACGAACGACTGGGGCTCCGGCTTCACCGCGGACCTGACGATCACCAACCGCGGCACCGACACCATCAGCGGCTGGACGCTGACGTACGGCTACACGGGCAACCAGAAGCTGACCAACGGCTGGAACGGCGTCTGGTCCCAGTCCGGTCAGTCGGTCACCGTGCAGAACGCCACGTACAACGGCACGATCGCCGCCGGGGCGGCGGTGAGCACGGGCGCGCAGTTCACCTACAGCGGCACGAACGCCGCCCCCGCCTCCTTCGCGATCAACGGCACCACCTGCACGGGCGCGCACCAGCCGCCCATCACCGTCCTGACCAGCCCCGCCGCAGGCGCCGTCTACACCCAGGGCGACGCGGTCCCGCTCGCGGCCACCGCCGCGGCCGCCGACGACGCGACCGTCACCAAGGTCGAGTTCTACGACGACACCACGCTGCTGGGCACGGACACGAGCGCGCCCTACTCGCTCTCGGCCTCCGGCTTGACCGTGGGCAGTCATTCCCTGCTCGCGAAGGCCTACGACAGCCTGGGCGCCTCCGCGGAGTCCACGCCGGTCGGCATCACGGTCGCCTCCGGTCCCGCCGTGGTCGCCTCGCCGACCCAGCTGCCCGTGCAGCAGGGCAGGACGGGCACCTACGACGTGAAGCTGTCGACGCAGCCGTCCGCCGACGTGACCGTCACGACCGCCCGCACGAGCGGCAACACGGGCCTCACCGTGACCGGCGGAGCCTCGCTCGTCTTCACCCCGTCGAACTGGAACACCGCGCAGAAGGTGACCATCACGGCCGCCGCCACCGGCACCGGCTCGGCCACCTTCGAATCGACGGCCACCGGCCACGCGAAGGCCACGGTCACCGCCACCCAGATCGCCGGGACGAAGGCGTACGACGCCCGCTTCCTGGAGCTCTACGGCAAGATCACCAACCCGGCGAACGGCTACTTCTCACCCGAGGGCATCCCCTACCACTCGGTCGAGACGCTGATCGTCGAGGCCCCGGACCACGGCCACGAGACCACGTCGGAGGCCTACAGCTACCTTCTCTGGCTGCAGGCGATGTACGGCAAGGTCACCGGTGACTGGTCCAGGTTCAACGGCGCCTGGGATCTCATGGAGAAGTACATGATCCCGACCCACGCCGACCAGCCGACCAACTCCTTCTACAACGCGTCGAAGCCCGCGACCTACGCGCCCGAACTCGACACCCCGGGCGAGTACCCGGCCCGGCTCGACACCGGCGTCTCGGTCGGCTCGGACCCGATCGCGGCCGAACTGAGGAGCGCGTACGGCACGGACGACGTGTACGGCATGCACTGGCTGCAGGACGTCGACAACGTCTACGGCTACGGCAACGAGCCCGGCAAGTGCGAGGCCGGACCGACGGCCACCGGACCGTCGTACATCAACACCTTCCAGCGCGGCGCGCAGGAGTCGGTGTGGGAGACGGTGCCGCAGCCGACCTGCGACGCCTTCAAGTACGGCGGCACGAACGGGTATCTGGACCTCTTCACCGGTGACTCGTCGTACGCCGAGCAGTGGAAGTACACCAACGCCCCCGACGCCGACGCGCGGGCCGTGCAGGCCGCGTACTGGGCGGACGTGTGGGCGAAGCAGCAGGGCAAGGGCGGTGACGTGTCCGGTGTCGTCGCCAAGGCGGCGAAGATGGGCGACTACCTGCGCTACTCGATGTACGACAAGTACTTCAAGAAGATCGGCAACTGCGTCGGCGCCTCCGCCTGTCCGGCGGGCACCGGCAAGGACGCCTCGCACTACCTGCTGTCCTGGTACTACGCGTGGGGCGGCGCCACGGACTCGAGCGCCGGATGGGCCTGGCGCATCGGCTCCAGCCACACCCACGGCGGCTACCAGAACCCGCTGGCGGCCTACGCGCTCAGCTCCTATGCCGATCTGAGGCCCAAGTCGGCGACGGGACAGGCGGACTGGGCCAAGTCGCTGCAGCGGCAGCTGGAGTTCTACCGCTGGCTGCAGTCGGACGAGGGAGCCATCGCGGGCGGTGCGACGAACAGCTGGGCCGGCCGGTACGCGACTCCCCCGGCGGGTACGTCGACCTTCTACGGCATGTACTACGACTGGCAGCCCGTCTACCACGACCCGCCGTCCAACCAGTGGTTCGGCTTCCAGGCGTGGTCGATGGAGCGGGTCGCCGAGTACTACCAGCAGACGGGGAACGCCACCGCGAAGGCGGTCCTCGACAAGTGGGTGGACTGGGCGCTGTCCAAGACCACGATCAACCCGGACGGCACCTATCTGATCCCCTCCACGCTGCAGTGGTCGGGCCAGCCCGACACCTGGAACGCGTCAAGTCCCGGAGCCAACGCGGGACTTCACGTCACGGTCGCCGACTACACCAACGACGTCGGTGTGACCGCCGCCTACGCCAAGACCCTGACGTACTACGCCGACCGCTCCGGTGACACCGAGGCGGCGACGAAGGCGAAGGCGCTGCTCGACGGCATGTGGGCCAACCACCAGGACAGCCTGGGCATCGCCGTCCCGGAGACCCGCGCCGACTACAACCGCTTCGACGACGGCGTGTACGTCCCGAGCGGCTGGAGCGGCACGATGCCGAACGGCGACACGATCAACTCCTCCTCGACCTTCACCTCGCTGCGGTCCTTCTACAAGAACGACCCGGCCTGGTCGAAGATCGAGAGCTATCTGGCGGGCGGGGCCGCGCCCGTGTTCACGTACCACCGGTTCTGGGCCGAGGCGGACATCGCCCTGGCCATGGGCTCGTACGCGGAGCTCCTCGAATAAGTCCCCGCTAAGGCTCCGCGTACAGGGCCGGGCGGTCCCCACCCGCACAGGGGACCGCCCGGTCGTTTCGCACTCCCCCTCCACATGGCTCCACGAACGGCCGGGGTGTCATCTACGGCGACACGTCGGACACGGGCGGCGGAGACGGAGGCGGCGGTGGCGGCACCGACCCCACTCCCACCCCGACGGGCGCCTGCACGGTGACCTACAAGATCACCAACCAGTGGACGGGCGGCTACCAGGCGGACGTCCTGCTCGCCAACACGGGCACGAGCGCCTGGTCGGGCTGGTCCCTCAACTGGACCTTCCCGAACGGCCAGACGGTCTCCCAACTCTGGAACGCCGAGTACACGCAGTCGGGTTCGACGGTGACGGCGAAGAACGTGAGCTGGAACGCGAATGTGACGGCCGGCTCGTCCGTGAGCTTCGGCTTCACGGGCAGTTGGTCGGGGTCGAACACGAAACCGACGTCGTTCAGGCTGGGTGAGCAGAGCTGCGCCGTGAACTGATCATCCGGGGTGCCCCGACCCCGAACGACGTGAGCCCCCGGCCTCTTGAACTGAAGCTCTCGGGTCGGGGGCTGTGCCGTCACTTGATGTCTTCGCTGCTGCCCGCGTCTTCGGGGGTGGGCTCGGTTCGTCGTTGCCGTCGTGCCGCCCACCGGCGGGCTGATCGGCACGTCCTTGTAGCCGGTGCGGAACTGGATCGCGTGGACCCAGTCGCCCTGCTCCACGCCGTTCACGATCGCGCGGACCGTGTAGTCGGCCTGGGCCGGGGCGCCGAGTTGACCTTCGTACCGGCGCGGTAGACGTTGGAGGACACGCCCTCGGGGTCGGTGCCGAGCCGGCGCCGGCCGACCAGGTTGCCGCTGTCGGTGTGGACGCTGACCATGCCCCGGTCGAGCGCCTCCACCTGCCGGGCGGTGGCCGCCTCGGCACTGCCGGTGACGACTCCGGTCAGTCCGGCGCCGATCAGGGCCGCCGCGGCGGTCGCCGCGGCGAGGACGACGGTACGGCGTCTGCGGTGCTTGTGCGGGTCCTGCACGAGACGTACCTCCTGGGAGGACGGCCGGGTTCCGTTCCCTCAGTCGCCGCCGCCCGCAGGACGCTGCGCCGGCCACTGGGGGCTGTGCCCCCAGACACTCTTCGGCCTGAACGGCCTCGTCCTCAAACGCCGGACGGGCCACAGACAGCCGACCTGCGCCGAGAGGACCGCCCACCCCCGCGAAGGCAACAACGTACGGGCGAATTTCAGCCGTCCTTCCGGAACGCCCGTAGCTTGAACTCGGGGTCCGGGCGGGGCCGGTCCTGGTCGGGGAGGGCCTGCAGGCGTGCGGCGAACCGGTCGGCGAGGGGCTCGCCCGGCGGCAGGGTGACGAACCAGCCGCGCCGCAGGTCCGCGACCGTGCGGCGCGGGCTGCGGCCCTGGCCCCGGCCGGCGAAACGCGCCCGGCCCCACGGCCCGAGGCCGTGTTCGACGGCGTACGACTCCACCCGCGCGGCCTCGTCGCGGGCCGCATGGCGCGGCCTTGAGGCGAGCACGGCGTCGATGTCGCTGCCGACGTTGTGCGAGGCGGCCTTGTCGACCGTCGTGACGTACACGCCGCCGGGCCGCAGCACACGGGCGCACTCGGCGACGATGGTGCGCGCCTCGTCGTGGGTCTCCGCGAGGTGCAGCAGCCACACGCTGCTCACGGCGTCGAACTCGCCGTCCCGGAACGGCAGCCGGCGGCTGTCGGCGCGCACCACGGCACCGGGGAGCCGGGCGGCGGCCTGCCGGGCCATCGCCTCGGCCAGGTCGACGCCGGTCACACGCATGCCGTCCCGGCCGGCTGCGATCCGCCGGGTCACGATGCCCGTGCCGCAGGCGACGTCGAGCAGACTGCGCGCCTGGTGCGGTACCAGGCTCAGGACGCCCTCCGCGGCGGCGGCCGCCCTGGGCTCGCCGCCGCGCAGACCGTCGTACCGCTCGGCTTCCTTGTCGTAGTCCAGCACTGGTGGTCCTCGCTCGCAGCCCGGTGCGCGTCAGCGCGCCCCGTGCCCCGGCGCCAGTTCCTCCACCCTGTGCGCGAGTTGGAAGTCGAGTTCGGTGACGGCTCCGCCCACGCTGTGCGTGTTCACGGAGAGCTGGACGGTGTTGTAGCCGAGCGTGAGGTCCGAGTGGTGGTCGAGCTCGTCCTGGACCTGGGCGATGTGGATGACCAGCGCGGTCGCCGCGAAGTGGGAGGCCAGCCGGTAGGAGCGGGTCAGGCGGTCCCCGTCGAGCGACCAGCCCGGCAGCTCGGCCAGCCGGTCCTCGATCTCCTTCTGCGACAGCGGTTCGACGGCCATGGCCCGGCTCCCTTCCTGGATGTCGCGTACCTGTCCAGCGTGCCACAGGACACCTGCCGCGGCCCTGGTCAGAAGGGCCCCGGCCTCAGTCATGAAGGCATTCGGCCGCCAGATCGTCGGCGAGCGCGGCGATCCGGGCGCGCCCCTCCACCCGCTCCACCCATGTGTGCGGCAGCCCGACGTCGCCGTGCAGTGCGCCGAGGATGTTGCCGCAGATGGAACCGGTGGAGTCGCTGTCACCCGAATGATTGACGGCCAGCAGGAGGGCGTCCTCGACGCGGTGCGTGGCCAGCGCCGCGTAGACCCCGATCGCGAGCGCCTCCTCGGCGACCCAGCCCGCGCCGAGCTTCTCCACCTTCTCGGGGGCCGGCCCGCCCTCGGCCGCCAGGTCGAGGGCTCGGTTCAGGGCGGCCGAGGTCTCGTCGTGCCCGCGGTGCCGACCGAGCAGGCGCAGGGTGCGCAGGACGGCGCCCTCCACGGAGTCCCCTGCGATCACGTACGACACGATGGCGGCGAGCGCGCCGGCCGCGTAGTAGCCGGTGGGGTGGCCGTGCGTCGTCTGGGCGCAGCGGGCGGCGAGGTCGAAGGCGCGGCCGGCGGGTGCCTTGGCCACCAGGCCGAAGGGTGCCGAGCGCATGACCGCCCCGCAGCCCTTGGAGTCGGCGTTGACCGGGCCGGGCGCGCCCAGTTCGGCCCAGGGGTCGGGCACGTGGTCCTGGGCGAGCCCGGACAGGCAGGCGTTCCCGGGGGCCCGGCGGGCGTACAGCCAGGGTTCGGCGAGCAGGCCGTGGTTCGGCCCCTCGTCCGGTCCCGGCCTGGTCTGGGTCTCGAGCCAGCGCCCGTACGCCCTCCGCACCAGGGTGGTCTCCGCGCCGCCGATGCCCTTGCTCCGGGCCCGCCCGACCGCCTGGCGCAGGCCCTCCACCGTGAACAACGTCATCTGGGTGTCGTCGCTGATGCGGCCGACGGCCCCCTCGCCGTCCGGCACCAGCCGGGTCACGCCCCTCTCGCCGTACGTCGCGCGGATGCGGTCGAGGGAGGAGAACTCGACGGGGTAGCCGAGGGCGTCGCCCAGCGCTCCGCCGAGGAGACAGCCCCGTACTCGGGCGCGGTACACCGCCGCGGCCTCCAGGGACGGTTTGCGCCACTCGTTCATACCCGCGCTCCTCGACTACGGTCGTCCGTATGACCATTGTCGCGACCGGCAACGCAGCCCGAGCCGCCACCCCCGCGGACAAGCGCATCGGCCCGCTGCTGCGGGCCTGGCGGGAGCGGCGGCGGGTCAGTCAGCTGGAGTTGGCGTTGCGGGCCGGATCCTCCGCACGGCACGTCAGCTTCATCGAGACGGGCCGGTCCCGGCCGAGCGAGGAGATGGTGCTGCGGCTGGCCGAGCATCTGGACGTTCCCGTCCGGGAGCGCAACGCCCTGCTCCTCGCGGCCGGTTATGCCCCGCACTACCCGGAGACCCCGCTGGACGACCCGGCGCTGGAGGCGCTGCGTGAGGGCATGGAGCGGCTGATCCAGGGCTACGAGCCCTACCCTGCGCTCGTCGTCGACGCGACCTATCAGGTGGTGGCGGCGAACCGGGGCATCACGATGCTGCTGGACGGAATCCCCGAGTTCCTCCTGAAGCCGCCGCTGAACGCGATGCGGCTGACGCTGCACCCCGAGGGCCTCGCGCCCCGTATCCGCAACCTCCGTGAGTGGCGCGGGCATCTGCTCACCCAAATGGAGCGGCAGATCGCCCTGCACCGCTTCGAGCCGCTGCGGGCGCTGTACGAGGAGGTGTCTGCCTACCCGGTGCCCAAGGACGCGGCCGACGACGAACCGGCGCAGCCCGTCGCGTACTTCGCTCTGCCGATGCGGATCGAGCACGAGGGCCGGACGCTGTCGTTCATCTCGTCGATCTCGACGTTCAACACGCCCATGGACGTGACGGTCGCCGAGCTGGCCATCGAGACGCTGCTCCCGGCCGACCCGGCGACGGTCAAGTACCTTCACTCACTGATGACCTGACAGGTCTTCAGGCTCATGTGCTGCAGCGCGGCGAACCCGGCGACGGTGACCGCCTGCAGCACCGTCCACACCGCGCCCGCCGCCGACGGCGACAGCCACAGGACCAGGGCGACGCAACTCAGCACCGCCCAGGCGAGGTTGGCCTCGACCACGGCCCTGACCGGCAGCGTGGCCGGACGGGTCCGGGAGGCGAGCAGGCCCACGCCCGCCGCGTACACCGCGAGGAAGGCGCCGAGTCCGATCAGCAGCCCCGAGTCGATCCCGAGGAAGCGGCCCAGCGGACCGGAGGCGGCGAGGTAGGCGATGGCATTCGCCCCGGTCACCACCGCGTCCAGGGCGAGAAAGCGGCGCAGCGCGAGGTGCGGCCGGGCCGTCCGGGCCAGGGCCTGCTGGGTCACGGACATGACGAATCACCCTCCGTCGGGGTCGGGTCGCTGGTGGGGCCGGTTTCCGGGCCGGAGTGCGCCGGCCCGGAAACCGGTGTCACCACCCTCCCTCGCCAGGGCCTGACGGTCGATTACGCATGAGGTAATGGCCGAAGCAAGCCCCGGGAGTGTCGAGTACCTCGTCCCGTCGCCGTGAGAGCTTCGCCGGAACATGACACACTGGCCGAGATCCTTCGGCGCGTAGGGGAGACGTGGCGTGAGTGAGCGGCGACCGGCGCCCACGGTGGGGCAGGTGGTGCTCGGCAAGCGGCTTCAGGAGCTGCGGGAGGCGGCCGGCCTCAAGCGTGAGGAGGCCGCCAAGGTGCTGCGGGTGGCCCCCGCGACCGTACGGCGGATGGAGATGGCCGAGGTCGCGCTGAAGATCCCGTACGTGCAGGTGCTCCTCGAGACGTACGCCGTGCCGGAGGACGAGGCGAACACGTTCGTCGCGCTGGCCGAGGAGGCGAACCAGCCGGGCTGGTGGCAGCGCTTCCACGACGTGCTGCCGGAGTGGTTCAGCCTGTTCGTCAGCCTCGAGGGCGCCGCCCGGATGATCCGCTCCTACGAGCCGCACTTCGTGCCCGGGCTGCTGCAGACCGAGGACTACGCGCGTGCCGTCCTGGAGGCCGGGACGATCGGGCAGACCACTCCGGAGGCGATCGAGCGGCATGTGTCGCTGCGGATCGCCCGGCAGCGGCTCCTCGAGGGCCCGAACCCGCCCCACCTGTGGGTGATCATGGACGAGACGGTGCTGCGGCGCCCGGTCAGCATCCGCTCCGAGGTCATGCGCGGGCAACTGGACAAGCTTCTGGAGTACGCCGAGCGCGACCGCGTCACCCTGCAGATCGCCGAGTTCGCGGCCGGCCCGCACCCGGGGACGGCCGCACCCTTCTCACTCTTCCGTTTCGCCGAGCCCGAACTGCCCGACATGGTCGTCACCGAGTACCTCACCGGTGCCCTGTACCTGGACCACCGCAGGGAGGTCTCGGCGCACCTCGAGGTCCTGGACCACATGACGACGCACGCCGCGTCGGCACAACGTACGCGGAAGATCCTCCAGGACTGCCGGGAGGACATCTGATGCACCGCTCATCATCCAAGGCCCGAGGAGAACACGCCGCATGACCGGATCCAACGCCGAGCCGCTCCGCATCGACACCAGCCGGCCGCATCCGGCCCGGGTGTACGACTGGTGGCTGGGCGGCAAGGACAACTACCCGGTGGACGAGGAGCTGGCCCGGAAGATCCTCGCCGTGGACGGCTCCGTGCTGCGCGGGGCCCAGGCCAACCGCCGGTTCATGCACCGGGCCGTCCGCACGGCGGCCGAGGCCGGGATACGCCAGTTCCTGGACATCGGCACGGGCATTCCCACCGAGCCCAATCTGCACCAGGTGGCGCAGGGCGTCGCCTCGGAGGCGAAGGTCGTGTACGCGGACAACGACCCGATCGTCCTCAGGCACGCGGAGGCGCTGCTGCGGGGCTCCGCCGAGGGCAGCACCGACTATGCGCACGCCGACGTCCGCGACATCGACGGCCTGCTGGCGCGGGCCGGCGAGTCCCTGGACTTCGGCGAGCCGGTGGCGCTGTCGCTGGTCGCGCTGACCCACTACCTGGGGGACGAGGTCCACGAACTGCTGAAGCGGTACGTGGAGACACTCGCCCCGGGCAGCTACCTGATCCTGTCCCAGGTCACCCCGGACCTGAGCCCGCAGGCCATCGAGAAGGCGGCCGAGAACTTCCGCCGCAGCGGAACCCCCTTCTTCCCCCGCTCGCTCGCCGAGTTCTCCCGCTTCTTCGACGGCCTTGAGCTGCTCGGCCCCGGCGTGATCCCGGTGTCGGGCTGGCGCCCGGAGCCGGAGGACGTGGCGGCCCAGGCGGAGGGCATCGTGCCCGTGTACGCGGGGGTGGCCCGCAAGCCCTGACGCCCCGGCGGGCAGGCCGCCACGGCGAGCACCGGGGCGGGGGAAGGCGGGCGGTACGGAAACCCGCCGCCCCCTCTCCGATACCTGTCCGGTGGGGATTCTGCGGGAGCCGCGGGTTCTGGCACGCCTCCCCCGCTCTCGTCCTCGCCCGAGCCGGGGGCACGCCGCGTTGCATCGACACCCTCCGCCTCGCGGCTGCCCCCACCTGCGGTGGTGGGGCCCCGCCGCTTTCCTCCGGCCTGCCCCGCCGGCCAGGCCCTACGCCGCCCCGCCCTTCTGCTCCTTGTCCTCGTCGACGATCTCCGCGTCCACGACCCCCTCCTCTTCATGGGAAGCGTCCTGGGAGGAGCCCTGGGACGCGGTGTGTTCCTCTCCCGTGGGTGTCTGCTGGGCCTGGGCGTACATCGCCTGGCCCATCTTCTGGCTGACCGTGGCGAGCTTCTCGACACCGGCGCGCAGGGCGTTGGTGTCGGCGTTCTGCTCCAGCAGGGTCTTGAGCTCGGCGACCGCCGACTCCACCTCGGACTTGGTGTCGGCCGGCACCCGCTCCTCGTTGTCGCGGATGAACTTCTCGGTCTGGTAGACGAGTTGCTCGGCCTGGTTGCGGGTCTCGGCGGCCTCCCGGCGTTGGCGGTCCTCCTCGGCGTACTGCTCGGCCTCCCGCATCATGCGGTCGATGTCGTCCTTCGGGAGGGCCGAGCCGCCGGTGACGGTCATCTTCTGTTCGCGGCCGGTCGCCAGGTCCTTCGCGGAGACGTGCATGATCCCGTTGGCGTCGATGTCGAACGCGACCTCGATCTGCGGGACGCCGCGCGGGGCGGGCGGCAGGCCGGTGAGGTCGAAGACGCCCAGCTTCTTGTTGTACGCGGCGATCTCGCGTTCCCCCTGGTAGACCTGGATGCCGACCGAGGGCTGGTTGTCCGTGGCCGTCGTGAAGATCTCCGAACGCCGGGTCGGGATCGTGGTGTTGCGTTCGATGAGCTTCGTCATGATGCCGCCCTTGGTCTCGATGCCGAGGGACAGCGGCGTGACGTCGAGGAGCAGGACGTCCTTGACGTCGCCGCGGATGACACCCGCCTGGAGGGTGGCGCCGACCGCCACGACCTCGTCCGGGTTGACGCCCTTGTGGGGGTCCTTGCCGGTGAGTTCCCGGACCAGTTCGGTGACCGCGGGCATCCGCGTCGACCCTCCGACGAGGATGACGTGGTCGATCGCGGACAGCTTCACGTTCGCGTCCTTGATCGCCTGGTGGAAGGGCGTCTTGCAGCGGTCCAGCAAGTCGGCCGTCAGCTCCTGGAACTGGGCGCGCGTCATCTTCTCGTCGAGGTGGAGGGGGCCTTCGGCGGAGGCCGTGATGTAGGGGAGGTTGATGGTCGTCTCGGAGGAGCTGGAGAGCTCGATCTTCGCCTTCTCGGCGCCCTCGCGCAGCCGTTGCAGCGCCATCTTGTCTTTGCCGAGGTCGACGCCGTACTGCCCCTTGAACTTCTTCACGAGGTACTCGACGACCCGCTGGTCCCAGTCGTCGCCGCCGAGGTGTGTGTCGCCGTTGGTGGCCTTGACCTCGATGACCCCGTCGCCGATCTCGAGCAGCGACACGTCGAAGGTGCCGCCGCCGAGGTCGAAGACGAGGACGGTCTGCTCCTCGCCGCGGTCCAGGCCGTAGGCGAGGGCGGCGGCGGTCGGCTCGTTGATGATCCGCAGGACCTTCAGGCCGGCGATCTCCCCGGCCTCCTTGGTCGCCTGCCGCTGGGCGTCGTCGAAGTATGCGGGCACGGTGATCACGGCGTCCGTGACGTCCTCGCCGAGGTAGGACTCGGCGTCCCGCTTCAGCTTCTGCAGGACACGGGCCGACAGCTCCTGCGCGCGGTAGCGGGTGCCGTCCACGTCGCCGTGGTCCGGGAAGCGCCAGGTCGCGTCGCCCATGTGCCGCTTCACGGAGCGCGCGGTGCGGTCGACGTTCGTCACCGCCTGCCGCTTGGCGACCTCACCGACCAGCACCTCGTTGTTCTTGGCGAAGGCCACGACCGACGGTGTGGTCCTGGCCCCCTCCGCGTTGGCGATGACCGTGGGCTCACCGCCCTCCAGCACGGCCACCACCGAGTTCGTGGTTCCGAGATCGATCCCGACCGGTCGTCCCATCGCAGTCCCCTTCCGCCAGGAGCCTCCCGCACTCCAGCACAAAACTTGAGTGAGCCGTTGTCAATGGGACACGTTCCCCGTCGAGGGGGTTCGATTCGGGCCTCCTCGCAGCTCCACGGCCCTTCGCGGCCTGTCGGTGATCAGTACGTCCACTCGGGTGTCGTGGAGGAAGGTGCGCAGGCCCGAGTCGTCGTTGACCGTCCACACCATCGTGAAGAGACGGTGCCGGGCCGCCTCACGGAGCACGTTGGCGCGCGCGAGCCGCTGGTGCACCGCGACCCCGTGCGCGCCACAGGCACGCAGGCGCCGCAGCGGGTACAGCTCGCTCAGCCGGGTTCCCGCCAGGCGCGCCGCGCCCACCTCACTGCGGTCGCGCCCCAGCGACAGGGCCGTCCGCACGCCGGGGAACGCCTGCGTGATCGCGGCGACGGAACGATCCTCCAGAGTGGTGGCGACGAACCCGTCCGTGCCGAGGAGCGCGACCGCCCGGTCGATCAGCTCGCGTTCGTACCCGGTCTCCTTCAGGTCCAGGTGCCCGACGAGCCGTCCGGCGATCAGCTCCATGACGTCGTCGACGACGGGCACGGCATGTCCTGCGCGCTCACACAGCTCGGCGTGCGTGATGCGGGACAGCGGCGGCCCGGTGTGGTTCACCCGCGGGTCGTGGTACACGACGAGGACGCCGTCCGCCGTGCGCCGGATGTCGAACTCGACGTACTCGGCGCCGGACAGAAGCGCATCCTCGTACGCCTCCCGGGTGGCGGCGGGGAAGCGTTCGGAGCCGCCCCGGTGGGCGGAGACGTCGGGTCGTCGCGACATGGGCGTCAGCTCCCGGATGACGAGCGCGGCGCGGGCAGGCGTACGCGGCTGTCGTCGGGGGCGGCCAGCAGCGAACCTGAGCGCCGGCCGACCCGTCTGAGCAGGACGTATCCGATCAGGACCAGCACGACGAAGGGCAGCCAGGCGACGACGTACGCCACGCCGTACTCCCGCAGGTCGAGGATGGAGTGGTGCTGGTCGACGTTCGTGCCGTTCACGCCGAAGAAGGCGAGCAGGAGGGTCGGGGGGAGCGCGATGAGGGTGGCCGCCGCGACGAGCGCCGACACGGTGCGGTCGCGGCGGTCGTCGCGTTCGGCGAGGGCGGCGTCGAGGGCCGCCGAGCGGGCGTTGATGACGGAGGTCAGGCGCTCGACCATGCGCGCCGAGTTGTCGAGGCTGTCCCGGATGCCGAGCGCGTCGCCGAAGGACGACTGGAAGCGCTCCATGACCATTTCCGGGATCAGCAGGCTGTCCACGTACGCCTCCACACCGAAGGCGAGGTCCAGCTGGAGTTCGTTCACGCCGGCCGAGAGCCGGGAGATGAGGGAGCGGATCTCGGACGGGGAGTCGGCGGGCGCCTGCTCGTTGGCCCGCATCATCCCGAAGGCCGCGAGCCGGGTGCGCTGCAGGACGGCCAGCGCGGAGACCATGCCGAGGGCGACCAGCGCCAGGCCGTTCTCCACGTGCGGGGCCCAGCCCGCCTGGACGGAGACTCCGCGGCCGTGCGCGGACACGGTGACCCCGTGGTTCCTCAGATGGGGAGGGACGCTGACGCCGGGGTGTCCGGAGCCGTTGTTCGGAAGTCTCCCCCGGTAGATCATCTCGCTGAGCGGGGCGGAAAGCCCGGAGTCGCCCGTGATCCCGGAGCCGAGCAGCTCGTGCCGCAAGTGCCCTCCCGGGAAGACGAGTTGGTGGACGTTCTGGCCGAAGGCGAGCGGCTCGGGCAGGCCCAGCCGTTCGGTCAGCACGGCGAGCAGCGGTCGGCCGCCGAGCTCGAGGCGCTCACGGTCGAAGCAGGTGCCCGCCAGCCAGGAGGCGACGGCGGCGGAGGGGGTCTCGCCCGCGAAGTCGCAGTCCATGAGCAGGGTCGCGTCGCCGCGGGGCGTGGCGACGACCAGGATCCGTACCGCCGCGAGGTCGAGACGGCGCGCCCTTTCCGGCAGCCCCAGTTCCTCCGGGGAGACACGCTCGTCCAGTACCGCAACGGGCAACAGCGGTTCGCTGGAACGCAGATGGGGTGTGAAGCGGCCGAAGTCGAAGCTGTCGACGAGACGTCCCGGCTCCCCGTGCTCCGGGGCGACCCGGCCGGCCAGACTGAGTAACACCAGGATGCGGGTGCGCTCGCGCACCGCGGAGTCGAGCACGGTCCCGTTGCTGGACGTCCCCGGCACCATCGGGCTCCTTCCGACACCTCGGCGCAGGGTGTTGTACCCCCGGCTCCCGGCCCCCGAACCGGCACTTCGTGCGGGCCGCCCGCGGCAGGCGGCCCGCACGACGGTTCCGGGTGGGTCAGGCGAGCTTCGCCGACAGCGTGATGGTCGTGCCGGTGAGGGCCTGGCTCACCGGGCAGTTCTTCTTGGCGTCCTCGGCGGCGGCGGCGAACCCGTCGCTGTCGAGGCCGGGGACCGTGCCCTCGACGGTGAGGTGGATGCCCGTGATGCCCTCACCCGGCTGGAAGGAGACGTCGGCCGAGGTGACCAGCTTGGTGGGCGGCGTGCCGGCGCCGGCGAGGGCGTGCGACAGCGCCATGGAGAAGCAGCTGGAGTGGGCCGCGGCGATCAGCTCCTCGGGGCTGGTCTTCCCGTTCGCGTCCTGGGCCCGCGAAGCCCACGTGACCGGCTGCTCGTCGATGGCACCGGAGGAGTCGAAGGTGACGGCGCCGTTGCCCTCGAGCAGGTTGCCTTCCCAGACGGTGTGTGCGGAGCGCGTGGTAGCCACGATTCTTCCTTTCGCGTGTGGTCCCGTTGCGGAGGTTCCGTGTCCGGGGTTCCTGTCCCCCATCCGATCACACTCGCGCTCACCGCACCCGGAAGACCGGCCCACGGGGGGTGAACGGCAGGCGACGGCCCTGCGGAACCAGATACGCGTGCTCGCGCCGCACCCGCAGGACGTCGCACCAGCCGTCCGTGATGACGAGCACGGGCGCCCCGGGCGGGAAGTCGTCCGCGCGCTGCAGCAGGTCGATGCCGGGCTGCAGGACCGTGCCGCCTCGCCCGTGCACCCGTACCCGTCCGGCGATCTCCGTGACGGGCACATAGCCGGCGTCGTGCGGTGCGGCGTCGCAGAAGACGACCCGTGCGGCCGGTACGTCACGGGCCTCGGCGTACGAGGCGATCGCCCCCAGCGCCTTGCCGAGGAGCGTGCGGTCCATGGAGCCGGAGGTGTCCAGGACGACGCCGAAGGTGCAGCGGGCGATCTCCTCGGGCGGGAAGTACCGGCCCGCGCGGGGGATGTCGGGGGTGGACGACTGGCGGCGCGAGGGACGGGCGTACGACCGCACGGGCTCCGGACGGGGCACGAACTCGTCGAACCAGCGGGCCAGTTGCGCGTCCCAGGGCAGCGGCGGATGGCTGAGCGCGCGGATCTCCTCGACCAGACCGCCCGGCAGGAAGCCGCGCTCCTCACGCTGGTGCAGGTCGAGGCCCTGGCACAGCCCGCGCCGGTAGAACTCGTCGAGGTCGACGTAGTCGCCCGGTACGCCGAGCGGGGCGCCGAGCATGTCGCCGACGCCCTTGCCGCGCAGGGTGGCCAGGCGGCGCAAGCGACGCAGGTCGCCGGCGAGGCGGTCGTAGACCTCCTCCGCGGCAAGGCCCTTGAGTTCGGGGTCGTACAGCAGCCCTTCGGGCATCGTGCCGACCTGCATCTCGCGCAGCCAGTCGTTGATGACGTAGTCGCAGGCGACGTTGAACAGGTACGGATCGCGGGTGCCGCAGCGGTCGCCGTGGCGCAGGGCGGCGTGCAGCATCTCGTGGGCGAGGATGAAGCGCCATTCCTCGTCCTCGAACGTCCGCAGCGGGTTGACGTAGATCTCTGCGGCCTCGGCGTTGACGGCGGCGATCGCGATGCCGTGCGCGCGGGCGAGTTCGGCGTCGGCGACGACTTTGATGCCGGCCGCGATGCCGCCGAGGAGCGGGTACGAGGAGATGAACCAGCTCAGCGCCTTCTCCCAGGGGCGAAGTACGGCCGCCTCGCCGTCGAGGGAGTCGCGGCGGCCGCCCGCCATGTCCATCGCCGCGGACACGGTCCGGGTCAGTGCGGTGGCGAACGCCAGCTGCCAGTCCGGGGGCTGCCTCCAGCCCACCCATGGCACGAGCAGCTGGTCGGGTTCCTCGCCGGCCGTACCGCAGCGCTCGTACACGGCCGGGATGCCGTCCCGGCGCCAGCGTGCGGCGAGCTGCTCCTCGTCGCCGTCGGGGTAGGCGGCGGGCAGCTCCTCGGGGGTCGTGCCGATGGTGAAGCCGAGCAGGAAGCGGTTGACGACGGCGCAGCGCGCGGCGACGTCGTACCGGTCGGGCTGCGTGCGCTCGCCCTTGGCCGCCGGGACGTGTCCGAAGCCGAGGTGGAGGACGGCGTGCGCGAGCGCCCAGGCCCAGGCGGCGGGTTCGGCGAGGCGTTGGGGATGAACATGCAGGTCGCCGTCGGAATCGACGCACACGAGCCCGTCGCGGGGCGCGAACCTGCACTCCTCGTTCCGGCAGACGCCGAACTCGACGGCCGCCAGCGCCGGGTTGGCCTTCACCAGCCGCATGCCCTCCGCGAACGCCTCGGCGGCGAGGTCCCGCTTCTTCTGCCCCTTGCCGCGGGTGCGGCTCATCGCCGCGCCTCCACGAGGCGGGGCATGTCCCGGGCCGCCTCGACGAGGAACCACGAGGGCAGCACGGGGTTGCCGTCGGCGTCGGAGGCGATGACGGTCTGCGCCACCTCGACGGATATCTCCGCGAGCTGTACGAGCAGGGACTTCGCGCGGTACGCGGTCTGCCGGCCGTTCGCCGACATGTGCTCCTTGCTGACCGGCAGTTCCTTGATCAGCCGGCCGCGGAAGGACTCGGCGAGGTAGTAGAGCAGGTCGCGGTCCTCGATGCGGTTCGGCCAGCGGGCGTCGCCCTTGAGGACGGCCTCGATGCCGAACCGGCTGCGCACGATCTTGACGTAGCCGCAGAAGGCGGTGGCATGCGCCGGCGTCAGCGTGCCGTGCGCGAGGACTTTGAGGGTCTCCTCGTCGAGGTCGCGCCCGAAGGAGTGCAGCGCGTCGGAGAGCATGTGCCAGGAGCGGGGCGTGGAGAACGGCTCCTCGGTCTTCGGCGGCTTGGACCACAGGTGGTCGGGCCGGTCGGTGAGATGGTCCAGGATCCAGGGGTGGATGCCGTTGTTCGCGGCCCAGGTCAGCCAGTCTTTGGCGGAGGCCTCCAGATGCACGTGGGTGAGGCGGTTGACGAGGGCGGAGGCGATGGGCCGGGCGAGCGCGTTGTCGCTGGCCCGGTTTCCGGCGCCGATGACGATCGAGCCCTTCGGCAGCTCGTAGTTGCCGATACGGCGGTCCAGGATCAGCGAGTAGAACGCCTTCTGCACATCGGGCGTGGCCGCGTTCAGCTCGTCCAGGAACAGGCAGTACGGCTCGTCGCGGGCGATCACCTCCGGCGGGCAGAACACCGAACGGCCGTCGCGGATCTGCGGCACGCCGATCAGGTCCTCGGGCGCGAGCTGGGTGCCGAGCAGGCTCACGCACGCAAGGCCCAGCGACTCGGCGAACTCCCTGACGAGCGAGGACTTTCCGATGCCGGGGGCGCCCCAGACGAAGACCGGGCGCACGGTGGCGAGGCCGAGCAGCAGTTCGGGGATGCGGGCAGGGGTGACCGTCACGGCAGCCTGCAAAACCAAAGCTCCTTGGGGAGGTTCGAGGGGGCGCGCAGGGGCGCGCGGTTCGGTGAGAACAGTGTGTGCGTACGGTTCTGCGGGCGCAGCCGAATTTCGGGCGGCCCGCTCGTCCTCGTCCGCTTTTCAGGCGGCCCGCTCGTCCTCGTCCGCCTCGATGGGGACCTGCGGTCCGTCGGCCTCGCGCAGCCAGCGGCGCAGTACGCGGTGGACGTGCTCGGCGCCCGCCAGGGTCTCCCCGTCCCCGACCGGCGCGGAGAAGGCGAGCGGCGACAGCAGGAACGGCTTCGCCTGTGCCCCGCCGAGTCCGCCGTGGGAGCCGATCTGCTCCTCGAACGCGAGGACTTCGCCGTCGGCCGGGTCGTACGCGGAGTTGACCATGATGTCGGCGGTGTTCGGGAAGGTGTGCGTGCGGCGCACGACGTCGGCGGCACCCGGTCCGAAGACCTCCAGCGGGCCGGGATCCCCGTCGAGCCGCTCCAGCGGTGTCTCCGCGCCGTACGCGCCGAGCACGACCCCGCCGTGCTCCTCGCTCCGTACGAGCACGAAGCCGACGCCGGGATGGTTGGCGAGCGTGGTGAGCAGCGCGGGGTGTCGGGCGTCGATCTCCTCCTTGCTCATCCGGTGCGGCACGTCCGGGAAGGAGACCAGGCCGAGGTTGCCGGAGGCCAGCACGATCGGCTCCGAGCGGCGCGAGGGGCGGTGCCGTTCGCCGCCCTCCTCGACGGGTATGTGCAGCGCCGCACGCACGGCCGCCCGCGCCTCCGCGCCGCTGTGGGTGCGCTCCGCCCCGCGCGGCACGGGCAGCCCGGATCCGGCCCGCACCAGGTCGCCGAGGGTGAGGCCGTAACGGGCGCGGAAGGTCTCGCCGGGGCTCTGGCCGTGGTCGGAGAGCACGACGATCCGGTAGGGCCGCGGGGCGTGTTCGGCGACCTTCTCGATCAGCGCGAGGGACCGGTCGAGGCGTTCGAGGACCTTCTCGGCGTCCCGGCTGTGCGGCCCGGAGTGGTGCGCCACCTCGTCGTACGCCACCAGGTCGGCGTAGACGGCGGTGCGCCCGGCGAGCAGGTCGCCCATCACCGCGGCGACGACGACGTCCCGTTCGACGACGGTCGCGAAGGCCCGGACGAGGGGATAGAGGCCGCCGCGTTTGACGCGTGGGCGCTGCTTCCTGAGGCGGGCCCGGGTGGACTGGCCCGTCTCGCGGGCGGCCTCGGCGACGAAGGACATGGCGGTGCGGACGGCGTTGGCCGGGTCGGAGAAGTAGGCGAAGTAGCCCGCGCGGGAACGGTTCTCCCGGCTGCGCCGTTTGGTCGCGATGGACAGCACGAGGGCCTGTTCGTCGGCGCCGCCGCTGAACAGGTTGCCCCGGCTGGCGCCGTCGGCGGTGAGCAGCCCGCCGTGGCCGGCGTGGGCGACGGCCCGGCGCTGGAGTTCGACGGCGCTGGTCGGGCGGTTGCAGACCACCACTTCGCGGCTGTCCTTCTCGTACCAGCGGAAGGCGGGGACACCGTGGTTGCTGCCGTGCAGGATGCCGAGCTGACTGGCGCCGGTCTGGCTGGACCAGTCGGTGCGCCAGGGGGTGAGCCGGTGGGTGGGGGCGTCGAGCCACCGCGCGATGGTCGGCATGAGGCCCTTTTCCACGGCCGCCAGGAGCACGTCGTGGCCGACGCCGTCGAGTTGCAGGAAGACGGTGCCGGGGCTGGACGGGCAGGGCGGCAGGGATCTGCGGCGCCGGTCGGACAGGCGGTACAGGCGGCGCCGGTAGGCGTCGTCGTCGCGCACGGCCAGCGCACCGCCCGTGGCGGAGGCGACGGCGGACATCACGGCGGCGACGATGACGGCTGTCTCGGGCGCCGCCTCGCTGTCGCCTGAGGGGTTCAGGCGCAGCGCCAGAAGGAGCAGCGACCCGTTGAGGAAGAACACCAGGAGCCCGAGGACGAGCGCCGGCACCAGCAGCAGGAGCCGTACGAGGAGGGGCCAGACGAGCGCCGACAGCAGACCGAAGACACCGGCCCCGATCGCGGCGGTGACGGCGATGCGGGTGGCGCTGTCACCGCTGGCCGACTGAAGCCGGAAGTCCGGCAGGATGCCCGCCAGGACGAGCATCGTGACGGTGGAAACGCCCCACACCGCGACGCTCCGCCCGACCTGACTGACGACCCGCCGCCAACGCACCCCACGCACGACCGGCACACCTCACGTCCCGGCCCGTCGTCGATGCGGGCCTGTACTCACCACACTGTCACACCGGTCGATCGGCTAACGCCCGTCGTATCCGGCGGTCGGCATCGACAGCCGCCGGTGCACCCGGGCCTTCATCTGCGCGTCGTACGACGGTTCCGCGCAGCCCACCGTCTCGACCCGCACGCCGCGCCGCGCGCACTCCGCGGCGAACTCCTCGACGGAGGACAGCGCGCTCTCCAGGACCCGGCGGCTGGGGGCCACGAACACGTCGACGCCCGGCCGTACACCGTCCCACAGCACACAGTGGTCGGCCCGCAGCCCGCGCACCAGCAGCTCCCGGCTGACGACGTAGCCCCGCTCGGCCGCCCAGCGGGCGCACATAGCGTGCTGGCTGCGCGAGTCCACCAGAAAGGGATCGGCGTCAAGTTCCTCGAGCGGCGTCAGACTCGCGATCGCCGTGACGCGAACCGGTCCCATGGCGTCCCCCTCACCTCCGGGTTTCGCCGCCGACCCTACTCCTGCCCGTAGGCTTCGGGGGAGTCGCGCGAAGGAGGCAAAGAGGTGCCTGTGGAGGTCACCTGGTGGGGTCATGCGACCTGCACGATCGAGGATTCGAACGTGCGCGTACTCACCGATCCCTTGTTCGCCCGCCGCCTCGCGCACCTGCGCCGCCGACGGGGCGCACTGCCCCCACCCCCGGCCTGGCGAGCGGACGTCGCGCTCGTCTCCCACCTGCACGCCGACCACCTCCACCTGCCCTCGCTGGCGCGCCTCGCGCCGGGCACGCGCCTGCTGGTGCCCCGGGACGCGCCGCGCGCCGTTCCCGGGCTGCGCCGGCTCACCCATCTCGAGGTGAGCGAGATGACCCCCGGGGACGAGGCCAGGGTCGGCGGTGTCGTGATACGGGCCGTGCCCGCGCGGCACGACGGGCGGCGGCTGCCCGTCGGACCGCACCGCTCCCCCGCGCTCGGCTACGTCGTCGAGGGCGAGGCGCGCACGTACTTCGCCGGGGACACCGGGCTGTTCGAGTCGATGGCCGAGGACGTCGGACCCGTCGACGTGACGCTGCTGCCGGTCGGCGGCTGGGGGCCGTACCTCGGCGAGGGCCACCTCGACGCGGGGCGGGCCGCCGAGGCGCTCGCCCGGCTCGCGCCGCGCAGCGCGGTGCCGGTGCACTACGGCACGTACTGGCCGATCGGGATGGACGCCGTGCGCCCCCATGAATTCCATGCGCCCGGCGATGAGTTCGTGCGCCTCGCGGCGGAGCGCGCGCCACGGGTCGCGGTGCACCGGCTCGGGCACGGGGAGAGCGTGCGGCTGGAGGTCGCCCGGTGACAGGGCTGGCCGCCGCCGCGACGAACGTACCGCCGGAGTCCACGCAGCAGGCGATCGGTTATCCGTCGCTGTTCCTGCTGGTGCTGTTCGGGGCGCTGGTGCCGGTGGTGCCGACAGGGGCGCTGGTGAGTTCGGCCGCCGTGGTGGCCTTCCATCAGACGGCGCCGTTCTCGATGGCCATGGTGTTCGTGACCGCGTCCCTGGCGGCGTTCCTCGGGGATGCGACGCTGTACTGGCTGGGGCGGCGCGGGATGGGGTCGCGCAACGGGTCGCGCTGGCTGGCGGCGATCCGGGCGCGTGCGCCGGAGGAGCGGCTCGCGCAGGCCCAGGAGAAGCTCGCCGGCCACGGGCTCGCGGTGCTGGTGCTGTCCCGGCTCGTGCCGGCCGGCCGCATCCCGGTGATGCTGGCCTGCCTGATGGCGAAGTGGCCGCTGCGTCGCTTCGCCCGCGGCAACTTCCCCGCCTGTCTGGCCTGGGCGGTGACGTACCAGCTGATCGGGATCCTCGGCGGCTCGCTGTTCCCCGAGCCCTGGGAGGGCGTGGTCGCGGCGGTCGCACTGACCCTGCTGATCAGCGCGGCCCCCAGCGTGTGGCGACGCATCCGGAAGACGAAGGCGGCGTAGGCACCCCGAGTCGGTCGACAACGCTTGTGATCAATACACCTGGGGCCCTTCTGATGGATCTCCGTGCGACGCCGCGGAGGTCCGTCAGAAGGGCCCTAGTCCTCCAGTACGCGCGAACCTCCCACCGGCAGGTCCCACAGGTTCTCGCGGGTCAGGCCCGCCTTCTCCCAGGCGGCGCGTACGCGGGTGAGGGGTTCGAGGACGGGCTCGGCGGACAGGACGAACGTCGCCCAGTGCATGGGGGCCATCCGGCGGGCGCCGAGGTCCTGGGCGGCGCGGACGGCCTCCTCCGGGTCGCAGTGGACGTCGCTGAGCCACCAGCGCGGGTCGTACGCGCCGATGGGCAACAGGGCGAGGTCGATGCCGGGGTAGCGCCGGCCGATGCGGGTGAACCAGTGGCCGTACCCCGTGTCGCCCGCGAAGTACACGCGATGTCCGTCGGGGGCGGTGAGCACCCAGCCACCCCACAGGCTGCGGCAGGTGTCGGTGAGGGTGCGCTTGGACCAGTGGTGGGCGGGCACGAAGTCGAAGCGGACTCCCTGCAGTTCGGCCCCTTCCCACCAGTCCAGTTCGGTGACCCGGGTGAACCGGCGGCGCTGGAACCAGGGGCCGAGCCCGGCCGGCACGAACAGCGGGGTGTCGCGCGGGAGCCGGCGCAGAGTGGGCGCGTCCAGGTGGTCGTAGTGGTTGTGGCTGATGACGACCGCGTCGACGCCCGGCAGGTCCTCCCAGGCGACGCCGACGGGGGTGATGCGGGCCGGGGTGCCCAGGATGCGGCGTGACCACACCGGGTCGGTGAGGACGGTCAGTCCGCCGACGCGCACGACCCAACTGGCGTGCCCGGCCCAGCTGACGGCGACGGTGCGCGCGTCCACACGGGGCAGCGGGGCGGGCGCGAAGGGCAGCAGCGGAATGTCGGCGAGGCCCTCCTTGCCGGGCCGTACGGAACCCTCGCGGGCGAAGCGGGCGAGGGCCTTGAGGCCGGGCAGCGGGGCGGTCAGCCGGTCGTGGAAGGTCCTCGGCCACACCCGCCGCTCGCCGAGCGGACGGGGCTCGGCGAGGGGCGGGAAGGGGGGCGCGAGGGGTGACCGGTCCGCCGGAACGCCGGTTTCCCGCGTGGTCGTACTCGTGGTGGGCGACTCGGACTGCTGCGTCATCGAGGATCCTCCCGTCGCTGAGCGCCGTCGCGGAGATCGTCGAGGACCGACCTCAAGGAGCTCAACGCGCGTTGCACGTGTGGCAGTTCCAACGGCGAGGGTGAACCGAGGCATTCCGCGCGTTCCTCGTCCGTGCCGCCGAGCAGCGGGCCCGTGGACAGCCGTATGCGCAGCGCCCCGAGGTCGTCGTCGAAGCGGTGGCCGCCCGGTGCGGGCATGCCGAGCCGGGCGGCGAGGAAGTCCTCGAGGTCCTGCGCGTCGCCCACGCCCTGCACCGAGAGCGCGGAGCGCAGCGGGCCGAGGTCGACGTACAGGTGCCGCCCGGCCTGCGGGGGCAGCGCGAACGCGCCCGCCGCGACCACGGTGGCGTGCGCGGCGGCGGCCATGCGCGCGTGCAGGCGCACGGCGGCGGTGAGACGGGCGAGGACGGGTTCGGGCTCACCCAGGGCGTACCCGGCGGCGGTGGCGACCGGGGCGGCGACGCGGGCGCCGAGCGCGGTGAGCACGTCGAGCACGCGCGCGTGGAGGCCGTCGCCGTCCTTCCCTGAGGGGAAGCGGGCGACCGCGGCCGGCCAGCCCGTCGGCAGCAGGGCGCCCGCCAGGTCGGTGACGACGGTGACCCGGTCGGGCAGCATCTCGGCGGGGCTGAGCAGCACGGTCTCGTGCGGGGCGTGCACGGTGTCGCGCCAGGTCTCGTCGCTGACCAGGTGCAGCCCCTCCCCGGCCGCCGCCTCGACGGCCTCGTGCAGCACCTCGGGCGGGGCGACGGTCGCGGTCGGGTCGTCGGCGACGGACAGCACGAGCAGCCGCGGATCCCCGCCCTCGTCCCGCACCCGGCGCACGGTCTCCAGAAGGGCGTACGGATCCGGGACACCGCCGCACTCGGCGGGCGTCGCCACATGGAACACGGGCCGTCCCAGCAGCCGCGCGTACGGCGCCCACCAGGCGGCGCACGGCCGCGGCACCAGGACGTCGCCGCCGAGGGCGGCGGTCAGCGCGAGCAGCAGGGCGGGGGCGCCGGGGGCCGCCACGGTGCGCTCCGGCAGCGCGGACAGTCCACGCCGCTCCCAGTAGCCGCACGCGGCCTCCAGCAGCGGGTGGCCGCCGCCGACCGGCTCGCTCCCGGCCCGGGCGGCGGCCGCGGCGAGCACCGCCGACAGTTCGGGCAGCACGGGCAGCCCGTCCTCGGGGAGGGGCGGCCCGTAGCGGACGGGGCCGTGGCCTTCCGGGTCCGTCCGCCGCATGTGTACCTCCGTGTCGGGGGGCTTGTTGTCTCTGCCGTTGGCCGTTGCCGTTGTCGGCTTTCGGGGTGCCTCCCTGCTCCGTCGTCCCCTGAGGCGTACGGTGCGGCTCGGGTCCTGGAGGTCCGAGTACCCACCGTGCCGGTAGCCCATGGGCGTCACCCGGGGTCGCGCGGCTCACCCGGGCCGGGAGTCCCGGATGCCGAGCCGGTGTACGGCGGCGCCGAGTGCGCCGGCGATCAGCAGGCCACCGGCGACCAGAGCGGGCACGGAGTCGGTGAAGGCACCGCCCTCACCGGCGTGCACGCCGTGCTGGATCGCCGGGGCGGGGCAGTCGGTGTCCTTCGGGTGACCGTCCTTCACCTGGCCGCAGGATTCGCCGTCGCCGCGGTGGGCGTCGGACGTGGCGCTCCACGACTCGCTCCGGCCGCCGGGCTGCGTCGGGCAGGCGCCATCGGTGGTCCACGCCGGGGCGGGGACCACATCGTCGGAAGGGATGGTTTCGGTTTCGCCGTCGGGTGGGCCCGCGTCAGGATCGACCGTGGCAGGACCGACATCCTCGGTGCCGACCTCGCCCGTGCTGCCCGCGGAGCCCGCGGCGGGCGCGGGCGTGGTCCTGGCGGTGCCGCGGTAGGCGGGCCCGGACGTCTCGTCCTCGGGGCCGGGGACCCGCTGCGGCCCGGCGGTGCCCTCGTCGGCACCCTGCGAGGTGGGATCGACGGCCTCCGGGGCGGGGTCGCCGCTGGTGTCGCAGGAGACCGAGCCGGTGGCGCCGCTCGGCCAGGCCTGCGCGGCCGGGTCCGCGAAACCGGCCGGCGCGGCGGTGACGAGGGCCGCCCCGGCCAGGGCGACGACGGACAGGACACGGGCGGTGCGGCGCATGGGAAGGGCTCCTTCGGCCGGCGGCCGGGCTCTGTCGTCGGACTCCCGTCGTCCGCCCTGAGGGCCGGCCCGACGGGATCTCGTGCGTGCGCTCGCCCGGCAGGCGGGAGTCCGACGACAGGGCCCGGGGGCGGCGTTCGCGCCCCTCAGCCATCACAGCCGCCCCGGCGGCCCGGCGCGCGCGGCCGGGGCCCATTGGCGGGACGGGAGCGGCCGAGCGGGTGACACGGCGGGGCGACTCCACGCGCTCTCACCGCTCCGTCCGCTCCGTCCGCTCAGTCCGCTCAGTTCATCAGCGCCGCCAGGTTCCGCTCCAGCCCTCGCCCCCGCTTGCTGACGACGGCCGACGCGACCTCGGAGAGCTTGCGGTTGGTCGTCTGGGAGATGCGGCGCAGGACACCGAAGGCGGTGTCGGCGTCGCAGCCCAGGACGTGCATGACGATGCCGCAGGCCTGGTCGACGACGGGCCGGGAGCGCAGCGCGGTGCCGAGCTGGTCGAGTTCGGTGAGCGCCGCCCGGTAGGACCGGTCACGGACCAGGGAGGTCGCGGTGAAGTCGCCGAGCGCCCGCGCGGGCCCGTGCGGGGCGTCCTCCAGGGTGCCGGGCCGGAAGCTGTAGAGGCTGAGGGTGACGGTCAGACCGCGGCGCCGGAAGGGCAGCGTCACACTGGAGCGCACCCCCGAGTCCAGCGCCATGGCGCGGTACTGCGGCCAGCGTTCCTCGCACAGCAGGTCCGCGCTGTCCACCGGCTCCCCCTGGGCGAGCGCGGCCGGAATGGGCCCGTCACCGCAGCGCAGCTGCACCGAGACGAGCGCGGCGAGGTCGGGATGGGTGACGGCGGAGAGCCGCTCGGGGCTCCCCTCGGCCACCATGCTGCTCGCTCCGCAGCAGTCGGCGGTGCACCGCACGGCCTGTTCGACGAGTTCCGACAACCGTCGCCCCGGCAGCGCGGATTCGGGAGACTCAGGAGATACGGCCTCCCACCGGCCGGGGTCCTCTGTACCCGGCATGCGGTACTCCTCCTTTCCGCGGTCGTCCACCTCGCACCTTCCCGACGACCGACCCAGGAAACAGAGTTACGTTCGTCGTATGACCCAGACGGACGAATTCGGTGAGGAACTCGCGGACTTCGTGCGCCGCATCGCGGAGCTCAAGGCGGCGCGGTCCGTGCCGACCGGGGACCTGCCGTCGGTTCTGGACGCGGCGATCTTCGAACTCGACCATGTGGCGGGCCAGTTGTGGCCGTGGTACGAGCGGTTGTCCACGTCGGAGCTGCCCCGCACCGCCCCGGCCGACCGCCAGGAGCAGCAGCTGCTGCGGGCGGTGTTCCAGCGTCTGCCGGTGCCCGTCGCACTGGTGGACCGGGAGACGGTGGTCCGCCGGCTGAACCTCGCGGCGACGGCCCTGACCGGCGCCCGCGCGGGTTATGCGACGGGCCGCCCGCTGACGGGCTTCCTCGCGCACGGCGACCGGGCGGCGTTCCGCTCCCAGGCCGCGGCGGTGGCCCGCGGCGAGGGCGACCGCAGCCTCACCGTCCGCCTCCAGCAGAGCCCGGCGGTACCGGTGCACACCACCCTCGCCGCGGTACGCCCGTCCGGCGAGCCGCGCGCCGCGGTCCTCACGGTGCTGCAGCCCGCGGGACAGCAGCTGCCCACCGCCGACGGCCCGCAGACCCCGCTGCCGGACCTCGGCGAGGCGACCCGGCACGCGGCCCTGACGGACCTCCTGGACACGATGACCACGACCCTGCTGACCGCACCTGCGGGCACGGCCCTGGAACGGGCGGCACACGTCCTGCACGGCTGTTTCGCCGACTGGGTGATCGCCGACACGGGGGCCGCGCGCCTGTCCCGTACGACCGTGCTGGCACCGTCGGACGAGCAGGCACCGGCACTGGCGTCCCAGGACCCGGCCGACTGCCCCCTGGTCACGGAGGCGGCCCGCACGGGCTCCACGGCACTGCAGATACGCCCGGAGAACCCGGATGCCTTCGGCCGGGACACGACGGGCGCCCCGTACCTGATCCAGGCGAACGTCACATCACTGCTGTGCACACCTCTGCCCGGCCAAGGCGTACTGACCTTGTTCCGCTGCGGTACACGCCCGCCGTTTTCCATGGCCGAAGCACAGGCGATGGACATCATGGCCCGGCACATGGCTCTGGCTGCGGGCAACGCCGTACAGGGGCGCGGGGCTGTGTCGTGAAACCCCTTGTGTCGTGAAACCCCTCTACGCGACGTCGCTCAACACCTGATCCCGCAACCGATTGCAGCACCGGCTGATGAGCCGGGACACATGCATCTGCGAGATCCCCAACTGCTCAGCGATCCGGCTCTGCGTCATGTCTCCGAAGAACCGCATGTAAAGGATCGCCCGCTCCCGCTCCGGCAACGCGGCCAGCCGGGGCTTCACGGCCTCCCGGTCCACGACCGTGTCCAGCGCGGGGTCGGCCGAGCCGAGGGCGTCGCTCAGGGAGTAGCCGTCCTCGCTGCCGGGCAGCTCCGCGTCCAGCGACAACGCGGTGAAGCTCTCCAGCGCCTCGAGCCCGACCAGTACGTCCTCCTCGCTCATGTTCGCGTGCTCGGCGATCTGCGCGACTGTGGGCCGCTGTCCGGACGCGCTCTGTGACAGGTCCTGGCAGGCGAACCTCACCCGGTTGCGCAGGTCCTGGACCCGGCGCGGCACGTGCAGGGTCCACATGTGGTCGCGGAAGTGCCGCTTGATCTCCCCGGTGACGGTGGGGACCGCGTAGCTCTCGAACGCGTTGCCGCGGTCGGGGTCGTAGCGGTCGACGGCCTTGACCAGGCCGAGGGCCGCGACCTGGCGCAGGTCCTCGTAGCTCTCGCCGCGGCTGCGGAAGCGTCCCGCGAGCCGTTCGGCCATCGGCAGCCATGCCTCGACGATCTGCTCGCGGACGGTGTCGCGCTGCTGGCCCGGGGGAAGCGTGGCGAGCCGGCGGAACGCCTCCGCGGTGTCGGGGGCGTCGTCGTGCGGGTGGTGCTTCGCGCTCGCTCGGTTTCGCATGGTGCGTCGCATCTCCCTATACGGGTGCTCTGGTTGGACGGTCACCGTGGGAGCGCGCGCACACCCCGGACAGAGACACGGGGGGTGCGGTCGCCGCTTCCCACGGACGTGCCTCCTGTCCGAAGCACTGACACAGCGCCTGCCCCGGGCCCCTGCCCGCAAACACCCACGCAGGTTTTCCGGCCGCGCCCCGGGTGACTCGGGCGGTGCGACGACGATTCCTCACGACCGGGAGGCCCGGAATGAGCACCAAGGTGTCCGACCACATCCTCGAGCGGCTGCGCGAGTGGGGTGTGGAGCACGTCTTCGGTTATCCCGGCGACGGCATCAACGGGCTGCTCGCCGCCTGGGGCCGGGCCGAGGACCGGCCGCGTTTCATCCAGTCCCGGCACGAGGAGATGTCCGCGTTCCAGGCGGTCGGCTACGCCAAGTTCAGCGGCCGGATCGGGGTGTGCGCGGCGACCTCCGGGCCGGGCGCCATCCACCTGCTGAACGGCCTGTACGACGCGAAGCTGGACCACGTTCCGGTGCTGGCGATCGTGGGCCAGACGCATCGGACGGCGATGGGCGGCTCGTACCAGCAGGAGGTGGACCTGCACACGCTGTTCAAGGACGTCGCCTCGGACTTCGTGGAGACGGTGACGGTTCCCGAGCAGCTGCCGAACGTGCTGGACCGGGCGATCCGCACGGCCTACGCGCGCCGCTGCCCGACGGCCGTCATCGTCCCCGGCGACGTGCAGGAGCTGGACTACGCGGCGCCCACGCACGAGTTCAAGATGGTGCCCTCCAGCCTGGACCGCAGCGCCTGGACGGCGATTCCCTCGGAGGAGTCCCTGCAGCGGGCGGCGGAGATCCTCAACTCCGGTGACAAGGTGGCGATCCTGGCCGGCCAGGGCGCGGCCGGGGCTCGCGCTCAGGTGGAGCAGATCGCCGAAGTGCTCGGCGCGGGCGTCGCCAAGGCGCTGCTCGGCAAGGACGTCCTGAGCGACGAACTCCCCTATGTCACCGGCGCAATCGGCCTGCTCGGCACGCGTCCGTCGTACGAGCTGATGCGCGACTGCGACACCCTGCTGACCATCGGCTCCTCCTTCCCGTACACACAGTTCCTGCCGGACTTCGGCAAGGCGCGGGGTGTGCAGATCGACATCGATCCGCACATGGTCGGGATGCGCTATCCGTACGAGGTGAATCTCGTCGGCGACGCGAAGGAGACGCTGAGCCGGCTGATCCCGATGATCCGGGGCGAGGAACGCGGGCGCGAGTGGTACGAGACGGTGTGCGACAACGTACGGCACTGGCGGGAGGTGATGGAGCGGCGGGCGCAGCTGTCGGCCGACCCGATCAACCCCGAGTACGTGGCCCGGGCCCTGGACCCGCTGCTGCCGGACGGCGCGATCGTCACGTCGGACTCCGGATCGGTGGCCAACTGGTACGCGCGGCATCTGACGATGCGGCCGGGCATGCGCGCCTCGCTGTCCGGGACGCTGGCGACGATGGGCTGCGGGGTTCCGTACGCGATCGGCGCGAAGTTCGCCCATCCGGACCGGCCCGTGTTCGCGCTGGTCGGCGACGGTGCGATGCAGATGAACGGGCTCGCGGAGCTGATCACGGCCGCGAAGTACCAGGACCGCTGGGAGGACAAGCGGCTGGTCGTGGGCGTCTGGAACAACCACGACCTCAACCAGGTGACGTGGGAGATGCGGGCCATGGAGGGCGCCCCGTCCTTCCTGCCCTCGCAGGAGCTCCCGGACGTGCAGTACGCGGCGTTCGCCCGCTCCCTGGGCCTGACCGGGGTGCGCGTGGAGAAGCCCGAGGACGTCGAGGCGGGCTGGCGGGCCGGGCTCGAGGCCGACGGCCCGGCCGTGATCGAGTTCCTCACGGACCCGGCCGTGCCGCCGATCCCGCCGCACGCCACGTGGGAGCAGATGGAGGCGACGGCCGCGTCGATCCTCAAGGGCGACGCGGACCGGGGCTCCATGGTCAAGCAGGGGTTCAAGGCGAAGCTGCAGGAGTTCCTGCCGGGCCACGAGAGGAAGTAGGCGCCACCCAGGTCGGCAGCGGCGGCGTCTCCTCCTCCGGTGTCTCGGAGGGCAGCAGCATCTCCTCGTACCGGCCGAGTGCCAGCAGTACGACCAGCATCACGACCGGGATGATCACGGCTAGCAGCGCCATTGCCTGTCCTTCCCCAGGTGGCTCCGTGGGGGGGTGGGTCCCGGGTCTCCCGCTGTCCGCCGCGCAAACCCCGTCCGATCCGGCCGGCAATCCCCGTGTCGGTGCCCGCTCCCCGGGTACGCGGTCCCCACCCCCGAAGATCTGGAGGGAGACAATGCAGCGAGGCAGTGACCGGCTGAGCGTCCACCGGGACGACGAGATGAAGCACGAACTGCAGGGTCTGCTCAGGTCCGGGCATCCCACGCGCACCGAGGAGTGGCACGACCCGGAGCCGACCGCCGAGGACGACCCGGAGGTCTGGGGCGGACCGGTGGCGCCGGGCAGCTCCCGGGCCTCTCTGGAGGCGGTGCGTCTGGAGCTGGCCAGGATCCTGGGCCGCAGTTCCTTTCCCGCGGGACCGGGCGAACTGAGTGCCGTGCTGCGCCGGAGGAACGCCCCCGACGCCCTGATCGAGGCCCTGCAGGTGCTGCCGCGCTCGGCGCGCTACACCAATGTGCAGGCGCTGGCCGAGGCGCTGACGGAACGCGGCGGCGCGGGCCGGGGAGGTGCCCGCCGATGACCCAGTGCGTGAGGGACGTGATGACGCCGGGTGTGATCACCGTCCGCCCGGACGCCTCACTCGTCGAGGCGGCTCAGCTGATGCGCGCCGAGGACATCGGGGACGTCCTGGTCGCCGACGACCGGCGGGTGGTCGGGGTGCTCACCGACCGTGACATCGCGGTGCGCGCGGTGGCCGAGGGCGTCGACCCGCTGACGGTACCGGCCGAGGCCGTGTGCACGCCGCGCCCGGTCGTGGTCGGACCCGACGATCCGGTGCCGGAGGCGGTCGGGCTGATGCGGGAGCACGCGGTACGGCGACTGCCGGTCGTCGAGGACGGCCGGCCCGTCGGCTTCGTGAGCCTGGGCGACCTGGCGGTGGCGCGGGACCCGGACTCGGCACTCGCCGAGATCAGCCGCGCCGATCCGGGCCGCCGGGGCCGCGTATGAGCCGGGACCGGGCCGCCGAGATCGCCGCGACGGGCGTCACCGTCGACGTCGGCGAGGCCACCACCCGCTACCTGCTGTACGGGCTGCTGCCCAGCTGGTTCGTCCCGGGGCTCGCCGACTGGGTGATGCACCGGCGCACCCGGATCGAGGACACCGCGGGGACGAAGGAGTCCCTGATCCACTCATTGATGATGGCCGAGGTCGGCGTGCCGATCGCGCTCACCCTGCGCTACGAGGTCAACCCGCTGATGCTGTCGGTGCAGTTGGGCGGCGCCGCGGTGCACGAGGCGACCGCGCTGTGGGACGTACGGACGGCCGTGCGGAGCGAGCGCGAGGTCAGGCCCGTCGAGCAGCACATCCACAGCTTCCTGGAGTCGCTGCCGTTCGGGGCGCTGGCCGCGCTGATGTGCCTGCACGCCGACCAGGTGAAGTCACTGGTGCGGGGTGGCCGCGGCGACCCGGACGCATGGCGGCTGGTGCCGCGCCGGCCTCCGCTGTCGCGCGGCTATCTCGCGGGCATCGCCGCCGCGATCGGCACGTGCGTGCTCCTGCCGTACGGGGAGGAACTGCTGCGCTGCGTGCGCACGGGCCTGCGGAAGAAGCCCGGCGGGAACCAGAAGTCCGTTGAGGAGAAAGGCCGTTGAGCCGAGAGGATGCTGAACCATCATGCGCATCGCATTCCTGACCGCACCCGAGGGCGTCGAGCAGATCGAGCTCACCGATCCGTGGCAGGCGGCGGTCGACGCGGGACAGGACCCCGTACTCGTGTCCACGAGGCCCGGTGAGATCCAGGCCTTCCATCACCTGGACAAGGCGGACAGGTTCCCGGTGGAGGAGGTCGTCGGCGAGGTGCCGGCCGAGTCCTTCGGCGGGCTGGTCCTGCCGGGCGGCGTCGCGAACCCGGACTTCCTGCGCATGGACGAGAACGCCGTGACGTTCGTCCAGGCCTTCTTCGAGCGGGGCCGCCCGGTCGCCGCGATCTGCCACGCACCGTGGCTGCTCGTCGAGGCGGACGTCGTACGGGGCCGGGTGCTGACCTCGTGGCCGAGCCTCAGGACCGACATCCGCAACGCGGGCGGCACCTGGGTCGACGAGCAGGTGAGGATCTGCGACCAGGGCCCCAACAAGCTGGTCACCAGCCGCAGGCCGGACGATCTGAAGGCGTTCTGCGAGGCGTTCCTTGACGTCTTCGCGCAGGAGACCACCGGCTGACCGGAGGCGACCTCGGTCCGGGCGGCGGGGTCACGCCCCGCCGCTCACCTCTGTTCCCGGGCCCCACTTGCCGACGGGATTCTTCCGGGTCCGGGCCCCGTCCACCGCGGCGGCCCGCTCCCGGGCCCCGTCGCGGGTGCGGCCCGCGGCGACGAAACGGCGCGGGTTGCGCCGCAGGTACTCGCCCTCGAGCTGCGCCATGCGCTCGTTGTGGGCCCGCAACGCGTCGTTCGAGCCGTACAGCAGGGTGTCGTGGCGCGTGCGGTGGATCGTCTCCAGCTCCTTCATGAGCTGCTGGTCGTCCAGACGGCCCGGGTCGACTCCGGTCATGGTGGTGCCCGCCTCGTCGTGTTCGTTCATGCGGTTCGGGTACCCGCCCGGTGAGCAGCACTACCCCGTCAGGCATCCGGGAGGGAGCCATGGATCTCGCTTTTCTGAATCCACTGTACGAACATTCCGGCCCCTGGGCCTCCGTGTACGTCGACACCTCCCGCCACACGGAGCACACGCCCCACGAGCGGCATCTCACGGCCGCGGCGATGTCCCGGGAGCTGGCCGGACAGGGCGCCGACGACGCCACCTGCCGGGCCGTGGAGAACGCGATCGAGGAGCTGCGCCACTCTCCCGAGCCGCACGGGCGGGCCCTGTTCGCCCATGCGGGTCACGTCGTCCTGGACCCGCCGCTGGCCCGCTCCCCGCAGGGCAGCCACGCCGAGTGGACGCCCCTGCCGCGGGTCACCCCGCTGCTCGAGCTGGCCGATCAGGAACCGGTGTGCGTGGTCGCGTACATCGACCGCAAGGGCGCGGACTTCGAGCTGCGCACCACGCTGGGCCGGGAGGACGCCGGGTCGGTGACGGGGAGGCAGTGGCCCGTCCACCGGACGAGCACCGTCGACTGGTCGGAGCGGCACTTCCAGCTGAAGGTCGAGAACACCTGGGAGCACAACGCGGTGGAGATCGCCGACGCGCTCTCCGTGTGCCAGGAGGAGACCCGGGCCGACCTGCTGGTCCTGGTCGGTGACGACCGGGAGCGGCGGGCCGTGCACGAGCGGTTGCCGCAGCGGCTGCGCGACCGCGTCACCGAGCTTCCGCACGGCTCCGGCAGCCGGCTCCTGGACGAGGAGGTGGAGGCGGCCCGCGCCGAGCATGTGCGCCGGCGGGCCGAGGCCGAGCTGGAGCGGTTCCTGGCCGCCCGCGCACCGGACGCCGAGGGGCGCTCCGGGGCGGTGGAGGGGGTTCCCGCGCTGGTCGAGGCGGCCCGTGAGCACCGGATCGACGAGTTGCTGGTCCGCACGGACGGACCCGACACGTACCGCGAGGTGTGGATCGGCGAGGACCCGGACCAGCTGGCCGTACGCCGTACGGACCTGAAGACCCTCGGCGAGCAGCACTCGTGGGCGGCCCGCGCGGACGACGCCTTGGTCCGCTCGGCGGTCACCACCGACGCCCCCGCCCTGGCGGTGTCCCCATCGGAGGACACCCCGGCGGGCGGCCTGGGCGCCCTGCTGCGCTGGAAGTGACCGGGATCGGCAGCGCTCCAAAGGGGCGCTGGGAACTGCGCGACCAGCCACCGCAGCGCCGCAGACGAAAGACAACCCATCGCACCCTGGGCGCCCTGCTGCGCTGGAAGTGACCGGGATCGGCAGCGCCCCGAAGGGGCGCGGGGAACTGCGCGACCTGCCACCGCGGCGCCGCAGACGAAAGACGACCCATCGCACCCTGGGCGCCCTGCTGCGCTGGAAGTGACCGGGATCGGCAGCGCTCCAAAGGGGCGCGGGGAACTGCGCGACCTGCCACCGCGGCGCCGCAGACGAAAGACGACCCATCGCGGCCGGCACTACCAGCGGAGCGCTATCTCGCTCGTTCCACCCGCCGTTCGTCCCACACCGGCTCCGGTGTCTCGCGGACCCGGCCGTCGCTGCCGAAGACCAGGTAGCGGTCGAAGGAGCGGGCGAACCAGCGGTCGTGGGTGACCGCGAGGACCGTGCCGTCGAAGGCCTCCAGGCCTTCCTGGAGAGCCTCGGCGGATTCCAGGTCGAGGTTGTCGGTCGGCTCGTCCAGCAGCAGTGCCGTCACGCCCTCCAGTTCGAGGAGGAGGATCTGGAAGCGGGCCTGCTGGCCGCCGGAGAGCCGGTCGAAGGTCTGCTCGGCCTGCTGCGTCAGCTCATAGCGGCGCAGCCGGGACATGGCCGCGCCACGGTCCTGGGAGTGTTCCTTCCACAGAATGTCGAGGAGGGTGCGGCCCTGGAGCTCGGGGTGGGCGTGGGTCTGCGCGAAGTGGCCGGGGAGGACCCGCGCGCCGAGCTTCCACTCCCCCGTGTGCGCCACGTCGTCGCCGGCGAGCAACCGCAGGAAGTGCGACTTGCCGGAGCCGTTCGAGCCGAGGACGGCGACCCGTTCGCCGTAGAAGACCTCCAGGTCGAAGGGTTTCATCAGGCCGGTGAGCTCGAGTCCCTTGCAGGTGACGGCCCTCACGCCGGTGCGGCCGCCCTTGAGCCGCATGGTGATGTCCTGCTCGCGCGGCGGCTCCGGGGGCGGTCCGGCCTCCTCGAACTTGCGCAGCCGGGTCTGGGCGGCACGGTACCGGGACGCCATGTCCGCGCTGTTCTCCGCTGCTTGACGGAGCGTCAGCACCAGCTTCTTCAGCTGGGCGTGCTTCTCGTCCCAGCGCCTGCGCAACTCCTCGAAGCGGGCGAAGCGTTCACGGCGGGCGTCGTGGTACGTGGCGAAGCCGCCGCCGTGCACCCAGGCGTCGGCGCCGGCCGGGCCGGGTTCGACCGAGACGATCTTCTCGGCGGCGCGGGCGAGGAGTTCGCGGTCGTGGGAGACGAAGAGGACCGTCTTGCGGGTCTCCTTCAGTCGCTCCTCCAGCCAGCGTTTGCCGGGTACGTCGAGGTAGTTGTCGGGCTCGTCGAGCAGCAGCACCTCGTCGGTGCCGCGCAGGAGCGCCTCCAGGACGAGCCGCTTCTGCTCACCGCCGGAGAGGGTGCTCACCTGCCGCCACTGCGCCCGCTCGTAGGGCACGCCCAGCGCGGCCGTGGTGCACATGTCCCACAGCGTCTCCGCCTCGTACCCGCGGACCTCGGCCCAGTCGGCGAGCGCCTGCGCGTACCGCAGCTGGGCGGCCTCGTCGTCGACGGTCATGATGGCGTGCTCGGCCTTGTCGACGGCCTGCGCGGCCTCGCGGATACGGGGCGGCGCCACCGACACCAGCAGGTCCCGTACGGTCGTCTCGTCCCGCACGGACCCCACGAACTGACGCATCACGCCGAGTCCGCCGCTCACGGTGACGGTCCCGCCGTGCGGTTTCAGTTCACCGGAGATCAGCCGCAGCAGGGTGGTCTTGCCGGCGCCGTTGGGGCCGACGAGGGCCACGGCGGCCCCTTCGCCCACCCGGAAGGACACATCGCCGAGCAGGGCCCTCCCGTCGGGGAGGTAGTACTCGAGATGTGCGGCTTCCAGATGTCCCATGAGGAGGCATTCTGCGGGCGCCCACCGGGGACGGGCAAACCCATATTCCGCCCTCGGCGCGAGCGCTTACCCGGCTTCCGCCCCGGTCTCGCCCAGAGGGCGTCCCGCGGGGCCGCCGTCGCCGGCCGGGGCGACCGTCGCGCCCGCCCAGGACAGCGCCTTCCAGCCGTCCGACGGCGAACCCTCCAGGATGACCACTCCGGTGTTCTCGAGCCGGTGGGCCGCCGCGAAGGGGATGTCGACGTTGTCCGCGCGGGACGCCGTCCAGCACCGGATCGCCGCGCCGTGGCTGATCATCGCGACCGTCCCCGCCCCGCTCGCCGCGGCCTCGGCGACCACGGCGTCGTACCGTGCGAGGAACTCGGCGCCGCTCTCGCCGCCCGGCATCCGCAGCGCCGTGTCACCGGCCGCCCAGGCGAACACCGTGCGCATGTACACCTCGCCCTGCTCCGACTCCCCGGGCAGCATCTCCAGGTCGCCCGCGGTGACCTCCCGGATGCCCTCCCGCACCCGCACCTCGAGTCCACGGGCCGCGGCCAGGGGGGCGGCCGTGAGCCGGGCGCGGACGAGGACGGAGGCGTACAGACCCTCGATGTCCTCGTCGGAGAGAACCTCCGGAAGCAGGGCCGCCTGGCGCTCGCCCAGCTCGGTCAGACCGGCCCCGGGAGCTGCGGTGTCCAGCAGGTAGTCCACGTTCGTCGGGGTCTGGCCGTGGCGGACGAGCAGCAGACGCATGCAGGGATCCTCCGGTTTTCGGTACCGCCCCCGCACGGAAACGGCCACTTCAGGGTACCCGGCACACATGAGCCCAGATGTCGATCTCACCGTCCCGAAGCCCGGCCGCCATGCCCTGCGTGACCGGCTGCTCGCCCTCGACAACCGGCTGTTCGAGTTCTCGGCCGAGCGGCACTGGCCGGCCGCCGGGCCCGTGCTGCCACGGCTGAGCCGGAGTGCGAACCACGGGGTGCTGTGGTTCGCCGCGGCGGCCGCCATGGCGGCGAGCCGCACGCCGCGGGCGCGCCGCGCCGCCGCCCGCGGGCTCGCCTCGCTGAGCCTGGCCTCTCTGACGATCAACACCCTGGGCAAGCGGACGGTGCGCCGCCCGCGGCCCGTCCTGGATCCCGTGCCGCTGGTCCGGCAGCTGAAGCGGCAGCCGATCACCACGTCGTTCCCGTCCGGTCACTCCGCGTCGGCCGCCGCCTTCGCGACCGGGGTGGCCCTCGAGTCGCCCAGGTGGGGCGCCGTCGTGGCCCCCGTCGCGTTCTCGGTGGCGATGTCCCGGGTCTACACGGGCGTCCACTTCCCGAGCGACGTCCTCGCGGGCGCGGCCCTCGGCGCGGGCGCCGCGTTCGCCGTGCGGGGGATGGTGCCGACCCGCACTCAGCTCATGCCGCCGGCCCGGCCCCGCGCCGAGGTTCCCGCGCTGCCCGAAGGGGAGGGACTGGTGGTCGTGGCCAACACGGCCGCGGGCACCGCCGACCGGATCCGGGCACTGTGGGCCGGCCTGCCGCTCGCGGAGATCGTCGAGTGCGAAGCCACCGAGGTGCGGGACGAGTTGGAGAAGGCCGCGGCCCGCGCTCGCGTCCTCGGCGTGTGCGGCGGCGACGGCACGGTGAACACGGCCGCGGAGACCGCCCTGCGCCATGGTCTGCCGCTGGCCGTCGTACCGGGCGGCACACTCAACCACTTCGCGTACGACCTGGGCGTTGAGGACGTCCGGGACCTGAGCCGGGCCGTGCAGGGCGGCGAGGCCGTGCGGGTGGACGTGGGCCGCTTCACCTGCGGCGACCGGCGGGGCGTCTTCCTCAACACCTGCAGCCTGGGCGTGTATCCGGAGCTGGTGCGCGAGCGGGACCGCTGGTCGCGCCGGATCGGCGGCTGGCCCGCCGGGATCCTCGCGACGCTGCGTGTGCTGCGCACCGGACGGCATCCGCTGGAGGCCGAACTGGGCGGCCGCGCCCACCCGTTGTGGCTGCTGTTCGCCGGAAACGGCACCTACCACCGTATGGGCCTCGCCCCCGGCCGCCGCCTCGACCTGGCCGGCGGACGGCTCGACGTACGGGTCGTGCACGGCGGACGCCGGCCCGCGCTGCGCCTGCTGGCCGCCGCCGTCGCGGGGCCGCTGACCCGCTCCCCCGTGCACGCGGCGGTCCAGGTCGGCCGGCTGCACCTCAACGGCGTCGCCCCCGGAACGCTTCTCGCGTACGACGGCGAAGTCATCGAGGTGCAGGGCGAGGTGACGCTGGACAAGCTGCCGGAGGCGTTGACGGTGTATCGCCCACTACCCAACAGCTGATAATCCGTCAGCTCGCATCGCGAGACAAAGGGTCTCATTATTCGGCATGCGCGCGTACGGTGAGGCGTGTCGCCCCGGACTCCCAGGAGCCCGGGGGCCGGTACCAGGAGAAGGGGCACAGCCATGCCGAAGGCCCAGGAGACAGCCGTCTACACGCACGGCCACCACGAGTCGGTGCTGCGGTCGCACACCTGGCGGACCGCCGCCAACTCCGCGGCCTACCTGCTCGGCTCCCTGAAGCCCCACATGAAGATCCTGGACATCGGCTGCGGCCCCGGCACCATCACCGCCCACCTGGCCGCCCTGGTCCCCGCCGGGCACGTCACCGGCGTCGACCACGCGCCGGGCATCCTGGACCGGGCGCGGGCCGCGGCCGCCGAGCGGGGCCTGACGAACACCGACTTCGCGGTCGCCGACGTGCACGCCCTCGACCACCCCGACGACACGTTCTGCGTGGTCCACGCCCACCAGGTGCTGCAGCACGTCGGCGACCCGGTGCAGGCGCTGCGCGAGATGAAGCGGGTCACCAGGCCGGGCGGTTTCATCGCCGTCCGGGACTCCGACTACGCGGCGATGACCTGGTATCCCGGGTCACCGGGGCTGGACGACTGGCTGGACCTGTACCGCCGGGTGGCCCGCGCCAACGGCGGCGAGCCGGACGCCGGACGCCGGCTGAAGTCGTGGGCGCTGGCGGCCGGGCTCACGGACATCACGGCCACCTCCGGCACCTGGACCTTCTCGACGCCGGACGAGCGGGCATGGTGGAGCGGCCTGTGGGCCGACCGGACCCTGGCCTCGGCGTACGCGGAGCGCGCCACGGAGGGCGGTCACGCCACCCTGGACCAACTGCGGGCGGTGTCGGACGCCTGGCGGGAGTGGGGAGAGCGGGAGGACGGCTGGTTCACCGTCCTGCACGGGGAAATTCTCTGCCGCAAGGAAGTCTGATCCGCGGTTTTCGGGAAACCCGGAATGCAGGAGGTTCACGTTATGGTTCCCATCCTGCTGGTACTGCTTCTGGCTCTGATCCTTTTCGGTGCGGGATTCGCACTGAAAGCCCTCTGGTGGATCGCGCTGGCCGTTCTTGTCGTATGGCTGCTGGGATTCCTTTTCCATGGGACGACCGCAGCCGGCGGCAGGGGCCGCTGGTACAGGTGGTGAGTTGAGTAATTCCCGTCGACGACTCAGTCACGGGGAAGCAGTGGTCCGAGCGGCCCGAGGTCCAGATTGAGGTCCTCGGGCCGCAGTCCGTAGCGCTGACGCAACTGGGCCATGCGGTCCTCGAGCAGCATCAGGGTGAGCCCGATCCGCTCCTCCTGCTCCTCGGTCAGGTCGCCGACGTCGAACCGGCGCACCGCCTGCCGCTCCATCAGCTGGCGCAGCAGCTCCACGACGGTCAGGACCAGCTTGACCAGGTCACGCTCGACGGTGTCGGGATCGAGGTCGAGCCGGTTGCGGGGTGCGGTCACGTCAACTCCCCCCACGGCGACGGCACCTGGGCGTTCACGGAGCTGATCAGCGCGTTCAGGTCGATGCGCACCAGGTCGACGTCCGCGATGCGCAGCGTGACGTCCCCCGTGATGACGACACCGCCGGCGAGCAGCCGGTCGAGCAGGTCCACGAGGGCCACCTCACGGCGTTCGACGACGGTCACGGTTCCTCCCCCGCGAAGGAATAGGCCGCCCATGGCCCGGTGAGTTCGACGCGCATTCCGGATGCCTCGTCCTTCGTACGGTCCACGATTTCCACGAATTCCTCTGACCGCGTGCGCGACACCAGATAGGCGGCGTTGAGCACGTTCCGCCCGGGGGCACCGGAAAGGGCGGAATTCTGCGGGGCGTGCAGGCGGGAATCCTCCGCGTGCTCGGACAGCTTTTCGTGCAACCGGCTCGCGAATTCCTCGGCCCGCTGCCACAGGTCCTCCCGGGCCCGGAAGCTCGCCCGCCGCTGCCGCAGATAGTCCCGACCGCTCGCAGGCTGCTCAGCGGGCTCGCCGGTGGCCCCCGTGTCCTCGGGTTCGGCCTCGACGTACACCTTGACGCCCCACTCCACCCGGCCTTCCAGCCGGTCGAGGATGCGCCGGAAGTCGTCCTCACGGGCCTCGATCATCACGCGTACGGCGCTGTCGTCCCGGAAGACGGTGGCCAGCCGCAGCGGCAGCGGGGTGGTCACCACCGTGAGCGCGTCGATCACGCCCTGGTGGGCGCGGGCGGTCGCGGCGAGCCAGTCCATGTCCTCCAGATGGGCGCGCAGCGACGCCTCGGCGAAGTCCCCCTCCGGCACATGGCTGACGACGGCGACCAGGCCGTGGTGGTGCAGCAGCCTGGGCGGGTCGCCCGCCACGCCCGTCAGCTGGGCCTGGAGAGGGGTGCCGAAGGGTCGGCAGACGGCGTACACGTAGCGCAGTCCGGTCATGGGGCCTCCTCCTGCACGCGGCCGGGCTCCAGTTGCGCCAGCCGCTCACGCAACTCGGCGTTCTCACGGGCGAGTTCGTTGCGGCGGGCGCGCGACGACAGGGCCGGGTCCTCCTCCCACCAGTCGATGCCCATCTCCTTCGCCTTGTCGACGGAGGCGACGATGAGCCGCAGCTTGACCGTGAGAAGTTCGATGTCGAGCAGGTTGATCCTGATGTCGCCCGCGATGACGATCCCCTTGTCGAGCACGCGCTCGAGGATGTCGGCGAGGTTGGCGCTCCCGTCCCGGGCATAGGGGTCGGGGAGCCGTCCCGGAGTGGTCATCGGCGGCTCCCGCCGTCGACGTACTCGTCCTCGTCCTCGTCCTCGGGCACCTCGTCGAGCTCGTCCGCGGGCACCTCCTCGTCCTCGTCCTCGGGCACCTCGTCGAACTCGTCCGCGGGCACCTCCTCGGACTCCTCCTCGACGTTCTCCGCGGGCTCCGCCTCCGGTTCCTCCTCCTCGTACTCGTCGTACTCCCCGCTCTCCCCGTTCTCCTCCTCGGCGTAGGGGGCCTCGTCCTCGTACTCCTCATCCTCCTCCTCGCCGGTCTCCTCGGCGAGCGCGTCCTCGTGCGACGTGACGACCTCGCCGTCGCGGATCTCGCCGCGCCAGCCCTCCTCCACCTCGCCCCTCAGGGTGACGAAACGGGCGTAGTTCTTGAGGTCGAGGCGGGCACGGCGGCCCTGGGCGCGCCAGAGGTTGCCGGTCTTCTCGAAGAGGCCCTTGGGGTAGTACTCGATGACCATCAGGACGCGGGTGAGGCCGTCGGCGAGCCGGTGGAAAGAGATCACGCCCTTCGTGGTGCCCTTGGCGCCCTCCGACGTCCAGGAAATCCGATCGTCGGGGACCTGCTCGGTGGTGTGCGCCTTCCAGCTGCGGTTGGACCACCAGATCTTCAGCTGCCAGTCCGAGGTCGTGTCGTCGGCGCGGCTGGCGCTCTTGACCCCCTTGGCGAAGGTGCTGAAGTCCTGGTAGCGGGTCCACTGGTCGTACGCCGTGCGCAGCGGCACGCCCACGTCGATCTGCTCGATGATCACCGTGGGCCCGGCCCCCGCCCCGCCCTTGCGGCGGCCCTTGCCGCCGCCGAGGTTGCGCAGGGCGCCGGTCACGCTGTCCTTGGCGCGCGAGGCGCCGGCCTCCAGTGCGCTGCGCAGCGGGCCCTTGCCCTCGACCAGCTTGCGGCCGCCGTCGAGGGCGAGCCGGGCCAGGCCTGGGCTGTTGCCCTCGGCCATGTCGTTCAGCCTGACCGTGGCCTCGCCCAGCTTGCGGCCGAAGCCGACCAGCAGTCGCTGGGCCTGGGCGGCGAGGTACTCCTCCAGCTCCGCCCTGAGGCGCTCGGCGGCCTCGCTGCGGGCCGCGTCGGTGAGCGGGTTGCCGCGTGCCGTGCCGGCCGCGGACGTCGCGGATCCGAGGGTGTCGGTCATCGCTCACCACCCCCCTTCGGCAGCCGCGCCCGGGATGCGGTCCTGGCGGCCGTCCTCCTGGCCGACGTGGTCTTCTTCGCGGCCGCCTTCTTGCCCCGGGCCTTCTTGGCGGGAGTCTCCTCGGCCGCGGCCTTCTTGCCGGGAGCCTTCTTCGCCGCGGTCTTCGTCGCCGCTGCCTTCGTCGCCGCGGTCTTCTTCGCCGCGGTCTTCTTCGCCGAGGCCTCCCGGGTGGCGGCCTTCTTCGCGGGAGCCTTCCCGGCGGGTCGTTCGCCGGCCGGCTCCTCGGGCTCCTCCTCCGGCTCCGGCTCCGGCTCCGGCTCCTCGTCGTACTCCTCCTCCGCGTCCTCCGCCTCGTCGCCCCCGAGGCCCGTCTCCGGCGGCTCGGGCACCACTCCGGCGAGCTGGTCGCGCACGGCCGCGGTCCGTCCGTGCAGCCGGTCGGCGATCGCGTCGATCTGCCGCTCGACCATCGCGCCGGAGGCCGCCTTCCCGACTCCGCGCAGGTCCTCGCGCAGCTGGTCCCCGATCTCCTTGAACTGCGGGTTGTTCAGCAGCTGCTGGGACAGCAGGTCCGCGAGCGCCCGCGGGCTGAGGTGCATCCGCTTGCCGGCCACGAGGGTGCCGACGGCGAAGGCCAGTTTCAGTTTCCTCGTACGTCCCAGGACGTATCCGGCCCCTACCGCGAGGCCCAGTCCCACTCGGTTCATCGTCTTGTCCCGTCGTTCGTTCCCGGGTCCGTGCCCAGGCCGGTCTCCAACCGGTCGAGGAGCTCGTCCTCACGCCGGTCGAACTCCTCCTCGTCGATCTCACCGGCCTCCAACGCCTCTTCGAGGCGGGCGAGTTCGGCCCTGATCACGGCCGGGTCGTAGTACTGTCGTTCGGCCTCGTTCAACACCTGTCCGATCACCCACGCGCTCCCGCGCACCGGGGCGAACGGCAGCAGCAACACCTCCCCGATCAGCCCCACGGGGCTACTCCGTTCCGCCGGCCGCGGCGGGTTCGGCGGGCCCCGGCTCGACGAAGCTGTACGGCGGCAGGGGCCCGTTGACCCGCACCTCGAGGTGCGGATGGCCCTTACGCAGCTGATCCACCGCGGTCAGGAACACGGCGGACGAGTCGCGGGCCACCAGGAAGGACACGTTGGCGAGCCAGCCGGTGGACTCGGGGCCCACGCTGACCGCCTCCGCGGCCGGTTCCAGCGTGTGGTGCACGTCCGCGGCGTCCTCGCCCTCGCGGGCCTTGACCGCGGCCACGACCATCTCGCCCAGCCGCAGCTTCTGCTCGTAACTTCCGCCACCCGCCCGGCGGTTCTCCTCGGTCAGCGCACGGACCTCCGGATTCTCGGACATCACGCGGTGCAGCACGGACTCCTCGTCGTGCGTGGCCTTGACGTTGTACTCGACCTTGCCGTCCAGGACCTGGAGGCGTTCCTTGTAGTGGTCGGCGCGCTCGGCGAGGACGCCGGCGACGGCGTCGTCGTCCGGGGCGACGCTGCCGAACCGCATGGGCAGCACACAGCCGGCCGCGCCCGCCTCGCTCAGCACGTTCTGGTGGGCGAGCAGGTCCTTGCGCTTGGGCCGCAGTCCTTCGGGGGCGTCACTGACGATCGCCGACAGCTCGCCCTCCTTGACCACGCGCAGGGTCCGGGGCGGGTCGCCGACACCGGCGACACCCTCGGGAAGCGTCGGATGTGAGCTCGCCGTGATGCCGTAGACGTACGTGCTCACTCCTGTTCCTCCTTCTTGCGTGCGGCCGTGGACTTGCGCGCCCGCGGACGGGGTTCGCGTTCGGGCTCGCCGCCTTCCTCCCGCGCCTGCTTGAAGGCGTCCGAGACGGTCTGCGCGGCGCCGGACAGCGCGCCCTTGGACTTGCCGCGCGCACCGGACTCGGTGATCTCGCCGACCACGTCGGGAAGCCCGGGGCTCTTGCGCGGCCCGGCCTCGAGGTCGAGCCGGTTGCACGCCTCGGCGAAGCGCAGATAAGTGTCGACGCTGGCCACGACGACACGTACGTCGATCTTCAGGATCTCGATGCCGACCAGGGAGACCCGTACGAAGGCGTCGATGACGAGCCCCCTGTCGAGGATGAGCTCCAGGACGTCGTAGAGGCCGCTGCTGCCGCCTCCGCCGGCCTGTTGTGCCGGGACAACGGTCATGCCGACCGTTCCTCCTTGTCTGTGGGTGTCGTGGGTGTCGTGGGTGCGGGCGGCGGCCTAGCGGCCGCCGGGCCTGTGTGCGTCGGCCCGCCCGCGTTCGTAGCGGCGGATGCGCCGGTAGCCGGTGAGCTGTCCGTCCGGGTCGAGGTCGACCCGGTAGCTCGCGAGCAGGCTCATGGTGTCGGGGACCCGTTCCAGTTCCAGGACCTCGATCTCCAACGTCCAGCCGATCTCGGTCCGTTCGAAGGACGACACGGACTCGGCCGTCATGCCGGTGAGCTCGGTGAGCTGACTGCGCGCGTTGCGCAGGAGTTCCGTGGGGCTCGAACTGGCCTCCTCCCGGCCGCTGTTTTGCTTGTCGCCTTCAGGTGTGTTCCGTGAATTGGTCATAGTCCCCGGTGAATTGGTCATGGTTCCCCTCGAACCCCCGAGTGGCCCGAGAGGAGTTGGCCAAACCCACGGGATCGCGTGCTTCAGGTACGCAGTGCGTCCAGTCGGCGCCTGGCCGGTCCCAGGGCACGGCCCCGGCGCAGCACCCCTGACCAGGGGTTCGTGCGGCCCTGGTCGACGGCGTCGGCGATGGTCCAGCGGCGCGGTCCGAGGTCCGGATCGTCCAGCTGGTCCCAGGTGATCGGGACGGCGACGGGTGCGCCGGGCCGGGCGCGCACGCTGAACGGGACGACCGCGGTCTGCGCGTAGGCGTTGCGCTGCACGTCGAGGTAGAGGCGGTCGCCGCGCTCCTTCTTGCGGGCGGCCGTGGTGAGCCGGTCGGGGTGCTCCGCGGCCAGCAGTTCGGTCATCTCGCGGGCGAACTCGCGGACCTCGTCGAAGCCGTCACGACCGTTCAGGGGGACGAGGACGTGCAGTCCGCGCGAACCGGTCGTCATGAGGGCGGAGGGGAGCCGGAGTTCGTCGAGCAGTTCCCGCGTCCAGCGCGCCGCCTCGCGGACCGGTTCGAAGCCGCCCCCGGACGGGTCGAGGTCGACGACCATCACGTCGGGACACTCGATGGGGGTCCCCCCGCTCGAGCGAAGCCGAGAGTGGGGGAGATCGGTGCGGGACAGCCAGCGGTGCAGGGTGAGGCAGGCCTGGTCGGCGAGGTACACGAGGCTGGGGCTGTCGTCGCAGACGGTGTGGCAGACGGTGCCGTCCTCCTTGGCCACCTCGACGCGGGTGATCCACTCCGGGTAGTGGTCCGGGGTGTTCTTCTGCATGAACCGGGGCCCGTCCAGGCCGTCCGGGTGGCGCTCCAGCATCAGCGGGCGGCCGCGCAGGTGCGGAAGCATGTACGCGGAGACGGACCGGTAGTACTCGGCGAGGTCGCCCTTCGTGTACTCCTTGCCGTCCCCGTCACCGGGGAAGAGCACCTTGTGCGGCCGCCGCACCTCGACGGTACGGCGGCCGGCGCGCACCTTCAGCACGTCGTCACCGCTCACGGCACCACGGCCTGTTCCACCAGCAGCCGCCCGGCCGCCGCGATCGACTCGGCGTCGATGCCCGCGGCGTGCAGCTGCTCCTCCGGGCTCGCCGAACCCGGCATCGTACGGACGGCCAGGCGCACCAGGCGCGGCATCGGGCGTCCGTCGAGGAACGCGTCGAGGACGGCGTCCCCGAGGCCGCCCTCCTCACGGTGGTCCTCGACGGTCAGCAGGCAGTCGGTGTCCTGGGCGGCCTGGCGCAGGGTGAGCCGGTCGACGGGCTTGACCGAGTACAGGTCGATCACCCGCACCGGGATGCCCTGCCGCTCCAGCGCGTCGGCGGCGGCCAGCGCCTCGTGCACGGTGACGCCCGCCGCGACGACCGTCATCCGGTCCCGGCCGGAGGAGCGCAGCACCTTGCTGCCGCCGACGGGGAACTCCTCGCCGGGGCCGTAGATCACCGGGGTCTCGCCGCGCGACGTGCGCAGATAGCGGATGCCGTCGAGACCGGCCATGGTCGCGACCAGACGGGCCGTCTGGTTGGCGTCACAGGGGTACAGGACGGTCGAGCCGTGCACCGCCCGGAACATCGCCAGGTCCTCCAGGCCCATCTGGGACGGCCCGTCCTGCCCGATGGCGACGCCCGCGTGCGAGCCGACCAGGTTGATGCCGGCGCCACTGATCGAGGCCATGCGCACGAAGTCGTGGGCGCGCGTGAGGAAGGCCGCGAACGTCGAGGCGTACGGCACCCAGCCCCGCGAGGCGAGCCCCACCGCGGCGGCGACCAGCTGCTGTTCGGCGATGTAGCACTCGAAGAAGCGGTCGGGGTGCTCCTTGGCGAAGAACTCGGCGCGTGTCGAATCACTGACCTCGCCGTCGAGGGCGACGATGTCGCCGCGGCCGGTGCCGAGGGCGGCGAGCGCCTGCCCGTAGGCGTTGCGCGTCGCGATCTCGTCCCCCTTGTCGTAGCGGGGCAGGTCGGCGTGGCCGGTGCGTACGGCGTGCAGCATGCGTGCGGCGTGCGGCTCGCGCACCCGCACACGGATGTCGCGCACACCGCCGAGCTCCTCGATCGCCTCGTCGGCGTCCGGCAGCGGTTTGCCGTGCAGGCCCTCGCGGTCCTGGACGGACTCCACGCCCCTGCCCTTGAGGGTGCGGGCGAGGACGGCGGTGGGCTGTCCCTTGGTGGACTCGGCCTCCCCGTACGCCCGGTCGACGGCGTCGACGTCGTGGCCGTCGATCTCAACGGTGTGCCAGCCGAAGGCCTGGAAGCGTCGGGCGTAGGCGTCGAGGTGGTGGCCGTGCCGGGTCGGGCCGCGCTGGCCGAGCCGGTTGACGTCGACGATCACGGTGAGGTTGTCCAGGTGCTCGTGTCCCGCGAACTCGGCGGCCTCCCACACGGAGCCCTCGGCGAGTTCGCTGTCCCCGCACAGCACCCACACGCGATAACCGGTGCGGTCCAGCCGCTTGCCGGCCAGCGCGACGCCGACGCCGACCGGCAGGCCCTGGCCGAGGGAGCCGGTGGCCGTCTCGACCCACGGCAGCCGCTGCGGGGTCGGGTGTCCTTCGAGGCGGCTGCCCAGCTTGCGGAAGGTGAGCAGTTCGGTGTCGTCGATGGCGCCGGCCGCCTTGTAGGCGGAGTACAGCAGGGGGGAGGCGTGTCCCTTGGAGAGGACGAAGCGGTCGTTGCCCGGATGGGCGGGGCGGTCGAAGTCGTAGTGGAGGTGGTTGGCGAGCAGGACGGCCATCAGGTCCGCGGCGGACATCGACGACGTCGGATGCCCGGAGCCCGCGGCGGCGGCAGCGCGGACGCTGTCCACACGCAACTGCTGGCCGAGTTCGACGAGTTCACCGGTCTTCATCGGTTTCCTTCCGCGGGTCGTCGGAACGCTTCACGGGGCCGGGGGCGACGTCGGGGCCGGGGGCGGGCTGGTTCTCGGGTGGTTCGACCACAGGTGGCGCGGACCTCTTGGGCTTCTTCGGCTCCCCCGTTTCCCGGCCGGTGGCCGCTGCCCGCTGCGGCCCGCCCGCCACGCGTGCCAGTTCCGGTGACGCCGTGTCCAGCGGCACCGACCAGGACCGAACGAGGCCCAACTGGACTGCCTGGCGCGGGAGTACGGCGTCCAGCAGCCAGTCGGCGGCGACGCGCACGCGGTTGCCGGGCATCGCGGCGAGGTGGTAGCCGCGGGCGACCGCACCGGCCACCGGGCCGGACAGGGGGACGCCCAGCGGATCGGCGGCCGCCTGCACCCCGCCGAGGTCCACGACGAAGCCCATGTCGCGATGGCGGTAGACACGGCGTTCGCCGCCGCCGAGCGAGGCGGCCACGTTGCGGGCCGCGACCTTGCCCTGCCGCCAGGCGTGCTGTGCCGTCATCGTCGTGTACTGACCGGGTTTCTCCAGGTCGGGTACCGCGGCCGCGTCGCCGCAGGCGAACACGTCGGGGTGGCCCGGCACCTGCAGATACGGGTCGACCAGCAGCCGGCCGCGCTCCATCGGCAGGCCCAGCGACTCGGCGAGCGGATCGGGCCGTACGCCGACGCACCACACCAGGGTCCGCGTGTCGACGAACTCGCCGTCGGTCAGCAGGACTCCGTCGTGCGTGGCCTCCTTCACGGAGGTGCCCATGCGTACGTCGACGCCCCGCTGGCGCAGCACGCCGTCGGCGGTGCGGGAGAGCCGCTCGTCCAGCTCGGGCAGGACGCGCGGCGCGATGTCGAGCAGCAGCCAGCGCGGCCGCAGGCCCGCCCGCAGCGGGTGTTTGCGGACCTGCGCGTCGGTGAACAGCTGCCCCTGCGCGGCCACTTCCGTGCCGGTGTAGCCCGCGCCGACCACGACGAACGTGCAGCGGGCGCGGCAGCTCTCGGGGTCGTCCGCTGCGGCCGCCAACTCCACCTGCCGGGTCACGTGGTCGCGCAGGTACAGCGCCTCGGGCAGGCCACGGAAGCCGTGCGCGTGCTCGGCGACGCCGGGGATCGGCAGCAGCTTGTTGACGCTGCCGGCGGCGAGGACGAGCCGGTCGTGGGACAGGGTCCCGCCGTCGCCCTCGGGGCCCGTGTAGTGCACGGTCCGCTCGTCGAGGTCGATCGCGTCGGCCTCACCGAGCACCAGTCGTACGTGGGGCAGGGTGCCGGAGAGCGACACGGTCACCCGGCGTGGTTCCAGGATTCCGGCGGCGACCTGGGGCAGCAGGGGCAGGTACAGAAAGTAGTCGGTCGGGTTCAGCAGGGTGACGTCGGCCTGGTGCCGGGCCGTCCGGGACAGGGTGCGGGCCGTCCGGTACCCGGCGAATCCGGCTCCGACGATCACGATGCGGGGTCGACTCACGGTTCGCCTCCGGCGTTCTTGATGGCTCGTTCGCCTAGCTCGGGAGCCTTCCGCGTCCCCCTGGCCAGGGCGCCCAAACGTCCGCCGGTTTCCGTTCCGGGCGCCGGGTACTCGGACCGGGACCCGACCCGCCGCGCAGCGGAGGTAATCCCCCATGCCCGAGTACGGCTATTTCCTGGCCTGCGAGGAGTTCGGCCCCGCGGACCTCGTCGAGCAGGCGCGCATGGCCGAGCAGGCCGGCTTCCGGTCACTGTGGATCTCCGACCACTACCACCCGTGGAACGGCGCGCAGGGCCAGAGCCCCTTCGTATGGTCGGTGATCGGCGCGATCTCGGAGGCGGTGTCCCTGCCGGTCGAGACGGCCGTCACCTGTCCGACCGTGCGGATGCACCCCGCGGTGGTGGCGCAGGCCGCGGCGACCAGCGCCGTGATGACGAACGGCCGTTTCCGCCTCGGCGTGGGCACCGGGGAAGCCCTGAACGAACACATCGTCGGCCATGTCTGGCCGCCCGCCGGCGTGCGCATGGAGATGCTGGAGGAGGCGATCCTGGTGATGCGCAGGCTGTTCTCCGGCGAGGAGGTCAGCCACTACGGCACCCACTACAAGGTGGAGAACGCCCGCCTCTACACGGTGCCCGACGAGCCCGTCCCGATCGACGTCTCCGGCTTCGGCCCGGCGGCGACGGCACTCGCCGCGCGCGTGGGCGACGGCTACATCACGATGACGCCGGACGGGGACATGGTGGAGCAGTTCCGCAAGGGCGGCGGCGGGCGCAAGCCGGTGATGGGCGGCACGAAGGTCTGTCACGGCGCCGACCGCGACGAGGCGGTCCGCACGGTCCGCCGGTTGTGGTCCAACCAGTTGCTGCCCGGTGAGATGGGCCAGATCCTGCCCTCGCCGAGCCACTACGAGCAGTTGGAGCCGCTGATCACCGAGGAAATGGTGAGCGAGAAGACGGTGTGCGGGGACGACGCCGACGAGCACGTCGCCGCGCTGAACGCCTTCGCCGAGGCGGGGTTCGACGTGATCTACGTCAACCAGATCGGTCCCGAGCAGCGCGGCTTCTTCGACTTCTACCGCACGAAGGTGCTGCCCCAGCTCCAGCAGGGCGGCCGCTGATGACCCGGAGCACACGATGAAGCCCGACGCGCTGCACCGTCCCGCCGTCTCCGTCTACACGGTGCCCACCGACGCCCCCGAGGCGGACGGCACACTGTCCTGGGACTCCACGACAGTGGTGATCGCCGAGATCACGGCGGGCGACGCGACCGGCACGGGCTGGACGTACGGCCCGGCGGCGGTCGGCGCCTTCCTGCACGAGCACCTGGCGCCCCTCGTGGAGGGACGCGACGCGATGGACATCCCGGCCGCGCACGACGTCATGTGCCGCTCGGTCCGCAACGCGGGCCGCCCGGGCATCGCGGCCTGCGCGATCTCCGCCCTGGACATCGCCCTGTGGGACCTCAAGTCCCGCCTGCTGGAACTCCCGTTGGCCCGCCTCCTCGGCACCGCGCACGAGCGGGTCCCGGTGTACGGCAGCGGCGGCTTCACGACGTACCACGACACGCATCTGGCGGCCCAGCTGAACGGCTGGGTGCACGGGCAGCACATCCCCCGCGTGAAGATCAAGATCGGTGAGGACTGGGGGCGTGCGGTCACCCGCGATCTGGCCCGGGTCCACGCGGCCCGCCAAGTCATCGGGCAGCAGGCCGAGTTGTACGTCGACGCCAACGGCGCCTACACCCGCAAACAGGCGGTCCGGGTCGGACATGCCCTCACCGAGCACGGCGTCGGCTGGTTCGAGGAGCCGGTGTCCTCGGACGACCTGACGGGACTGCGCCTGGTCCGCGACGCCCTGGTCTGCGACGTGACCGCGGGCGAGTACGGCTACGACCTCCCGTACTTCGCCCGCATGATCGCGGCCGGAGCCGTCGACTGCCTCCAGATCGACGCCACCCGCTGCGGCGGCCTCACGGAGTTCCTCCGCGCCGCCGCCCTTGCCCACTCCCACGGCCTGGAGGTCTCCGCCCACTGCGCCCCACACGCCCACGCCGCCGCGGCCGCGGCGATCCCCAACCTCCGCCACATCGAGTGGTTCCACGACCACGTCCGCATCGAGTCGATGTTCTTCGACGGCGCCCTCGACCCGACGGGCGGCACGGTCCGCCCCCTGGAGGGCCTCGGCCACGGACTGACGCTGCGGACGGAGGAGGTGGCGGAGTACCGGGTCGCCTAGCGAGCGGTGCCGGGTCGCCCAGGGCCTGTCCGGCGGGCCAGGCGGGTCAGTTTGCGGGTGGCCAGGAGTCCGGCCCCGACGGTGAGCGCCTTGCCCATACGGCTGCGATTGCGGGACATCCATTCCTGTGTGCCGGCGGGACGCGCCTCCCCGTCGAAGCGGCCGTGCGCACCGAAGTCGTGCCCGTGCGGGCCGTCCGCCGGGGTCCACAGGTTCCCGGGTCCCGTGCGACGTCCCTCGTCCATCTGGGCGTCGTACGCGGTCCGCGCCAGGTACCGTTCCAGCAGCCCGGGCGCCACCGCGTTGGCGATCAGCGTGGCCACCGTCGAGCCGCCCACCCAGTACTCGCGCCGCCGCCCGTGGGACGCCGCGTGCACGATCGCCTTCGCGGCGACCTCCGGCTGGTACACCGGCGGCACCGGCCGCGCCCGCCCCGGCATCCGGCTCAGCACCCATTCGAACTGCGGGGTGTTGACGGCGGGCAACTGCACCATGGTCGTACGCACCCGGCTCCTCTCGTGCAGCAACTCGCACCGCAACGACTCGTTGAACCCCTGTATCGCATGCTTCGCCCCGCAGTACGCCGACTGCAGCGGAATCCCGCGGTAGGCGAGCGCGGAGCCGACCTGCACGATCGTGCCGTGGTCCCGCGGCAGCATGTGCCGCAGCGCCTCCCGGGTACCGAACACACAACCCAGGTACGTCACTTCGGTGACCCGGCGGAACTCGTCGGAGCTGATCTCCGTGAACGGCGCGAAGACCCCGGCGAAGGCGTCGTTGACCCAGACGTCGATGCGGCCGAAGGCATCGGCCACCTTCTGGGCCGCGTCCTCGACCGCCTTGGCGTCGGCCATGTCGACGGGGACGACGAGCGCCTCGCCGCCGGCGCGCTGCACCTCGTCCGCCGCCGCGGCGAGGCCCTCGCGTCCCCGGGCCAGGAGGGCGACCCGGTCGCCCCGGGCGGCGAAGGCCCGAGCCGTGGCCCGGCCCACGCCGCCGCTGGCTCCGGTCACCACGACGGCCCTGCCGTGCTTCGGCGTCCACACGATTCGTCACGCCCGGTGGTGCGGTTGGTCGGGGTCGATGGCGTCGGGGGGTGGGGCCGGGGTGCCGGCCACGCCGGGTGCCGGAGCGCCCGCCCCCGGCCCGGGAATGGCCCCGCCGACGGTCGGCGCCGCAGGCGGCACCGGCGGATATCCCGTGCCGGGCCCGCCCGAAGGCGTGAGTTCGGCCTCCCGATCCGGTGTCGGCCGGGACGCGGAGGGCCGGGCGGCGTTGCGCAGTGCGTAGGCGACCACGCCGAGGACGGCCGCGGTGATCAGCGCGGCGGCCCAGTCGGGCAGACCGATGGCCAGTGCCAGCCCCACGGTGAGGGCGAGGGCGGCGCCCGCGTACAGGGCGACGGCACCGGACGCGGCGTACAGCATGGCCGTGCGGCGCTGCCTGCGGGTCTGCTCCCGCAGTTCGTCGCGCACGGTCTCCCGTGCCACCTGCGCCAGCTCGTCGACGAGATGTTTGTCGAGGTGTTCCAGGTGATCGAAGCGGTCCATGGCCGCCGGGTACCCGCACAGGCGTGCGCATAACGCCGTCCGCAGGCCGACACGTACGCCCCGCACCGCGGCCTGGGGATCGCACGAAACGATCTCCTCCCCCGGCCGCCCCAACTAGGCTCGTCCTATGGACATTCTGGGAGCCACGCTGCGTGTCTGCGTCGCCGACCTCGAGTCCGCGATCCCCTTCTACGAACGGCTCGCGGGCGGCCCGGCCCTCCGCTTCGAACGCGGCGGCGTCTCCGTGGCCGCCGTCGGCTGCTTCCTGCTGATGAGCGGGCCCGAGGCCGAGCTGGAGCTGCTGCGCAAGGTCGCGGCGACGATCGCAGTCGCGGACGTCGACGAGGCCCACAAGGTCCTCACCGAGCTGGGCGCCGACGTCATCGCGGGCCCGGTCCCGACCCCGGTGGGCCGCAACCTGATCGCCCGGCACCCGGACGGGACGGTGTACGAGTACGTGGACCGCCGCCGCACGTAACCGGACGGCCGCCTCAGGATTCGTGAGCGCGGACACCACTACGCCGGCGTCCAAGTGCAGCCAGAATTCGTCCAGTTCGATGATCTCGAGGGCCGGGACGCACGTCCTCTTCCCGCAGGCAGGGCACTCCGGGTTCGTGAGGTCCTCCTGCCCGCGTCCGGTGGCCGGCCGGAAGTCGGGGGAGGCCTCGCCCTCTTCAGCCGGAAGCCCGCATCTCCACGGTGAGGGCCCACCGCTCGTGGTCCCGCCAGGCCCCGTCGATGTAGAGCATCTTCGGCGAGAAGCCCTCCAGGCGGAAGCCGCAGCTGCGGGCCAGGCCGATGGAGGCCGTGTTCCCGGGCTGGACGTTGATCTCCAGCCGGTGCAGCCGCATCGGCCCGAACGCGTACCCGACGACCAGGCCGAGACCCTCGCGCATCAGTCCGCGCCCCGCCGCGTGCGCGAAGGCGCCGTACCCGACGGCACCGCTGAGGAAGGCGCCCTCGACGATGTTGTTGATGTTGACGAACCCGCCGATGGCCCCGCTGTCCTTCTCGCACACCAGGAATCCCGCCTTGGTCGGGTCCTTGATCAGGCGGCCCGCGTACGCGCTGTACGCCCCCGGGCTGTCCGGCGGGAACAGCCACGGGTGGTGCAGTTCCTTGCTCTCCCGGGCCCGGGCGGTGAACTCGGCGGAGTCCTCGTGGGTGAAGTGACGTATGCCCACGTTGGGGCCCTCGGCGAGGTAGCGGGAAGCGGTGTGCGGCATCCGGCCACCCTACGACGGACGGGTCCTAGCGCCGCCGATTCATGAAAAACGCCCCGACCAGCGCGCCGATGACCCCCACGGCCAGCAGGGCCGACCACAGCGGCATCGTCACCAGGGGAATGAGCAGCCGGATCTCGGTCTCGTGGGTGTTTTCGAAGATGAAGATGAGGGCGAGGACGGCGAGCACCAGCACGGTGATCCGGGCGGGCGTGATCTCCGGGCCCCGGCGAGTCTTCCTGCCGCCGCTCTCGTGGGTCTTCGGGCTCATATGACCAGGGTGAACCCGGAGCCACGGTCACGCACGGTGAAGGCACCCTCCGGGTGACCCGGCCGTTCAGCGGAGCGCGGGTTCCGCGAGCGTCAGCGTGGCCGTGTCCGCGTCCAGTTCGGCACTCACCCCGAAGGGGATGGTCTTCGCCCCCTCGCAGTGCCCGAAGCCGAACTCCTCGACGACCGGGACACCGTGCCCGTCGAGCCGGTCGGCCAGCAGGGCCCGCACCCGGTCGTAGGGGCCGCACCGGTCCCACGAGCCGAGCAGCACCCCGTGCACCCCGTCGAGCCAGCCGGCGCGCAGGAGTTGGGTGAGGTACCGGTCGAGGCGGTACGTCTCCTCCCCCACGTCCTCCAGGCACAGCAGCCCGCCGCGCGCCGAGGTGCGGGCGTGCGGGGTGCCCAGCTCCGCGGCGAGCAGGCACAGGCACCCGCCGAGGAGCACGCCCCGCGCCCGCCCCGGGACCAGGGCCGTGCCGCCGGAGGCGATCGTGCGGACCGTCTCCGGTGCGAAGAGCGTGGCCTTCAGGTGGTCCTGGGCCCGGGCGTTCTTGATGAAGTCGACGCCCGCCGCCATCGGCCCGTGCAGGGTGACCAGGCCGAGCCGGGCGGCGAACGCCTCGTGCAGCGCGGTGATGTCGCTGAAGCCGACGAACACCTTCGGCCCGGCCGCCCGCATGGCCTCCCAGTCCAGCAGGTCGGTGATCCGCTGCACCCCGTACCCGCCGCGGGCGCACAGCACCGCGTCCACCGACGGGTCGCACCATGCACTCTGCAGATCGGCGGCCCGGTCGGCGTCCGTGCCCGCCAGATAGTCGAAGCGGCCGTGCCGCTCCAGCACGTGCGGTGCCACCACCGGGTCGAGGTCCCACCCGCGCAGCACGTCGAGCCCGGCCTGCAACCGCTCCTCGGGCACGGGCCCGCTGGGGGCGACGACCGCCACGCGCGCGCCGGGCGCGAGCCGGGACGGCCGTACGAGTTCCTTCACCTGACCAGCTCCAGCGTCGGGATTCCGGGCGGGTGGAGCCCGAACACCTGAGCGTACAGAGACAGCTCGGACTCCAGGGCCCGGGTCATGGTCTCCGCCTTCCGGAACCCGTGTCCCTCCCCCTCGAAGGCGAGGTACGCGTGCGGCACCTGCCGCCCTGCCATGCGCGCCAGGAACCGCTCGCACTGGGCGGGCGGGCAGATCACGTCGTCCAGGCCCTGCAGCAGCAGAAAGGGCACGGTGATGCGATCGGCGTGCTCGACGGGCGAGCGTTGCGCGTACCGCCCGGGCACCTCGGCGAGCGGCCCTACCAGCGTCTCCAGGTACTGCGATTCGAAGTCGTGGGTCTCGCCCGCGCCCCAGCCGGCCAGGTCGAGGACGGGGTAGATGATCGTGCCGCAGGCGTAGACGTCGGTCGTGGCGAGGGAGGCGGCCGCGGTCCAGCCGCCGGCGCTGCCGCCGCGGATCGCCAGCCGGTGGCGGTCGGCGGTGCCCTCGTCGGCGAGGGCCAGCGCCACCGCCGCGCAGTCCTCCACGTCGACCACACCCCACTGCTCGCGCAGCCGGTCCCGGTACTCCCGGCCGTACCCGGTGGAGCCGCCGTAGTTGACCTCGGCGACCCCGATGCCGCGGGAGGTGAAGTAGGCGATCGCCAGGTCGAGGACGAGCGGGGCGTGCCCGGTGGGTCCGCCGTGCGCCCAGACGACGTACGGCGGCAGCTCGCCGCCGGGGGCCACGCAGCCGGGATTGTGCGGAGGGTAGATGTGCGCGTGGATGTCGCGTCCGTCCGGGCCGGTGAAGGTGCGGATCTGCGGCTCGGGGCAGTACGCCGGGTCCACGGCGTCGTCGTGCTCGGCGCCGATCACTCGCGCGCGTCCCGTGCGGGTGTCCAGCTCGACGACCTCGTACGCGCTGCGCGGGCTCGCTCCGACGGCGACCACCCGTTCGCCGTGCACGGCGAGCGTGGGCGCGAACTCGGTCCAGGGGCCGGCCGCGTCGACGACCTCGCCGGTCTCCGGGTCCAGTACACCGAGCGCGGTGGCCCCACGGCCGTGCACGACGGCGACGAGGCCGCTGTCCAGCGGGGCGAACCAGCGGTGCCCGATCTTCCACAGCGGCCCGCCGAACTCCTCCTCGCGGGGGCAGACCGGCGCATGGTCCCGGTAGAGGTTCCACCAGCCGGTGCGGTCGCTCGCGTACAGCAGGGAGCCGTCGGCGGCCCAGTCGGCCTGGGCGATCGACTCGTCGGGGCCGCCCGCGACGGTGCGCGGGTCGTCGAAGGTGCCGTCAGGCCCGACGTCCGCGACGATCAGCTCCGTGCCGTCCCACGGCATCCGCGGATGGTCCCAGGCGAGCCAGGCGACGCGCCGCCCGTCGGGCGAGAGGCGCGGCCCGGTGACGAACCGGTGCCGGTCGTCCGTGAGTTCGCGTACGGCGTCCCGCTCCTGCGCTGCCGAGCCGTCCAGCGGCACGGCGGCGAGCGCCCGTCGCACATCGGTCGGCCCGTCGCCGGTGAACTCCTCCAGTACGCACCACACTTCGCCGTGCTCGAGGCGCACCTGCGGATCCGCCCAGCGCAGCCCGCCGCCCACCGGCGAGACCGGAGTGAGGGGCCGGGGTTCGCTCCCGGGCTCGTACCGGTACAGCCGCTGGTCGGCGAAGTTCACGAACACCACGAGCGGCCCGGTGTGCCGCGCGACCCCGGCCCAGGGCTGCCCGCCGTACTCGATGACCCGGCTGCGCACGTTCCACGGCGCGGGCAGCACCGACTCCTCGCCGCCGTCCGCGCGCCGCCGTACGAGCGTGCGCCGCCCGCCCTCGCCGGGCCGCGGCTCGGTCCACCACGCCTCGTCGCCGACGAAACCGACGTACTCGGGGTGCCCGTCGTGCGCGGCGGCGAGTTCCGCGTCGATCGGCGAGGGCCACGACCCGTACGGCAAGCGCTGCACCGTCTCCCCCACCCGCCTAGGCCGTCCGCAGGAAACGGTCCAGGACGCGGACGCCGAAGTGCAGCGCCTCGACCGGGACGCGCTCCTCGACGCCGTGGAAGAGGGCCTGGTAGTCGAAGCCCTCCGGCAGCCTCAGCGGCGCGAACCCGTAGCCGGTGATGCCGAGGCGCGAGAACTGCTTGGCGTCCGTACCGCCCGACATGCAGTACGGCACGACGTGTCCCTCCGGAGCGAACTCCTCGACCGCGGCCCGCATCCTCGCGTACGTCGGCGAGTCCACCGGCGCCTGGAGGGCGACCTCGCGGTGGGCGTACTCCCAGTCCACGTCGGGCCCGGTGAGCAGGTCGAGGGTCGTACGGAACTCGTCCTCGCCGCCGGGCAGATACCGCCCGTCGACATGGGCGACGGCCTCGCCCGGGATCACGTTGAGCTTGTAACCGGCCTCCAGCATCGTCGGGTTGGCGCTGTTGCGTACGGTCGCCTCCACCAGCCTGGCCGCCGGGCCGAGCTTCTCCAGCAGGCCGTCCACGTCGTCGAAGTCGGGGTCGATGCCGTACAGGGCGGCGAGTTCGGTGAGCGCGGCGCGCACGGTCGGGGTGAGCCGGAGCGGCCACTCGTGGGCGCCGATCCGTGCGACGGCAGCGGCGAGGCGGGTCACCGCGTTCTCCCGGTTGACCTTGGAGCCGTGTCCGGCCCGCCCTCGGGCGGTGAGCCTGAGCCACCCCGTGCCGCGCTCACCCGCGGCGATGGGGTAGATCTGACGCCCCTCGCCGTCGTGGAAGGTGAACGCCCCGGACTCGCTGATGCCCTCGGTGCAGCCCTCGAACAGGGCCACGTGCTCGTCGGCGAGGAATCCCGAGCCGTCCTCGGCGCTGGCCTCCTCGTCCGCGGTGAACGCGATGACCAGGTCGCGCCGCGGCCGGATGCCCTGCCGCGCCCAGGCCCGTACGACCGCGAGGATCATCGCGTCCATGTTCTTCATGTCGACGGCGCCCCGGCCCCACACGACTCCGTCACGGATCTCCCCGGAGAAGGGATGGACGCTCCAGTCCCGGGCCTCGGCGGGCACCACGTCCAGATGACCGTGGACGAGCAGCGCGTCCGCCGAGGGTTCGGTGCCCTCGATGCGCGCGACGACGTTGGTGCGTCCTCTGGTGCGTTCGAGAAGCGTGGGCTCGAGGCCGATGCCGGCCAGCTGTTCGGCGGCGTACTCGGCGGCGGGCCGCTCCTGGCAGTCCCCGCCGCCCCTGTTCGTCGTGTCGATCCGGATGAGGTCGGACGTGAACCGCACGACCTCGTCCATCGCCTGCCGGTCAGCCATACTGCTCCTCCACCGCGGCCGAGACGATCGTGGTGACCGCCTTGAACGTCCGGATTCCGTCGTACATGCGCTCGCTGGTGTACGCCACCTTCCGCTCCCCGATCCGCGCCACACCTGGCACCACCGTGGCGGCCATCGCCAGATGTTCGGCGTCGAACTCCAGAGCGATGGTGAACGGGCCCGCGGCCACCGGTTCGTGCCGCACCGCCAGCGCGGCCGCCTCCTTGGCCGCCGCCCGGATGTCGCCGGCGGTGCGGGCCGGCGTACGGCACACGGCCGCGTACCGCGACACGTGGTCCTTGACCGCGACCTTCAGCGCCTCGGGCGCGTATCCGAGCGCGTCCTCGCAGGCGATGTCGTCGCCGGTCACGAGAACGACCGGCACGCCGTACTCGGCGACGACACGGGCGTTCAGCAGCCCCTCGCTCGCGCGGACGTCGTTCAGCCACACCCCGGTGATGGAGTTGGCGAGATAGGTGTGGGCGAGGACGCCCTCCATGCCGGCGCCCGCGTGATAGCCGACGAACGCGACGCCGTCGACGTCGCCGTTCTGCACACCCTCCACCATGGACAGGGACTTGTGCCGGCCGGTGAGCATCTGCGCCCGGTCGTCCAGCCTCTCCAGCAGCAGATTGCGCATGCTCCAGTGCGCTTCGTTGATGAGGACCTCGTCGGCGCCGCCCTCGAAGAACCCGAGCACGGCGGCGTTCACATCGGACGTGAACATCGAACGGCACCGCTCCCACTGCGGTGTTCCCGGCAGGACGTCGGCCGGCCAGGTCACGCCGGTGGCGCCCTCCATGTCGGCGCTGATGAGGATCTTCATGGACCGCCACGTTACGCGCCGTCGGGGGAACCTGCCACGAAGCTCACGCCCGATCCGGTGCGTCACGCGGTACGGCCTGCCACCACCCACTTCGAGGGCAGCTGGATCCGCGTGCCGTCCGCCGCGTACTCCGTCGTGATCAGCGGCAGTTCACCACTCGCGAGGACGGTGAGCCCGGCTGCGCGCAGGTACCGGGGCACCGCGTCGTCGGCCACGTCACCGGGGGCTATGCCGTGCCGGAAGATCGGCGCGAGCTTGGGCGGAGGCCCGGACGGGCTCTGGGCCAGCCCCAGGAGGACGGGGCGGGCGGCCTCGGACAGTTCGACGAGGAACGCCCGGCCCCGTTCGCCGACGAGGGTGGCGAGCCCGTCGACCAGCGGCTGCCGGTCGTCGGGCTCGCACTGGTGCAGCACGCCCCGCATGTAGACGTTGGCGTCGCCGAGTTCGGCGTGCAGGGTCTGGGCCTCGGCCTTCTCCGCCGCGTCCAGCAGCCGGTATGTCGCCTGCGCCGCGGGGTCGGCGTGCCGGGCGTGGTCGAGGGCAGCGGCGGCCAGATCGGCGCCCACGACATGCGGGAAGCGGTCGGCGAGGTAGCGGGTCTGGGTGCCGTTGCCGCAGCCCAGGTCCACCAACACCAGCCCGCCGTCCGCCAGATGGGGCTCGAAGAGGGGGAGGTGGACGCCGACGGTCAGCGCCGGCTCCGCATCCCAGAACACCGCTCCCGGTTCACCGGACGCCTCACGCCAGAAGCCCTCCCAGGCCTCCCGGTACCGACTCGTCACGCTCATGCCCAACTCCCCAGGGTGCGACGTCGAACCGTCGTAAGTGACGGGCCCGTACGGTTTATCGCTCCCCGGGTGCCGCTACAAGCGCGGTGCGCGTTCCTTCACTCCCCGTTCGAGATGCGCACGCCTGGCGTGCGACCCGTGTGCCCCACGGTGCGCGAGAGCCGTTCAGCGGCGCGGCAGCGTCAGTTCGAACCAGACGGTCTTGCCCGCGCCGGTGCGGCTGGTCCCCCACTCGCGGGCCAGCGTGCTCACCACGCGCAGTCCGCGCCCGAACTCGTCGGTGGGGCCGGCGCTCAGCAGCGTCGGCAGGTCGTGGTCGTCGTCGTCCACCTCGCACAGCAGGGTGTCGCCGCGCACCAGACGCAGTTCGACGGGTCGGCTGTGGGAGTGCCGTACGGCATTGGTGACGAGTTCGCTCACCATCAGCTCGGCACTGTCGGCGAGCCTGGCCAGACCCCAGTCGTAGAGCTGTTCGCGGACCGCCGCCCGGGCCCGGCCGACCCCGGCCGGGCCGAGGGAGAACCGCCATTCGGCCACGTCGTCGGGTTCTATGCCGTTGAGGCGCGCCATCAGCAGGGCCACGTCGTCCTTGCGGCCACCACGTGTGTTGAGGGCTCGGATGATGGTGTCGCAGGCGTCGTCCATCGACGCGGCCGGGTGGGCGGCGGACTCGCACAGGGTCGCCAGGCCCACGCCGATGTCCTCACCGCGCACCTCGACCAGCCCGTCCGTGCACATCACGAGCCGGTCGCCGGGCTCGACGCGCACGCGTACCGCCTCGAAGGGCACGCCACCGACGCCGATGGGCGCTCCCGTGGGCAGCTCCAGGAGCTCGCTGCGGCCGTCGTCGGCGCGGACCAGGACGGGCGGGATGTGCCCGGCGTTGGCGATGTGCAGTTCGCCCGCGATGGGGTCGTACACGGCGTACAGACAGGTCGCGAGGTAGGTGTCGCCGAGGCGCTGGGCGAGGTCGTCGAGGTTGCGCAGGAGCTGCGCGGGCGGCAGGTCGAGGGCGGCCATGGTCTGGACGGCGGTCCGCAACTGTCCCATCATCGCGGCCGAGTTGAGGCCGTGCCCCATGACGTCGCCCACGACGAGGGCGGTGCGGGCGCCGGGCAGCTTCACGGAGTCGAACCAGTCCCCGCCGACGCGGCCCAGCAGCGTGCCGGGCAGATAGCGGGTGGCGATGTCGCAGCCCGCCATGCGCGGCGGGATGTGCGGCAGCATGCTGTCCTGGAGGGTCTCGGCGACGCTCTCCTGGTAGGTGTACATGCGCGCGTTGTCGAGCACGAGGCCCGCCCGGGCGGCGAGTTCGGCGCCGGTGACCCGGTCCATGTCGTTGAACTCGGCGCGCTCGGGATGGCGCAGCAGGATCATGAAGCCGAGGACGACGGTGCGTGCCTTCAGCGGCACGACCAGCATGGAGCGCCCCGTGATGAGGGGCCGGATGTCGCGCTTCTCGAACTGCGAGGCGATGGCGTGCCCCATCTGCTCGCTGATGCGCGGCACGAGGACGGGCTCGCCGGTGGTCATGCACTGGAAGAACGGCGTGTGCGCCGGGAACGGCATGGCCTCGCCGACCGGCACGACGTCGTCCCAGCGGCCGGGCTCGTCGGTGTGCTCGACCGCGACCCGGTGCCACATGGTGGTCGTGTCGGGCACGCCGTCGGGGAAGCCCTCGCCGGCGACGACCTGTTCGCGCAGATAGGTGCCGGCCACATCGGTGAACCGGGGTACCACGGCCTTGCTGACCTCGATGATGGTCCGCGCCAGGTCGAGCGAGGTGCCGATCTTCCCGCTGACCTCGTTGAGGAACTCCAGCCGCTCACGGACGGCGACGTACTCGAGGTCCTCGCCCTCGTCGGCGAGTTCCTCGGGGACGGGCAGGCCCTCGGCGGCGGCCCGGCCGGCCCGCTCGCGGCGCGCCTTGCGCTCGGTGCGCCGGGCCACGCCCCAGTCGGGGGTGACGGGCACCCGGTCGTTCTGGCTGAACTCCAGGACGGGATAGCCCAGTTCGAGGATCTGCGCCACGATGCGGGCGCTTTCCCCCACGCTCATGCTGGGCAGGATCTCGGGAAGCCGGCGGGCGAGCTCCTGCGCGCCGGGGAAGTCGGTGTGCAGCGCGAAGCCGGGGGCGATCCGCTCGACGGCCGCGTCCTCTTCGGGGCCGTCCTCGCGCAGCCCGCCCGCGTCCGCCGCGAGCACGAGTAACCGCTCCGGGCCCGGCCCCACCAGGGGGTAGGCCCACCACAGGACGTCGACCCGGTCGCTGCCGGCCGCGGTGATCCGGGCGCGGCCCGCCGCCGGGTAGGACAGCCTGCCGTCCAGGGAGGACTCGAGGCCGGGTCCGAGACCGTCGTACGCCGCGTACGCCCCGTACGGGGTGGTGTACTCGTCCTCGGGGAGCGCGCCGGAGACGGGGAGCAGGTCGAGGGCGCACCGCCCGACGGCCTCCTCCTTGGGGACGCCGAAGAGCCGCCGTGCGCCCCTGCTCCAGTGGGAGACGAGGCCGTCGCGGTCGACCACGACCACGGCCAGCGGGATGCGGCCGGCCGCGGCCTGCCCGGCCGCCTCGCCGGGCCCGGCTCCGCGGCCCGGAGGTGTGTCCCTCTCGCTGCCACGGTCCATGGCCCAGGCCCTCTCTCCCCAGAACTCCGCAAGATCTGCCCGCCCCACAACCGTACGGCTGCGGCACGACGCGATGTGCGGCAATTCTGGAATTGGTTTCAGTCGGACGCTCCGGCGCGCGTGTGCGCGCCCCCGCGGCCGGAATCAGTCCTCGTGACCCAGTTGGAGATCGCGTTCCGTGCTGCCGCCGCCCGCCACCTGGAGCACGGTGGCCACCGGCGGATAACCGGCGGCGATGACGGTGTACTCGCCGCAGGAGAGGTCGACGAGCCGGCACGTTCCGTCGCGGCCTCCGGGAGCGTCGCCGTCGGCTCGTCCTGCACCAGCGTGGTCCCGCCCACCTGCCGCTCCCCTCGTCGCACCTGCCGCACAATTCCCGCGTAGAGCGACAACTGCCGACAAGCGCGACGAGTTACGACAGAACCGGGAACCTACTTCTCGACCTCGGTGGCGAGCCGGGCGAGGATCGCGTCGTAGATCCGGCCGAGGCCCTTGGGCGCGAAGGTCCTCTCGAAGAAGCCGCCGATACCGCCGGCGCCCTTCCAGGTGGTGGTCACGACGACCCGGGACCTGCCCTCGCCCGCCGGGGTGACGCGCCAGGTGGTGACCATCGAGGAGTTGCGGTCCTTCTCGACGAGCTCGCCCTCGGTGGGCTCGCTGACTTCCAGGAGGCAGTCGCGGACGCGCTTGCTGGTGGCCTGGAGCTTCCAGTGGACGAGGGTGCCCTCGCCGTCGCCGCCCTCGCGCACCTCGTACTCGCTGAACTGCTCGGGCAGCAGGTTCGCGCGCGCACCGCTGTAGTCGGCGAGGGTGTCGAACACCTTCTCCGGGTCCGCCGCGACGACCCGCTCGGTAGTGGCCTCGACCTGCGCCATTGAGTTCCTCCAGGGACCTGTGTTCTCGGGGTGGGGGCAAGCCAACCACCCCGGTCCCCGGGTACCCAAATCGGGGACTGCGATCAGGGGCGGCGGTCCGCGAGGACGCAGAACTCGTTCCCCTCCGGGTCGGCGAGCGTTACCCAGCTCTCGTCGCCGGTTTGGCCGACGTCGGCGTGTCGGGCACCCAGGTCGAGCAGGCGACGGACCTCTTCGTCCTGCTCCCTGTCGGTCGGGTTGACGTCGATGTGGAGCCTGTTCTTGACGGACTTGCCCTCGGGCACGCGCGCGAACGTCAACGTCGGCGGCACCGGACCGAGGCGGTTCCTGCCCTCAGGCACCACGGGGGAGCCGATGGTGACGATTCCGTCGTCCTCGTCCTGCACCTCGTAGCCAAGGACCGAGCACCAGAACCGGGCGAGACCGCCGGGATCGGCACAGTCGATCGCAAGCTCGGTGAACTTACTGGTCATGTCAGAACCTCCTGGTCAAGTGGCTGATCGCAGTGTTCGACAGCCCGGCCCGTCAAAAGTCTGACGCACTCCGCGCACGATCAAGGGAACATGTGTTCTATTCTCGGTGCAGTGCTACCGAGGAGGCGTCATGCGCTGGGAGAACCTCACCGTGGAGTCCGGCGGCCACAGCAGGGCGGACGCCGCGCTGTTCGGCGCGGACGCGGTCACCACCCGCACCTTCGACACGCCGGAGTTCGCCGGGATCACCTTCCACGAGATACGGGCCCGGTCGATCATCAACCGGGTCCCGGCGGTCTCGCGCATGTCCTTCCAGTGGACGGTCAATCCCTATCGCGGCTGCACGCACGCGTGCGTGTACTGCTTCGCCCGCAGGACGCACAGCTACCTGGACCTCGACACGGGCCTCGGCTTCGACTCCCAGATCGTGGTCAAGGTGAACGCGCCGGAGCTGCTGCGCCACCAGCTCGCCTCGCACCGCTGGCAGGGCGAGCACATCGCGATGGGCACCAACGTCGACTGCTACCAGCGCGCCGAGGGCCGCTACCGCCTGATGCCGGGCATCATCACCGCCCTGCGCGACCGTGCGAACCCCTTCTCGATCCTGACCAAGGGCACGCTGATCCTGCGCGACCTCGAGCTGCTGAAGCAGGCCTCGGAGGTGACGGACGTGGGCATCTCGGTCTCGGTCGGCTTCACCGACGCGGAACTGTGGCGAACGGTCGAGCCGGGCACTCCCGCCCCCGAGCGCCGCCTGGACGTCGTACGCACCCTCGCCGAGCACGGCATCGACTGCGGCGTCCTGATGGCGCCGGTGATCCCGTTCCTGAGTGACCATCCGGCCCAACTGCGGGCCACCGTACGGGCGATCGCGGCCTCCGGGGCCACGTCCGTCACCCCGCTCGTGCTGCATCTGCGCCCCGGCGCACGCGAGTGGTTCATGACCTGGCTCGGACAGCACCACCCGCACCTGGTGCGCCGGTACGAGCGGCTGTACGCGGACGGCTCCTACGCCCCGAAGTGGTACCAGCGCCGGATCACCCGTCAGGTCCACGAACTGGCACGGGAGTACGGCATCGGTCCCGCGCCGGCGGGGATGCCGCGGCGGATCAGGGAACCCGAGCCCACGCCAGACTCCGCCATGCCCGAAGCGACCCAACTGACGCTGATCTGAGAGCATTCGAGGGCATCCGGCGGCCCAATCGGGTCAAGTATTGGCAGAATGCGTTCTTCCGAGTGTCCTTTCCGGGACGATGCGGCGAGGACCGTGAGACTCGCGGTCCGAAACCCCTCCGTCCCGGGAGGACTCCATGAGAAAACGCGCAGCGGTGCTGTGCGGTGCCGCCGTCGTCGTGGCCGGTACGTTCACGGCCGTACCCGCCGACGCGAGTACCCCGCAGACCGCGCAAGCCGCTCAGGCCGCGAAGCTCACCTGGAAGAACTGCGGCACCACCGACTATCCGACGCTCCAGTGCGCGTCCCTCGCGGTGCCGCTCGACCACGCCGAACCGTACGGGCAGACGATCACGATCGCCCTGTCCCGCGTCCCGCACACCGCCGCGAACTACCAGGGCCCGTTGCTGGTCAACCCCGGCGGCCCGGGCGGCAGCGGACTCACGCTCGCCGGGTTCGTCGCGTCCGCACTGCCCAAAGCGGTGGCCGCCCAGTACGACGTCATCGGGTTCGACCCGCGCGGAGTGGGCGCGAGCAAGCCCGCACTCGACTGCTCGCCGGGCTACTTCAACCCGGTCCGCCCGGACTCGGTGCCGAGCACACCCGCGATCGAGCAGGCGAACCTCACCCGCGCGAAGTCCTTCGCCGACGCCTGTGGCAAGAAGTACGCGAAGCTGCTGCCGTACATCAACACGATCAGCGCCGTGCAGGACATGGACTCGATCCGCCAGGCCCTCGGCGCACGCAAGATCAATTACTTCGGCTACTCGTACGGCACCTATCTCGGCGCGGTGTACGCCAAGCTCTTCCCGGAGCGGGTGCGCCGGCTGGTACTGGACTCCATCGTCGACCCCACGGGTGTGTGGTACGACGACAACATCGCCCAGGACTACGCCTTCAACGACCGCCACCGTGCCCTGATGGCCTGGATCGCCAAGTACGACGCGACCTACAAGCTCGGTACCGATCCCGCCGCGATCGAGGCCAAGTGGTACGCGATGCGGGCGGCCCTGGCCGAGAACCCGGCGGGCGGCAAGGTGGGCGCCTCCGAATTGGAGGACACCTTCCTGCCCGGCGGTTACTACAACGGCTACTGGCCGTACCTGGCCGAGGCGTTCGCGGCGTACGTCAACGACAAGAACTCCGAGCCGCTGGTGCAGGCGTACGAGAGCTTCGCCTCGATCGACGCCTCCGGGGACAACGGCTACAGCATCTACACCTCGGTGCAGTGCCGTGACGCCGCCTGGCCGCGCGACTGGGACGACTGGCGCGACGACAACTGGGCGGTGTACGACAAGGCGCCGTTCATGACCTGGAACAACGCCTGGTACAACGCGCCGTGCGCCTTCTGGCCGGTCAGGTCGCAGCGCCCGGTGAACGTCGCCAACGGCAAGCTGCCACCGGTCCTGCTCTTCCAGGCGACGAACGACGCGGCCACCCCGTACGAGGGCGGTGCGATGGTCCATGCCCTGCTGCGCGGCTCGAGCTTCGTGGTCGAGGAGGGCGGCGGTAACCACGGCATCACGCTGAGCGGGAACGCCTGCCTGGACAACCACCTGGCGGCGTACCTGACCGACGGCACCGTGCCGCGCAGCGGCCGCGCGGTCGACGCGGTGTGCCCTGCACTGGCCGACCCCGAGCCGCTGGCCACGAAGGAGGCGACGAGGACGGCACACGGCTCGACACTGCACGGCCTGCTGGGCTTCCGCGGCTGAGCACCGGCTGAACCACGGCTGCACGACCGCTGAGTGACGGCCCGTCGGGGGCGTTGTCGGACCCATGGTCCACCATGGACGCATGAGTGAGCTGACCAGGATTCCCGCCCCCGACGGCGTCGCCGCCGCCGCCCAGTACACCCACGTCGTCATGGGCACGGGCCGTTTCGTGGCGATATCGGGCCAGCTCCCTCTCGACGAAGACCGCAGGCTGGTCGGCGAGGGCGACGCACAGGCCCAGGCCCCCCAGGTCTTCGAGAACCTCCGCCGCTGCCTGGCCGCGGCCGGAGCAGGCTTCGACGACGTCGTCAAACTGACCTTCTTCGTCACGGACATGGCGTACATGCCGGCGATCCGCGCGGCCCGCGCCGAACACATACCCGACGACCGCCTCCCGGCCGCCTCGGCGGTACAGGTGGCCGCGCTGGTCCGCCCGGAGTTCCTGATGGAGATCGAGGCTCCCCCACTGCCCGAAGGCGTGGGGGTACCCCCAGCGGCGGTGGGCGAATGACCGGCCTCCGGGTGCGTGAGATGACGCTCGCCGACTGCGATCGCGTCTCCGAGATCCGTATCCGCGGCTGGCAGACCGCCTATGAGGGACTCATGCCGCAGTCGTACCTCGATGCGCTCAGCGCGACCGAGGACGCCGAGCGGCGCCGTGCCCGCTTCGGGCAGGGGGACGGCAGTGTGGTGAACCTGGTCGCCGAGCAGGACGGCGAGGTGGTCGGCTGGGCCTGCCACGGCCCGTACCGGGACGGCGAAGTGCGCACGGGGGACGCCGAGTTGTACGCGATCTACGTCACTCCCGACCGCTTCGGGAGCGGAGTCGGCCGGGCTCTTCTCGCGGAGTCCGTACGGCGGTGCGCGGGGCACGCGCGCGTGTTCCTCTGGGTCCTCAAGGAGAACGCCCGCGCCCGGCGCTTCTACGAACGGGCCGGGTTTCACGCCGACGGCACCGAGGAGCCCTTCGAGGTGGACGGTGTGGAGGTGCCCGAAGTGCGGTATGTGAAGGGGCTCTCGGCCTGACCCCTCACCGCTGTGGGGGGATCCGCGCCAGCGCGTGCACCGCCGCCTCGGCGAGCGCCGGGTGCGCGAGGGCGTCGTTCAGTACGGGCCTGGCGCGGGCGTCCCCGAGGGCGCCGAGTCCCTCCACACACGCCAGCGCCACCCGCCGGTACGGGTCGTGCGGCCGCAGCCGCCGCTCCAGGGTGGTGATCAGGGCGGGCACGGACTCCGGGGCGTTCAGCTCGGCCAGCAGCCGGACCGGGTGCAGGGCATAGGCGACGCGCAGTTCGTTGGTGGCGAGGGCGGCGGCCGCGCGGGCGGTGCGCGGATCGCCGAGTCGTGCGAGGGCGTGGGCGGCGGAGGCGCAGCGGGGCGGGTCGCGGTGGTTGAGCAGCAGGACAAGCGATTCGAAGGCCCGGCGGTCCCCGGCCACACCGAGACGGAAGGCGGCCAGCTCCCTGGCCCACAGGGGCTGTCCGGCCGCGGTGAGCACACCCGCCAGCTCGTCCGTGTCCTCGGTCGCCACGAGCCGGTCGTACACCGCCGAAGCTCCCGCTTCCCGCCGTAAACGCTCCGTGAGTGATCGCAACTCTTCGTCCATGAAGCCGAGATTAGGGCCGTCGCCCCGAGGGCGGGACCTACATCACAAACTCGGGGACTGGCGTGCTCGTTACCCACCGGTTAAGCTCAGACGAGCGAGTTACCCACTCGCACCCCTTCTTGCGGTGGCCTGGTGACGCAGCCGCCGTGAGAGCAGTCGGTTCGGTACATCGCGTACCTCAGTACGACGCGGCCACGGGACAGGGCCGGTCGGCATCACCGTTCCCCGGGCGTGTGCACGTCCGCGGTGACGGCACCGGGCGTGTGCGCTCGCAGCCCGGCAACACCCGCAAACATCACGCATCCGGTGCGCCCATGGTGTCGGCTTCGGCCGGGCCCCTTCGGCGCACGCGGGCGCATTCCCAGTCGTCACCCTCATTTCCTGGAGTCCCGCGATGGCCACTCCCCTGTCCGACACCCCACTGTCCCCGCTCAAGACCATTGCCGTCGTCGGCCTCGGCACCATGGGCACCGGCATCGCCGAGGTCCTGGCCAAGGCCGGCCGCGAGGTCGTCGGCATCGACATCAGCGAGGCCCAGGCCGCGAAGTCCGTCGCCGCCCTGGAGTCCTCGACCGCCCGCGCAGTTGAGCGCGGCCGGCTGACCGAGCAGGAGCGCGCGGACGTCCTCGCCCGTTTCCGCACCGCCACCGACCTGCGGGCGGCGGCCGACGCCGACCTGGTCGTCGAGGTCGCTCCGGAGTCGTACGAGATCAAGCAGCAGATCTTCCGCGAGCTGGACGGGATCGTCCGCCCCGCGACGATCCTGGCGACCGGCACCAACGCCCTCTCCGTGACCCGTCTCGCCGCCGACTCGGCCCGCCCCGAGCGGGTTCTCGGCCTGCACTTCTTCAACCCGGCCCCGGCGATGCGGCTGGTCGAGGTCGTCTCCTCCGTGCTGACCGCGCCGACGGCCGTCAGCGCGGTCACCAACCTCGCCCTCGACCTCGGCAAGGAGCCCGTCGCGGTCGGCGACCGCCCCGGATTCGTCGCCGACGGCCTGCTGTTCGGCTACCTCAACCAGGCGGCCGCGATGTACGAGGCGAAGTACGCCTCCCGCGAGGACATAGACGCGGCGATGCGGCTCGGCTGCGGTCTGCCCATGGGCCCGCTGGCACTCCTCGACCTCATCGGCATCGACACCGCCCGCAGGGTCCTGGAGGCCATGTACGCCTCCACCCGCGACCGGCTGCACGCCCCCGCGCCGATCCTCAAGCAGCTCAGCGAGGCGGGCCTGACCGGCCGCAAGTCGGGCCGCGGCTTCTACACCTACGACGCTCCCGGCAGCGCGACGGTCGTGGCGGACTCCCTGACCCCCGCGGCGGGCGGCTCCGAGGCCGCCGGGCGTCCCGTCCGCTCGGTCGGCGTCGCCGGCTCCGGCACCATGGCCTCCGGCATCGCCGAGGTCTTCGCCAAGGCCGGGTACGAGGTCGTCCTGGCCGCCCGCAGTGAGGAGAAGGCGCAGGCCGCGAAGGCCCGGATCGGCAAGTCCCTCGCACGCTCCGTGGACAAGGGCCGGCTGACCGCCGAGGCCGCCGCGCAGACCCTGGACCGGATCAGCCCGGCCGGTTCCTACGAGGCCTTCGCCGAGGTCGACCTGGCCGTGGAGGCCGTCGCCGAGGACCTGGAGATCAAGCAGCAGCTGTTCGCGACGCTGGACAAGGTCTGCAAGCCGGGCGCGGTGCTGGCCACCACCACCTCCTCGCTGCCCGTCGTCGCCTGCGCCCGCGCCACCTCGCGCCCGCAGGACGTCATCGGCATGCACTTCTTCAACCCGGCGCCGGCCATGAAGCTGGTCGAGGTCGTCCGCACGGTGCTGACCGCCGACGACGTCCACGCGACGGTGCGCGAAGTCTGCGTGAACATCAAGAAGCACGCCGTCGACTGCGGTGACCGTGCCGGATTCATCGTCAACGCCCTGCTGTTCCCGTACCTCAACAACGCGATCAAGATGGTGCAGGAGCACTACGCCTCCCTCGACGACATCGACGCCGCGATGAGGCTGGGCGGTGGCTACCCGATGGGCCCGTTCGAGCTGCTCGACGTGGTCGGTCTGGACGTCTCCCTCGCCATCGAGAAGGTGCTGCACCGCGAGTTCCGCGACCCGGGCCTGGCTCCGGCGCCGCTCCTGGAGCACCTGGTGGCCGCGGGCTGCCTCGGCCGCAAGACGGGCCGCGGCTTCCGCGAATATGCCCGCCGCTGACGGCGCCGGCGACTGGTTCAGAGCGGAAGCGGACTGGGGCGGACTGCTCGACCCCGCCGGAGGACCCCCGCCCACCGAGGGCGGGGGAAACCCCCGACATGCGCAGCAAGCTGCGCACATGCAGTACGTTCGGGTCATGTCCCAGCCCGCCAAGTCCTCACGTACACCAGCCACGCCCGACACGCCGGAGAGTGCCGCAGGCAGCCGCGCCGCCGCCCAGCGGCTCAGGATGCGCCGAGAACTGGCGGCCGCCGCGATGGAGCTGTTCGCGACCAAGGGGTACGAGGCGACCACCGTCGACGAGATCGCGGCCGCGGCCGGAGTGGCCCGCCGCACCTTCTTCCGTCACTTCCGCTCCAAGGAAGAGGCGATCTTCCCCGACCACGACGACACCCTGATCCGTGCCGAGGCGGTACTCAACGCGGCCCCCGCGCACGAGCATCCGCTCGACACCGTGTGCCGCGGCATCAAGGAAGTCATGAAGATGTACGCGGCCCGGCCGGAGATCTCGGTCGCCCGTTACAAGCTCACGCGTGAGGTGCCCACCCTGCGCGAGGCGGAGATCGCGTCGGTGGCCCGCTACGAGCGCCTCTTCACCCGCTACCTCCTCGGCCACTTCGACGAGCACGCGCACGACGACGACGCCAACGACGACCCGCTGCTGGCCGAGGTCGCCGCGTCCGCGGTGGTCACCGCCCACAACCACGTCCTGCGGCGCTGGCTGCGGGCCGGCGGACAGGGCGACGTGGAGGCCCAGCTGGACCACGCCTTCGCGATCGTGCGGAAGACGTTCGGAACCGGGATCGGGGCCGGGCGGGACAGCGCGCCGAGGCCGGCGCCGGCCTCGGCGACGGCGCAGGGGGAGGTCCTGGTGACGGTCGCCCGGACCGACGCGCCCCTCGACGAGGTCATGCGCACCATTGAACAGGCGCTCAAGGAGCGTTCGTAGTTCTGTCAACGGCGGGCTGGGGCGTGTTTCACGCCGCCCCAGCCCGCTTTTGTGTGCGAAAAACCGTTGCGCCGTCCGCATGCGCCCGCACAATCGTCGATGGCACACACCGCAGTTGTACGAACTGGATCAATCCCTCCCCGCACCGAACAAGACCGTGGCATGCTTTCCGCCGGGCGAGTTCCACACGCCCATGTTCACGGCGCGGATTACCCGGAACGGCCTCGGGGGAACGGGGGTAGAGGCCAGGGCCGCGCCTGAAAGCAATTCCTTGTGCGCCGCCTGCGCGCGGTCCTTGGGGGGATCTCCTTTGTCATCTTTTTCGTATGAGTCGATGCCGCATGCCGTCGGCATCATCGGGCTCGGTTATGTCGGGCTGCCGACCGCACTCGCCCTGCTGGAATCGGGCCTGCGGGTGACAGGCGTCGACGTCGACCCGCAGCGGCTGGACGCGATCCGCGCCCATCGCGTCGACCTGGTCCCGGACGACCACGAGCGGCTGCGCGCCCACACCGGGGACGCCCCGGGCGCCGATCGCTTCGTCCTCACCACCGACCCGGAGGCGCTGCGCGCCACCGAGGCCGTCCTGATCTGCGTACCGACGCCGGTCGACGAGCACCTGGTACCGGATCTGCGCGCCCTGGAGGGCGCTTGCGCGACGGCCGTGGCGCAGGCGGTTCCCGGGCAGACCATCGTGCTCACCTCGACGACGTACGTGGGCACCACGCGCGACCTGCTGCTGCGACCGCTGGCGGCGCGCGGCCTGCGCGTTCCCGAGGAGGTGTGCGTGGCGTACGCCCCCGAGCGCATCGACCCGGGGAGCACCGCGCACACACAGCGCACCACCCCGCGCGTGGTCGGCGGTGTGAGCCCCGAGTGCACGCGGCGCGCCGCCGATGTGCTGCGGCGCACCGGCGCGGAGGTGCACGAGGTGCACTCTCCGGAGGCGGCCGAGATGACCAAGCTCCTGGAGAACACCTTCCGCGCGGTCAACATCGCCCTGGCCAACGAGTTCGCGACGATCTGCGGCGAGCTGGGCCTGGAGGCACTGGAGGTCATAGAGGCGGCGGCCACCAAGCCGTACGGGTTCATGCCGTTCTTCCCCGGCCCCGGCGTGGGCGGGCACTGCATCCCGTGCGACCCGCACTACCTGCTGTGGCAGCTGCGCGGCCGGCGGGTGGCGTCACCCCTGATCGACACGGCGATGACGGCCATCGCGACCCGGCCGCAGGCGGTGGTGCAGCGCGCCCGCGACGTGCTCGCCGACTCCGGGGTGCCGCTGCGCGAGGCTCGGATCCTGGTCGTCGGCGTGACCTACAAACCGGGTGTCGCCGATCTGCGCGAGTCGCCGTCGCTGGAGATCCTGGCGGCGCTGAGCGAGGCGGGGGCGCAGGTGGCGTACACCGATCCGCTGGTCCCCGTGGTGTCGCTGCAGGGCCGGCGGCTGGTCGCCGAGGAGCGGCCCGGCGACCGGGACTGGGACCTGGTCCTGGTGCACTCGGTCCAGCCGCTGCAGGACCTGTCCTGGATCGGCGACCAGGTGCCGATCCTGGACACCACCTACCGGCTGCACGACTTCAAGCGGCGGGCGGTCGTATGAGCATCCATACCGAGCGGTCCGCCGCCCGCGCCCCCTCCGGAGCACCGCCGGTCATCGTCCCGCACCAGCGTGCGCGCCGCCGCGGCCGCCTCGCGCGGTTCGCGGACCGGATGGATCCGGGAGTACGGCACTCGGCGCGGCGCCTCGTCGTGGTGATCGTGCTGCTCCCGCTGCTGCTGGTGCTGGCCCGGGAGGCGCCCCGCCTGACACAGGCTCCACTGCTGCTCGGGTACGGGTTCCTGGTCCTGACCGTGACGATCGCCATGCTGTTCGTCGCCTACAGCCGCTACGACGACCCGTCGGTCCGTGTCCTGCACCGGCGCCCGGGCCGCCTGGACCGCTTCCCCGAGCTGCCGCGGCGGCCGCGGGTCAGCTTCCTGGTCGCTGTCAAGGACGAGGTGGACGGCATCGAGGCGTGCGTGCGTTCGATGGCGGCGAGCGACTGTCCCGACCTGCAGATCGTGGTCGTCGACGACGCCTCCACCGACGGCACCCGGGAGCGGCTGCGGCGGCTGGAGAACGAGCTGCCCGTGCAGGTGCTGTACCTGGAACGGAACGTCGGAAAGAAGCACGCGCTGGTGCTGGCGGCCGAGCTGGCGGACGGGGACGTCATCGCGTTCACCGACTCCGACTGCGTGCTCGCCCCGGACGCGCTGGGGCGGTGCGTCACGGCACTGCTGCGCCACCGGGAACTGGGAGCGGTCAGCGGGCACGCGCGCGCCCTCAACGCCGACGAGACGGTGCTCGCCCGGGCCCAGGACGTCTGGTACGAGGGGCAGTTCCGGGTGGCGAAGGCCGCGGAGGCCACCTTCGGCTCGGTCAGCTGTGTCTCCGGGCCGCTGGCGGTGTTCCGCCGCGACGCCATTCTCAATTACCTTCCGGCGTGGGCGGGCGACCGTTTCCTGGGCGGTGAATTCCGTTTCGCGACCGACCGGCAGCTCACCGGTTACGTACTCGGTCAGAAATGGAAAGGGAAAGGACTCAAACAGCAGTACGCCCATTCCCCCTTCGTCACGGAACAGGATTACCCGGAACTCCCCTGGCGGATCGGATATGTACAGTCGGCAAAGGTTCTCACCACCGTTCCCGCCCGTTTCCGACCGTTCATGCGGCAGCAGGTGCGCTGGAAGAAGAGTTTCATCAGGAATCTCTTCTTCACCGGCACGTTCATGTGGCGCCGCGGCCTGGGACCGGCCGTGCTCTTCTACGGGCACGTCCTGTGGGTGCTGTGCGCCCCGCTGATGGCCGTACGCCACCTCCTGTGGGCCCCGTTCCACGGGCTGTGGTTCCTGACCGGGCTGTACCTGGCCGGCATCACGCTCAAGGGCGTCGTGTGGGGGCTGGCCTGCAAGATCGACGAGCCCGGCTCCACGCGCTGGCGCTACCGGCCGCTGATGAGCCTGCTGTCGTCGCTGGTCCTGTCCTGGCTGCTGCCGTACTCGCTGCTGACCATCCGGCGCGGCGTGTGGTCGAGGAGGTTGTCATGAGGGCCGCCAAGGCCACCGGCCGGTTCGTCGCCGCGCTACTGACCGCGGCGACGGTCGCCGGGTTGTATCTGCTGGTCCTGTCCCGGGGGAGCTGGCCGCTGTGGTCGATCCTGTGACCGGGGAGCGCTCCCGCCTCGCCGTCCGTCTCGGCCGGCGAGGCCTGCGGACGGGGCTCGCCGCCCTGACGGCGCTGGTCCTCGCCGTGCCGTTCGCCGTGGCATGGCGGCTGTACGTGGAACAGCGCGACGTCACCCGCCAGGAGACGACGCCCGAGGCCCGGGTCGACGCCCGGACCGCCGCGCGCTGGAAGGCGGTGGGCGCCGGGCTCCCGGAGCGGGCGGCGCCGGTGATCCTCACGTACCACGATCTCCAGCCGGACAGCCCGAGCCGCTACGTGGTCAGCCCCGCGCAGTTCGAGCGGCAGCTGACGGCCCTGCGCGCGGCGGGCTACCGCACCCTCACCACCGACGAGTTCGTCACCTATCTGCTCGGCGGCCCGGTGCCGCCGCGCTCGGTGATGCTCACCTTCGACGACGGCACGCACGGTCTGTGGACGTACGGCGACCGCATCCTGGCGCGGCACGACATGACCGCCGTTTCGTTCCTCGTCACCGGGCGCGTGGGACAGCACCGGCCGTACTACCTGTCGTGGCAGGAGATCGCCAGGATGGCCCGGTCGGGCCGCTGGGACTTCGAGAACCACACCCACGAGTTGCACAGCCGCACCCGCGTCGGCCCCGACGGCAAGGTGGGTTCGCTCCTGGCCCATCGCATCTACCTCGCGTCGACGGGGCAGTTGGAGAGCGCCGCGCACTACGAGCGGCGCGTGCGCGCGGACTTCACCCGGTCCCTGAAGGACTTCGAGGAGCACGGGCTGCCCCGGCCGCGGCTGTTCGCGTACCCGTTCTCGGAGTCGGCGGAGCCGGTGAAGGAGGACAGTTCCTACTCGCGCGACCTCATCGAGCGGCTCTTCGCCGCGGCAGTCACCGACAAGACGCTGACGCCGGAGCCGCCGGGGCGCAGATCCACGGCGCACCAGCAGTACCAGCGCCTGGAGGTGTTCGCGGACACGACCGCGGACGACCTGCTCGACCGGGTCGCCGCCCGCACCCCGGTGCCTCCGGCCGGGGACCCGCTGAGCTTCCCCTCGCGGTGGACGGGCGACGACTGGAAGCCGCTGGAGAGCCTGGGATTCCTGACGGGCAACGGACCGTACCCGGGCACCGAGTCCTACCGGTACGCGGCGTACTCGCCCCACGGCGCGTCGGACTGGGACCACTACGCGGTGGACGCGCGGCTGCGCGGCCTTCCGGCGCGGGGCGGGCGGGGCACCGTGTTCGTGCGGGTCGGCGGTGACGCCACGGTCGGCGTGCGGATCTCGCACAACACCGCGCAGTTGATCGGCGGACCGCACCGCGACGAGGTGCTGGCCGAGCGCCCGCTCACGCCCGGTCCCGGCCACGAGGTGCGGATCAGCGTGGCCGGGCCGCGGACGACCGCCCTGGTGGACGGCCGGGTGAGCCTGTCGACGACCCACACGCGCGGGGTGCGCGGCACCGGCGGCATCGCCCTGACGGTGTCGAGGGACCCTGCGGTCGGCTCCTGGCCGTCGTACGCGAAGGTGCGGCTCGCGCCGCTGCCCGGTCCGCCCGCCGCCCACGGCCCCTTCGACGCCCCCGGTGGCTGGGTCGACGGCGACGGCGAGCGGGCCCAGGCGGTGATCGGGGACGGCACCGTCCAGCCCGTCGGGGTCGGCGGCTGGACGTACGCCGCGTACCGGCCGGGCAGCAGTCGAGCCTGGACCGGTTACACCCTGCGCACCCGGCTGACCGGGCTGACCGAGAACGGACTGCACGGCAGTGTCGTGGTCCGGCGGGGCGCGCCCGACCAGGTCACCGTGCGGCTGTCCGCGGGCTGGATCACGGTCCTGACCGGTCCGGACGACCATGCGCGCACCCTGCTCTCACGCAAGCTGCCGACCGCCTCGGCCCGGCAGGTGCGGGTGACCGTGAGCGCCGGGAGCACCCTGGTCGCGGTCGACGGGACGCCGGTGCGGACGACGGTGCCGGCCTCGGGCGGGACCGGCGGGGTCGCCCTGGCCGCCTACCGCACGTCGGGACTGCAGCCCTGGCCCGCCTTCGAGCACTGCGCGCTGGAGGGGGTCCGCCGGTGAGACTGCCGCCCGCGCTGCGCCGCCGCGCCCGAGCCCTGGCGGGGGCCGGGCTCGGTCTGGGGGCGCTCGCGGGCGTGCTGCTCCTGGTCGTGCCGTCCGCCGGGCACGACACGTCCGTGTTCCGGCCCGTCTTCCCGGGGCAGGGCCTGGTCACCAACGAGTTCGCGTACTGGCATCCCAACGCGCCAGGCGCCCGTCACTCCCCCGACTGGACCATGACGAGCGGCTCCGTCTTCGGCGCCGACGGTGCGGGGTGGACGGGGCATCCCGACGGCGAGCGGCCCGACGCCACGTCGTCACGTGCCACCGACTCGGCGGTCTTCAGGCTGGCCTCGCGCCGCCGGGACTTCGGGAACGCCCGTGTCACCCTGCGGCTGCGTCTGTCGGAGCTGGTCACCACGCCCCGCACACCCGCACGCTCCTACGACGGCGTGCACCTGTGGCTGCGCTTCCACAGCGAGCAGGAGTGCTACGCGGTCAGCGTGGCCAGGCGCGACGGCCACGTGGTGGTGAAGCGCAAGACCCCGGGCGGGCCGTCGAACGGCGGCACCTACGTCACGCTCGCGACGGCGCGGGCGCCGCTGCCCCAGAACACCTGGGCCGACGTGGACGCCACCGTCACCGATCTCGCGGACCGGCGCGTCCGCATCACGCTCGACGTCGCGGGCCGGCGCGTCCTGGACATGACCGACGACGCTCCGGGCCGCCTGTCCCGCCCGGGCGGCGTCGGCATCCGCGGCGACAACGCGGAGTTCCGGTTCCGGGACTTCACCGCACGCCCCGAATGACCCGCCCGTACCGCCCGAACCCAGGGGAGGCATCGTCATGCACGCCACCACGTCCCGCAGAGCCCCGACCGGAACAGGAAGGGCAGGACAGAGCGTCTTACGGCACCCACTCACCGCGCTGTTCACGGCGGCCGCCCTCGCGCTGGCCGCCCTGCTCCTGGCCGACCCCACCGCGCAGGCAGCCCCCGAGGCGGCGACCGTCGTGTCGCTCACATTCGACGACGGCCCGGCCGACCACTACTCCGCGGCGCGCCCGATCCTCGCCGACCACGGCATGAAGGCCACGTTCTACGTCAACAGCGGCCGCCTCGGCCTTCCGGGGTACCTGACCACCGCACAGGTGCAGCAACTGGCCGCCGACGGCCACGAGATCGGCGGCCACACCGTCACCCACCCGCACCTTCCGGCCCTGGGCGCCGACGACCAGAAGCGCGAGATCTGCGACGACCGCGTGGCCCTGCTGAACCTGGGTGTGCCGGTGAAGAACTTCGCCTATCCCTTCGGCGACTCGAGTGCCGCCACCGAGGGGTACGTCGCCGACTGCGGCTACAACTCCGCGCGGGACGTCGGCGGCCTGGTCACGCCCGGCTCGTGCAACGGCTGCCCGTACGCGAACACCGTGCCGCCCGCCGAGCCGTACAACGTCCGCACCAACGACTCGGTAGCCACGGGCACCACCCTGACCACGCTCCAGCAGTACGTGACCCAGGCCGAGGCGCAGGGCGGCGGCTGGGTTCCGATCGTCGTGCACCACGTGTGCGGCGGGTGCGATCCGACGTACGCGACGACACCCGCGACCCTCGACGCCTTCCTGGACTGGCTCCAGGGCCGGGGCACGACGGTGGCCACGGTCGACGAGGTGATCGGCGGACCGCTCCAGCCCGGCGTGCCGGGACCGGCGCCCGGCACCACGCTGCAGAACCCGTCCCTGGAGAGCGCCACGAGTGGGGTGCCGGCCTGCTTCCAGCTCGGCGGTTACGGCACCAACACCTACGCCTGGACCCACACGACGGACGCGCACACCGGCGCACGCGCCGAGCGCGTCGACATCACCGCGTACACGAGCGGCGACCGCAAGCTGGTCACCCGGCAGGACTCGGGCGCCTGCGCTCCCGCGGTGAGCCCGGGACACACCTACACGGTGGGCCTGTGGTTCAAGGGCAACTGGCCCGCGGGAGCGCCCGTGAAGCTCAGCGTGCATCTGCGCACCTCGTCCGGGACCTGGACGTACTGGACGAGCAGCACGGCGTACGCGGCCTCCGCCGGCTGGCAGCAGGCGTCGTACACGACGCCCTCGGTGCCCACGGGCCACACGGCGATCAGCTTCGGTCTCTCCCTGCCGGCCGTGGGGCACGCGACGGTGGACGACTTCTCGCTCGCCCAGGCCTCCTGAACGACCTCTCGACCGCGGGGGCGGCGGCACTCGGTGCCGCCGCCCCCGCGGTCGTTTGCTTTTCCTCAACAGCGGCTTTGATCGATCATCGCTCATTTGTTACGTAAAGATTTCACCTGAGAGCAATTACCGGCACCCAGTGCCTTGCGAGGTGGCACGCAGTGTCATACGTTTGAGTAGTCCGGGCGGCCGGCGTGCAGCGACCTTTCGTACGCCGGCTGTCCCCGCAAGCCTCTCCCGGGCCTGCGCGCCCGGACGCCTGCGTCACAGGCAACCTCCCGCGCCACAAAGCGCTGCCGAACAGCACCACAGCCGAACCGACGGCACCGTTCACCCACCCTCAGCAGCACCCGACGCAACCCTCAGCGCCCCTCCCTCAGGGCGCTCACCGCCGGAGGCAACACCGTGACCGTGAAGGACATCCTGGACGCGATCCAGTCGCCGGACTCGACGCCCGCCGACTTCGCCGCACTGCCGCTCCCCGAGTCGTACCGCGCGATCACCGTGCACAAGGACGAGACGGAGCTGTTCGCGGGCCTCGAGACCCGCGACAAGGACCCTCGCAAGTCGATCCACCTCGACGACGTGCCCGTGCCCGAGCTCGGCCCGGGCGAGGCCCTGGTGGCCGTCATGGCCTCCTCGGTCAACTACAACTCGGTGTGGACCTCGATCTTCGAGCCGCTGCCGACCTTCGGTTTCCTGGAGCGCTACGGCAAGCTCTCCGAGCTCACCAAGCGGCACGACCTGCCGTACCACATCATCGGCTCCGACCTCGCGGGCGTCGTCCTGCGCACCGGCCCGGGCGTCAACGCCTGGAAGCCCGGTGACGAGGTCGTCGCGCACTGTCTGTCCGTCGAGCTGGAGTCCAGCGACGGCCACAACGACACCATGCTCGACCCCGAGCAGCGCATCTGGGGCTTCGAGACGAACTTCGGCGGCCTCGCCGAGATCGCGCTCGTCAAGTCCAACCAGCTGATGCCCAAGCCCGGTCACCTGAGCTGGGAGGAGGCCGCCGCTCCCGGACTGGTCAACTCCACCGCGTACCGGCAGTTGGTCTCCCGCAACGGCGCCGGCATGAAGCAGGGCGACAACGTGCTCATCTGGGGCGCGAGCGGCGGACTCGGCTCGTACGCCACGCAGTTCGCGCTGGCCGGCGGCGCCAACCCCATCTGTGTGGTCAGCAGCCCCCAGAAGGCGGAGATCTGCCGCTCGATGGGCGCCGAGGCGATCATCGACCGCACCGCCGAGGACTACAGGTTCTGGAAGGACGAGCACACCCAGGACCCGAAGGAGTGGAAGCGCTTCGGCAAGCGCATCCGTGAGCTCACCGGCGGCGAGGACGTCGACATCGTCTTCGAGCACCCGGGCCGCGAGACCTTCGGCGCCTCCGTCTACGTCACGCGCAAGGGCGGCACCATCGTCACCTGCGCCTCGACCTCCGGCTACAACCACGAGTACGACAACCGCTACCTGTGGATGTCCCTGAAGCGGATCATCGGCTCGCACTTCGCCAACTACCGCGAGGCCTGGGAGGCCAACCGGCTCATCGCCAAGGGCAAGATCCACCCGACGCTCTCCAAGGTCTACTCCCTGGAGGACACCGGGCAGGCCGCCTACGACGTGCACCGCAACCTCCACCAGGGCAAGGTCGGCGTCCTCTGCCTCGCCCCCGAGGAGGGCCTGGGCGTGCGCGACGAGGAGATGCGCGCCAAGCACGTCGACGCCATCAACCGCTTCCGCAACGTCTGAGACACCCGGGGTCATAGATGACTGAGCGTCAGAAGGACCGGCCGTGGCTCATGCGCACGTACGCCGGTCACTCCACGGCCGAGGCGTCCAACGAGTTGTACCGGCGCAACCTCGCCAAGGGCCAGACCGGTCTGTCGGTGGCGTTCGACCTGCCGACGCAGACCGGCTACGACTCCGACCACATCCTCGCCCGCGGCGAGGTCGGCCGGGTCGGCGTGCCGATCGCGCACCTCGGTGACATGCGCAGGCTGTTCCAGGACATCCCCCTGGAGCAGATGAACACCTCGATGACCATCAACGCCACCGCCATGTGGCTGCTGGCGCTCTACCAGGTCGTCGCGGAGGAGCAGGGCGCGGACATCACCAAGCTCCAGGGGACGACCCAGAACGACATCGTCAAGGAGTACCTGTCGCGGGGCACCCACGTGTTCCCGCCCGGCCCCTCGCTCCGGCTGACGACGGACATGATCGCGTACACGGTCTCCCACATCCCGAAGTGGAACCCGATCAACATCTGCAGCTACCACCTGCAGGAGGCGGGCGCCACTCCGGTCCAGGAGATCGCATACGCGATGTCCACCGCCATTGCCGTCCTCGATGCCGTACGCGACTCGGGGCAGGTTCCCGAAGAGAAGTTCGGGGACGTCGTGGCCCGTATCTCCTTCTTCGTGAACGCGGGAGTCCGCTTCATCGAGGAGATGTGCAAGATGCGGGCGTTCGGGCGGATCTGGGACAAGGTCACGCGCGAGCGGTACGGCATCGAGGACCCCAAGCAGCGCCGTTTCCGTTACGGCGTGCAGGTCAACTCCCTCGGTCTGACCGAGGCGCAGCCGGAGAACAACGTCCAGCGGATCGTGCTGGAGATGCTGGCCGTCACGCTCTCGAAGGACGCACGCGCGCGTGCCGTGCAGCTCCCCGCCTGGAACGAGGCCCTCGGCCTCCCCCGCCCCTGGGACCAGCAGTGGTCGCTGCGCATCCAGCAGGTGCTGGCTCACGAGAGCGACCTGCTGGAGTACGAGGACATCTTCGAGGGCTCGAAGGTGATCGAGGCGAAGGTCGAGGCGCTGGTCGAGGAGTCGCTCGCGGAGATCGAGCGGATCCAGGAGATGGGCGGTGCGATGGCCGCCGTCGAGTCGGGCTACCTCAAGTCGCAGCTCGTGGCCTCGCACGCCGAGCGCCGGGCCCGTATCGAGTCCGGCCAGGAGAAGATCGTCGGCGTCAACATCTTCGAGACGACCGAGCCGAACCCGCTCACGGCCGACCTGGACACGGCGATCCAGACGGTCGACCCGGCGGTCGAGGCCCGGGTCATCGCCTCCCTCCAGAACTGGCGCGACACCCGCTACCAGCCGCCTTTCAACCACCCGCGCCCCTGCAAGGCGCTGGAGCGGCTGAAGGAGGCCGCCAAGGGCACCGGCAACCTCATGGAGGCCACCCTGGAGTGCGCCCGCGCCGGCGTCACGACCGGCGAATGGGCCGGGGCCCTGCGCGAGGTGTTCGGCGAGTTCCGCGCGCCGACCGGGGTCTCGTCCGCGCCGGTGGCGGTGGCCGCCGAGGAGGGCACCGCGCTGGCCCAGGTACGCCGGAAGGTGGATCTGACGGCTCGGGACCTCGGCGTCGGCAAGCTGCGCTTCCTGGTCGGCAAGCCGGGCCTGGACGGGCACTCCAACGGAGCCGAGCAGATCGCGGTGCGGGCCCGCGACGCCGGGTTCGAAGTGGTCTACCAGGGCATACGCCTGACGCCCGAGCAGATCGTGGACGCGGCCCTCGCGGAGGACGTGCACGCGGTCGGCCTCTCGATCCTCTCCGGCTCGCACGCCCAGCTCGTGCCGGACGTGCTCGAACGGCTGCGTGTGGCCGGTGCCACAGATATACCCGTGATCGCCGGTGGCATCATCCCCAACGGGGACGCCGAGCAGCTCAGGGCCGCCGGAGTGGCCGCGGTGTTCACCCCGAAGGACTTCGACATCACCGGGATCATCGGCCGCATCGTCGACGAGATCCGCAAAGCGAACAAGCTTGACCCCCTGGAGGTCCCCGCATGACAACGCCCGTCAACCGTCTGCGTCCGCGGCGCTCCTGCCTCGCGGTCCCGGGGAGCAACCCCCGCTTCCTGGAGAAGGCGCAGGGCCTCCCCGCCGACCAGGTCTTCCTCGACCTCGAGGACGCGTGCGCGCCGCTCGCCAAGCCCGAGGCGCGCCACACCATCGTCAAGTTCCTCAACGAGGGTGACTGGACCGGCAAGACGCGGGTCGTGCGCGTCAACGACTGGACGACCGAGTGGACGTACCGCGACGTCGTCACGGTCGTCGAGGGCGCGGGCCAGAACCTCGACTGCATCATGCTGCCGAAGGTGCAGGACGCCCAGCAGATCGTCGCCCTGGACCTGCTGCTGACGCAGATCGAGAAGACCATGGGCTTCGAGGTCGGCCGCATCGGTATCGAGGCGCAGATCGAGAACGCCCAGGGCCTCAACAACGTCAACGAGATCGCGACGGCCTCCCAGCGCGTCGAGACCATCATCTTCGGCCCGGCCGACTTCATGGCGTCGATCAACATGAAGTCGCTGGTCGTGGGCGAGCAGCCGCCCGGCTACCCGGCGGACGCCTACCACTACATCCTGATGAAGATCCTGATGGCCGCCCGCGCCAACAACCTCCAGGCGATCGACGGCCCCTACCTGCAGATCCGCAACATCGACGGCTACCGCGAGGTCGCCCAGCGCGCCGCGGCCCTCGGCTTCGACGGCAAGTGGGTGCTGCACCCGGGCCAGGTCGAGGCGTCCAACGAGATCTTCTCGCCCTCGCAGGAGGACTACGACCACGCCGAGCTGATCCTGGACGCGTACGACTACTACACGTCCGAGGCGGGCGGCAAGAAGGGCTCCGCGATGCTCGGCGACGAGATGATCGACGAGGCCAGCCGCAAGATGGCGCTGGTCATCGCGGGCAAGGGGCGCGCGGCGGGAATGCAGCGCACCGGCAAGTTCGAGATCCCGGAGGCGTGACGCGATGCAGTTCGGGCGCACCTACGAGGAGTTCGAGGTCGGGGCGACGTACAAGCACTGGCCGGGCAAGACGGTCACGGAGTACGACGACCACCTGTTCTGTCTCCTCACCATGAACCACCACCCGCTCCACATGGACGTCAACTACGCCGAGAACACGACGGACTTCGGCAAGAACGTGGTGGTCGGGAACTACATCTACTCCCTCCTGCTCGGCATGTCCGTGCCGGACATCTCCGGCAAGGCCATCGCCAACCTGGAGATCGAGTCGCTCAAGCACGTGGCGCCGACGTTCCACGGCGACACGATCTACGGCGAGACGACCGTGCTCGACAAGTGGCCGTCGAAGTCGAAGAACGACCGCGGGATCGTCCACGTCGAGACCAAGGGCTACAAGCAGGACGGGACGCTCGTGTGCGTGTTCCGCCGCAAGGTGATGGTGCCGACCGAGACGTACATCAAGGAGCGCGGCGGCGAGCAGCCCGGCCGCCCCGAGCTCAAGGAGCAGGAGAAGTAGCCATGGCCCGTCTCGCCCAGACCGCCGGTCTGACCGACATCCAGCAGGAGATTCTCTCCACCGTCCGCGACTTCGTGGACAAGGAGATCATCCCGGTCGCGACCGAGCTGGAGCACCGCGACGAGTACCCGCAGCAGATCGTCGACGGTCTGAAGGAGCTGGGCCTGTTCGGCCTGATGATCCCCGAGGAGTACGGGGGTCTGGGCGAGTCGCTCCTGACGTATGCGCTGTGCGTGGAGGAGATCGCCCGCGGCTGGATGTCGGTGTCCGGCATCATCAACACGCACTTCATCGTGGCGTACATGCTCAAGCAGCACGGCACGCAGGAGCAGAAGGACCACTTCCTGCCGAGGATGGCGGCCGGCGACATCCGCGGCGCCTTCTCGATGTCGGAGCCGGGCCTGGGCTCCGATGTGTCGGCGATCACGTCGAAGGCGGTCAAGGACGGCGACGAGTACGTTCTGAACGGCCAGAAGATGTGGCTGACGAACGGTGGTACGTCCTCACTCGTGGCCGTCCTGGTCCGAAGTGACGAAGGACACCCCGAGGGCACCGCGCCCCACAAGTCGATGACCACCTTCCTCGTCGAGAAGGAGCCCGGCTTCGGAGAGGTCCGCCCCGGCCTCACCATCCCGGGCAAGATCGAGAAGATGGGCTACAAGGGTGTCGACACCACCGAGCTCATCATGGACGGCCTGCGGATTCCGGCCGATCGGGTGCTCGGCGGGGTCACCGGCCGAGGTTTTTACCAAATGATGGACGGCGTGGAGGTCGGCCGCGTCAACGTGGCGGCGCGTGGCTGTGGCGTCGCTCAGCGTGCTTTCGAACTCGGTGTCCAGTACGCCCAGCAGCGGCACACTTTCGGCAAGCCGATCGCCCAGCACCAGGCCATCCAGTTCAAGCTGGCCGAGATGGCTACCAAGGTCGAGGCCGCTCATGCCATGATGGTGAACGCCGCACGCAAAAAGGACTCCGGGGAACGAAACGACCTTGAGGCTGGGATGGCGAAGTACCTCGCCTCCGAGTACTGCAAGGAGGTCGTGGAGGACGCCTTCCGGATCCACGGCGGCTACGGCTTCTCCAAGGAGTACGAGATCGAGCGCCTCTACCGCGAGGCCCCGATGCTGCTCATCGGTGAAGGCACGGCCGAGATCCAGAAGATGATCATCGGCCGCAGGTTGCTCGAAGAGTATCGATTCCAGGGCTAGATGTCCGGATACGGGGTGTTTTCTTGGAATACAGGATCACACCCCGTCAGCACTCTTCGGCTGCCGACTCGGCTTCCTGGCTTACCCAGTTACGGCTCCGAGCCGCTACGATCGCCCAGAAAGCCGCCGTCCCCCGTCAAGCGCGGCATCATCCGCTACGAAGGTCATCCATGCCCCACAGCCAAACCTCTGCACCACGCGACAGCCTGGTCGGCGTACGCCTCGCGCGCGGAGCATCGCCGTGGCTTCTCCCGACCGTCGCCACCGCAGCCGTCAGCCTGCTCCGCGCCCGCCGCTCGGGTGTCGCCAAGGCCGTCGCCGTACCCGCCACCGCTCTCGCGGCGGGCATGCTGTGGTTCTTCCGCGACCCCGAGCGCGAGATCGCACAGGGCCGGGTCATCTCCCCGGCCGACGGCGTGGTGCAGAGCATCATGCCGTGGAAGGACGGACGCACCCGCGTCGCGATCTTCATGAGCCCGCTCAACGTCCACGTCAACCGCGCCCCCCTCTCCGGCACGGTGACGTCGGTCGAGCACATCCCCGGCGGGTTCGTTCCGGCGTTCAACAAGGAGAGCGAGAACAACGAGCGCGTCGTCTGGCACTTCGACACCGAGCTCGGTGACATCGAGATGATCCAGATCGCCGGCGCCGTCGCCCGCCGCATCGTCCCCTACGTCCCGCAGGGCACGAAGGTCGAGCAGGGCGACCGCATCGGTCTGATCCGCTTCGGCTCGCGCGTCGACATCTACCTGCCCGAGGGCGTGGAGGTCGCGGTGGAGGTCGGCCAGAAGACGGTGGCTGGGGTGACTCGCATTGACCGTGATTGATCCGGAGACCCAGGCGGGCTGGGTGCCCGAGGCCGACGAGGACGACGAGGAGGAGATGCCCCTCTCCCTGCGTCTGTCGATAGCGGACACCCTGACGCTCGGCAACGCCACGTGCGGCTTCATGGCGGTGTACTTCACCACCACCGGCATCCTCATCCCGCACCTCACCGACAGCCAGGAATCCGGCATGGCCCGCAACAGCGCGGCCACGGCGGTCATCCTGATGCTGTGCGCGGCGGTCTTCGACCTGTTCGACGGCCTGGTCGCGAGGAAGCTCCGCTCCTCCCCCATGGGCGCCGAGCTGGACAACCTCTCCGACCTGATCAGCTTCGGTCTGGCACCGGCGTACTTCGTCCTCGTCTACGGCATGGTGGCCGACGACGCGTACCAGAAGGTGGCGGCGGTGGGCGCGATCGTCGTGCTGCTGGCCGTGGTGCTCAGGCTCGCGAGATTCTCCTGCGTGACGGTGAAGAACGGCATGTTCCAGGGCATGCCCTCGCCGTTCGGCGCGCTGACGGTCGTATCGATCGTGCTCCTCGAGCTGCCTTTCGTGGCGACGCTCCTGGCCATCCTCGGCACCGCCTGGCTGATGGTGAGCCGCGTGGAGTACCCGAAGCCGCGGGGCCGCCTCGCGGTCGCGATGCTGTCGTGGATCGTCCTGTCGATGGGACTGCTCGCCGCCTGGGCGTTCGACGCCCCGAGCGGCCAGCTGCTGCTCCAGACGGGCTGTGCGCTGCAGCTGGTCATGGGCGCGGTGATCCCGCTGTTCGCCACGGCCCGCCGGGTGAACAACTTCCGCGACAACCGACGCGAGGCGCGGGCGGCGCAGCTGCCGTAGCGCTCCGCTGGGTGGGGCCCCGGACCGGGTGGTCGGGGCCCTTCGCGTGCCCGGCGCTGCCACGGGCGTCGCTGGGGGCTCCGCCCCCAGACCCCCGTCTCGGTCGGACAAGAGGTGAACCCGTCAAGAAACCGAGCCGGGCCGTTGGGGTTCCCTCCTGTCCGACCGAGTCGGGTGGTGGATGGGCACACGCCCGGGGGCCAGGGGGCGGAGCCCCCTGGCGGGGTCGAAGGGGCAGCGCCCCTGGGGATGGGACGGGTGGGCGGCGGGCGCGAGAAACCCCCGGCCTCAGCTCAGGAAGTCCCGCCCGATCCGCTCCGCGACCCGCTCCAGAATCGGACCGGCCTCCGCGATGCACGTCGCCACATCCGGCTCGACCTCCGTGAGGGGATACGCCCGCCGGATCCCGGCCCTGCCCAGCGCCTCGGGCGGGAGGGCCAACCGCCCGCAGACCGCGACGACCTCCTTGCCCGCCGCCCGAGCGGCCGCGGCAACCCCCGCCGGCGCCTTCCCATGCAGCGTCTGCTCGTCCAGCGACCCCTCACCCGTGATCACCAGCTCCGCCCGCTCAACAGCCGGTCCGAACCCGAGCACGTCCAGCATGACCTCGATGCCCGGCCGGAAACGCGCCCCCAGCAGCAGCGCACCGTAGCCGATACCACCCGCCGCTCCGGCCCCCGGCGACGCCGCGCACTCCGCGGCCTCAGAACCGACCGCCTCCTCCAGCACCTTCGCGTAGTGCGCGAGCGCGGCATCCAGCGTCTCGACGTCGTCCGGCGAAGCCCCCTTCTGCGGCCCGTACACCGCCGGCGCCCCCTTCGGGCCGGTCAACGGGTTGTCCACATCGCTCGCCAGAACCAGCTCCACCGACTCAAGACGCGGGTCGAGGCCCGACAGATCCGCCCGGGCCAGGTCCGTCAGACCACCCCCGCCGGGCGACACCGGCTCCCCGTCCTCGTCCAGGAACCGAGCGCCCAGCGCCGACAGCATCCCCGCGCCGCCATCCGTCGTCGCACTCCCGCCGACCCCGAACACGATCGTCCGCGCGCCCGCGTCCAGCGCGGCCCGCAGCAGCTCCCCGGACCCGTACGTCGACGCGGTCAGGGGCGCGAAGACGCCCGCCGGCAGCCGTTGCAGCCCGCTCGCCTCGGCCATCTCCACGACCGCCGTGCCGCCGCGCAGCGCGAACGCGGCCGTCACCTCGTGCCCGAGGGGCCCGGCGACCCGGACCTCCCTCCGCTCGAACCCGGCCGCGACCGCCGCGTCCACGGTCCCGTCGCCGCCATCGGCGACGGGCAGCGCCGCCACCTCGGCATCCGGCACGACCCGGCGCAGCCCGGCCGTCACCCGCTCCGCGACCTCCACAGCCGTCAGCGAGCCCTTGAACTTGTCCGCGGCAACCAGCACCCGTCGGGTGCCGTGCACTGCAGAGTCCGCCACGTTGCCATCCCCTTGCTCTCCAGGCCCGACGCACGTCGGGGCCAGTCGCGCCGCTGCGACCCTAACCGGAGAGCCTCGCCGCCGCCACGCCACGCCCAGACCCTGAGAATCCGGTGAGAACGCCCTGCGGACCTCCTTGGCGTCCCGCAGCGTCCCGCTCCGCGAACCCCGCGTCTCCCCCGCCGAACCCCGCGCGCCCGCCCCCGGAATTGGGTAAACCGGAACCATGACCCCTGTGGGCACTGAGCCAGAGCTCGCCGACCGCGTCCTCGGTGGCTGGCTGGGCCGGATCGCGGGCAACATGCTCGGCAAGCCGGTCGAGCAGGGCGACCTGTGGACGCGGGACCGCATCGACCGCTACCTGCGGCAGGCCTCCGCCCTGCCCCTCACGGACTACCTCCCCGAACCCCCGGACGGCGGCGACGACGGCAGCGGCGACGGCTTCGTCCTGCGGCCGGACTGGCGTCAGTGCGTGCGCGGCCGCATCCACGGCAGCTGCCGCGACGACGACGTCGACTACGCCATCCTCGGACTCGACCTCCTGGAGACGCACGGCTTCGACTTCAGCACCGAGCAGGTCGGGGACCTGTGGCTGCTGAGGCTGCCGTATCTGCAGACGTTCACCGCCGAGCGGGCCGCCTACCGAAACCTCGCCAACGGGATCAAGCCGCCGCTGACGGCGACGTACGACAACCCGTACCAGGAGTGGATCGGCGCCCTCATCCGCGCCGACATCTACGGCTGGACCAGCCCCGGCGTCCCGCGCCGCGCCGCCTCCCTGGCCCGCCGGGACGCGGTGCTCTCCCACACCGGCAACGGCGTGTACGGCGCGATGTGGGCGGCCGCCCTGGTCTCGGCGGCGTTCGAGGCGCCGACGGTGCGGCACGCGCTGGACGAGGCACTGACCGTGATCCCGGCGAGCAGCCGGCTCGCCCGTACCGTACGCCGGGTCGTCTCCCTCCACGAGACCCGCCTGGCCTGGGAGGACACGCTCACCACGGTGGCGGAGGAGACCGCGGGCCTGGGCTGGATCCACACCGTCCCGAACGCCGCCGTCCTCACCGCCGGGCTCCTGTACGGCGACGGCGACTTCACCCGCACCATCGCGCTGACCGTCCGCGGCGGCCTGGACACCGACTCCAACGGCGCGACGGCCGGCTCGGTGGTCGGCGTGCTGACCGGGGCGGACGCGATCCCCGACCAGTGGAAGGACCCGCTGGAGGACACGGTGCGCAGTGCGGTGTTCGGTTTCGACGGCGTACGGATCAGCGAGCTGGCGGAACGGACCCTGAGACTGGCGGAAGCGGAGACCTGAGGCTGGCCGGGCGGCTCCGGGAACCGGCCACTTGCGCTGGTTACCCTTCCTGGATGACCACTTCTGACTTCGCCACGTACATCGCGTCCCTCCCCCGTGTCCTGGCCGGGGCCGCCGCGCTGTTCCGGGACGCCGAGGGCCGCGTGCTGCTCGTCGAGCCCAACTACCGCGACGGCTGGGCGCTGCCGGGCGGGACGATCGAGTCCGACGACGGCGAGACCCCGCGCCAGGGCGCGCGCCGCGAGACGCTCGAGGAGATCGGCCTCGACCGGGAGCTCGGCCGGCTGCTCGCGGTGGACTGGGTGCACGGCCCGGGACGCCCGCCACTGGTGGCGTACGTGTACGACGGCGGGGTTCTCGCCGAGGACGACTTCAAGTCGATCCGCCTCCAGGAGGAGGAGCTGCTGTCCTGGCGCCTCGTCGCGCGCGAGGAACTGGACGACTACCTCCTGGGATCCCTGGGCCACCGCGTCCTGGCCGCACTGGACGTCCTCAAGGCCGGCTCGGGCACGGCGGAGCTGGAGAACGGTCACCGGGTCGGCTGAACCCTCGACGCCCCCGGGCTTCACATCCACCTCTCGCAGCACACGAATATCTGTTCGCCGCACCCGGCCGCCCCGCCCTACCCTCGACTGCATGAGCAAGCCCCTCGTCGCCATCCTCAGCGGCGCCGGTATCTCCACCGACTCCGGCATCCCCGACTACCGCGGGCCGAACGGGCTGTGGCGGCGCGATCCCGAGGCCGAGAAACTCGTGACGTACGAGTACTACATGGGCGATCCGGAGATCCGCCGCCGCTCATGGCAGATGCGACGCAAGAACCGCACGCTCAAGGCCCAGCCCAACGCCGCGCACCACGCGGTGGCCGAGCTGGAGCGGGCCGGGGTCCCCGTCCGCGTGATCACCCAGAACGTGGACGGCCTGCACCAACTCGCCGGGATGCCCGCCCGCAAGGTCCTCGAACTGCACGGCAGCGCACGCAGTGTCGTCTGCACCAACTGTCACACCCGCAGCCCCATGGAAGACGCCCTCGCCCGCGTCGAGGCCGGCGAGGACGACCCGCCCTGCCTGCAGTGCGGCGGCATCCTCAAGTCGGCCACCGTGATGTTCGGCGAGCGCCTCGACCCCGTCGTCCTCGGCGAAGCCGTCGCGATCACCAAGGCCTGCCAGGTCTTCATCGCCGTCGGCACCAGCCTCCAGGTCCAGCCCGCCGCAGGCCTCGCCGGCATCGCCGCCGACCACGGCGCACGCCTCGTCATCGTCAACGCCGAACCGACGCCGTACGACGACCGCGCCGACGACGTCGTACGCGAACCGATCGGCACCGCCCTGCCCAGTCTCCTGGGCAGGCTGAGCGCCGAGAGCGACTGACTACCGGCCCTTCGGGCATGGCGGCGGCGGGGCGCGTTTTCTGCTGGGCGAAGGAGGCGACGGGCTTGCCGAAGACGCCCTCGTGGACCGCATTGACCATGCGTCCGTCCGGCACCTGGGACGACGACGCGTACGCCGGAATCGTTCTGTCATGCGCCCTCGCCGTCGCGGCGGCCGGAGCGGCGGCAGCACTGTGGCTGGTGCCTTCGATCCGGAGGGCCGGGCCGTGGTGGTGGATACTCCCGGCTCTGTTGCTGGGCGTGGTTGCGGGAGCGCGCCGGGCCCTGAGCGGTTAGGCCGGTCCAGCATGTTCCGCGGACCGGTTCGCCGGTCGTACCCACCGGGGGCAACTCTTGGTCAGAACAGCGCCGTTCCCCGCTCGAAGTCCAGTAGGCGCTGCTTGCGGTCCAGGCCGCCGCCGTAGCCGGTGAGGCCGCCGGTCGCGCCGATGACCCGGTGGCAGGGGACGATGATGCCGACGGGATTCCTGCCGTTGGCGAGGCCGACCGCGCGGGAGGCCTTGGGGTTGCCCAGGGCGTCGGCCAGTTCGCCGTAGGAGCGGGTCTCGCCGTAGGGGATCTGCTGGAGTTGCTTCCAGACGCCGCGCTGGAAGGGTGTGCCGTGCAGCCGTAGTTCGACGGTGAACTCCTTCAACTCGCCCTCGAAATAGGCCTCCAGTTGTTCCTCGGCCTCACCGAAGGGGGCGTCGTCGCGGTCCCCGAAGGTCTCTTCCGGTGGGCGGTGACGCTGGTCGGTCATGTAGAGGCCGCACAGGACGCCGTCGTCGGCCACGAGGGTGAGGGGGCCGTAGGGACTGTCGATGATCGTGTGCTGTTTCCGCTTCGCCATCTTCGTTACCTTCGTCATCTTCGTTGTCTTCGTCATCTTCGTTGTCTTCGTCATCTTCGTTGTCTTCGTCGCTTTTCTCGCAACCGCCTTATACAGGCAGGAAGTTGATCGGGTGGCTGTCCGTCGCCCACAGGTACTGGACCGCGTACGCCCGCCACGGTCGCCAGGCCGCCGCTCGGGCCGTAAGTGCCGCGGGGGTGGAGGGCAGGCCCAACTCGGCGGCTGCGCGGCGGATGCCGAGGTCGGCGGGGAGGAAGGCGTCGGGGTCGCCGAGGGCGCGCATCGCGATGACGTCGACCGTCCAGGGGCCGAAGCCCGGCAGGCCCAGCAGCCGGGCGCGGGCCTCCGGCCAGTCGCTCTCCACGCCCAAATGGAGGGTGCCGTCGGCGAGTTGGCCGACCAGGGTGGTGAAGGTGGTACGGCGGGTCCGCGGCATCGCCAGTGAGGCGGGGGCCACGGCCGCCAGTGCCGCGGGGGACGGGAAGAGGTGGGTGAGGCCACCCTCCGGGTCGTCGACGGGGGTTCCGTGCGCGGTGACCAGACGGGCCGCGTGGGTGCGGGCGGCCGCCGTGGAGACCTGCTGGCCCAGTACGGCGCGTACGGCGAACTCCGCCTCGTCGACCGTGCGCGGGACACGTCGGCCGGGGGCCTTGTCCACGAGGGGTGCGAGGACCGGGTCCGTGCGCAGCTGCTCGTCGATCGCGACCGGGTCGGCGTCCAAGTCCAGCATGCGGCGGCAGCGGCTGATGGCGACGGTCAGGTCGCGCAGGTCGCTGAGGGTGAGGCGGCAGGCGATGTGGTCCGGCTGGGGGGTCAGGGCCACGATGCCATGGCCGTACGGCAGACGGAGCGTGCGGCGGTAGGCGCCGTCCCGCCACTCCTCCACACCCGGTACGGCGGTCGCCGCGAGGTGGCCGAAGAGGTTGTCGGGGTTGAGGGGGGCGCGGAAGGGGAGCCGGAGGGTGAGCGCACCCGAAGCACCCGGGGCGGCCTGTGCGGCCTGTGCGGCCGCGGCGGCTTGGGCGTTCTCCGGCAGCCGGGCCCGCAGCTCGCTCGGGGACAGGGCGAAGACCTCACGCACGGTGTCGTTGAAAGTGCGGATCGAGGAGAAGCCGGCGGCGAAGGCGATCTCCGCCATCGGGAGGGGGGTCGTCTCGATGAGGAGCCTGGCCGTCTGGGCGCGCTGGGCGCGGGCGAGGGCGAGGGGACCCGCGCCGAGCTCGGCGAGCAGCTGGCGTTCGATCTGCCGGGTGCTGTAGCCCAGGCGGGCGGCCAGGCCGGGCACGCCCTCACGGTCCACCACGCCGTCGGCGATCAGCCGCATGGCGCGGGCCACGAGGTCGGCCCGCTGGTTCCACTCCGGGGAGCCGGGGCTGGTGTCCGGTCGGCAGCGCTTGCAGGCCCGGAAACCGGCCTGCTGGCAGGCGGCCGCGCTGGGGTGGAAGGTCATGTTCTCGGGCTTCGGCGGCACGACCGGGCAGCTGGGCCGGCAGTAGATGCGGGTGGTGAGGACGGCCGTGAAGAACCATCCGTCGAAGCGTGCGTCCTTGGACTGGACGGCGCGTACACAGCGTTCCCGATCGGTGTGCATCCCGTTCTGCATGCGTCCAGCATCGGACACCCGCCCGGACGTGGCTGGCGGGAATCCGACATCAACCTTGGCTGTGCAGGGACTCGTTCATCTGCGTGTGTGTCGTGGGTAGGGTGCGCCTCATGGGTCAGGGCCGCGCAGCTGGGCAGGGAACAGTCCGTCGCGGGCGGTCGGGGTGACGTCGCCGGGCAGGGCGCCGGGCAGGGCACGGATGTGGCCGCTGTACGCGGCCGGGTTCACCACCGCGTTCGGCGCGCACGGCATCGCCGCGAACCTGGGCGGTGCCTCGGAGGACGCGGTGACCTCGCTGCTCGTCCTCGGCGGGCTGCTCGCGCTGTACGACGGGGCCGAGGTGCTGCTCAAGCCGGTGTTCGGGACGGTCGCCGACCGTGTCGGAGCGCGTCCGGTGCTCCTCGGCGGCCTCGTCGCCTTCGCCGCCGCGTCCGCGCTGTACGCCGCCGTGGGCAGCCCGGGCTGGTTGTGGGCCGCGCGACTGGGCCAGGGCGCTGCGGCATCCGCGTTCTCGCCTGCGGCGTCCGCGCTGGTGGCCCGGCTCAGTCCGGTGGCGGGCCACGGGCGGGCGTTCGGGAGTTACGGCTTCTACAAGTCCGTCGGCTACACGCTGGGGCCGCTGCTGGGCGGGGTGCTGGTGTGGGCGGGTGGGCTGCGGTTGCTGTTCGGGGTGCTTGCGGTGGTCGGGGCGGCGGTTGCCGTGTGGGCACTGGTCGCCGTGCCCGTCGTACCGCCGTTGCCGCGTGCCCGGCAGACCGTGCTCGATCTGGCGCGGCGGCTCGCCGATCCGGCGTTCCTGGTGCCGACGGGTGCGCTTGCGGGGGCGACCGCGGCGCTGTCCGTGGGCGTGGGGTTCCTGCCCGTGTCCGGGGCGGCGGCTGGGCTCGGGACGGTGGCGACGGGGGCGGCGGTGTCGGTGCTGGCGGGGTGTGCGGCGGTGGTCCAGCCGTGGGCCGGGCGGGCGTTGGACGCGGGGCGGATCGGTGTGCGCGGGGGGCTTGTGGGCGGTCTGCTGGTCGCTGCGGGCGGCCTGGGGTGTGCGACGGTGCCGGGGCCGGTGGGGGTGCTGGTCGCCGCCGCGCTGATCGGGGTCGGGACGGGACTGATCACCCCGCTCGGTTTCGCCGCGCTGGCCTCGGCGACTCCTCGGGAGCGGTTGGGGCAGACGATGGGGGCGGCGGAGCTGGGGCGGGAGCTGGGGGATGCGGGTGGGCCGTTGGTTGTTGCCGGGGTGGCTGCGGCTTTGACGTTGACGTATGGGTATGGGGTGTTGGCCGTGCTGTTGGCTGTGGGGCCGGTGGTGGGCTTGGTTCGGCGGCGCTGGTGAGGCGCCGGTGGGCGCGTGCGGCCGGCGGGGCGACGAACGCAGGCATGCCCGCGGATTGCGTGCCCGCCCGGCTCAGGTCGCCCTCTCCCCTCGTACGGTCAGTGCCCAGATCACCCACACGTCGATCGCCATCATCACGACCGCCCAGAACGGTGCGTACGGCAGGAAGAGGAACTGGGCGACCAGGCTGAGGGAGGCCAGGAAGATGCCGGTGAGGCGGGCCCAGGTCATGTTCTTGAGCAGGCCGCCGCCGGTGACGGCGGCCACCGCGCCGAGGATGACGTGGATCCAGCCCCAGCCGGTGAGGTCCAGTTCGTAGACGTACGTGCCGATGCGGGCGTAGACGTCGTCGTCGGCGATCGCGGCGATGCCCTGGAGGACGGCGAGTACGCCGCCGCACAGCAGGAGGACGCCTGCGAAGGTCACGCCGCCGCTCACCCGGCCGTCGCTCCGGTCCGGTGTGCGGCGCGGTGCCGTCCATGCCGTGCCTATCTCGCCCTGAGAGTCATGGCTCATGCCGTTGTCCCTTCCGTGTCCCCCTTGGTGTGCGTTCCTGCCGCCGCGTCCTCCGCCACGAAGTCCACGACGCTCAGCGCGAAGAGGAGCGTGAGCGCGAGGCCGATGACCACCCAGCCGGTGGGGTACGGCCACAGGACGTACGTCAGGACCGCCGCCGCGACCAGCAGCCAGGTGATCCAGGTGCGGAAGCGGTGCAGGAACGGGCCGACGGGGCCGGTTCGCAGCCCCGCCCGGTCCGCGGTCGCGCGGACCGCGTGGATGCCGGAGTGCCACAGCCGCCGTACGAGAGCGGCCCGGCGGCCCGGGCCGGTCAGCCAGGCGGCCACGGCGATCACCGCGCCGAGGGCCACCACCACCCGCACGCTGGTGCGCAGGAACCGGGTCAGCGTGTTGTAGACGGACTCGGCGGTGGGTGCGGAGACGCCGAGCGGGAGGGTGTCCAGGTACATCACCCGGAAGACCGTGAGGGCCACGCCCAGCAGCAGGGTGGTGAAGGCGAAGCACAACGAGGCGGCGATCAGTGTTCGCCGGCGGTGGCCCGAGAGCAGGACGCCCGCCGCGACCAGCAGGACCGCGACCACGGGCAGCCAGAATCCGGCGAGCTGCAGCAGGCGGAAGTACGTCTTGACCCTGCCGATGTCGTCCGACTCGAGGACGGTCAGTTCGGCGTGGACCCGCGGGATCTTCCCGGCCACCGTCATTCCGGCGTCGACGAGGCGCTGCTTGACCTGTTCCACCACGGGCCCGAGGTTCACGATCACCGAGTCGTTCTCGAGCCGCACCGAGCCGCGGCCGGTCAGCGCCTCGTTGAGGGCGGCGTGGATCCTGCGGTTGGCCTCGGTCCAGATCTGCCGGAAGACGTCGGACGACACGACGGCCTGCGCCTTGTCGTACACGAAGCTGCGGACGGCGCTTTCGAGGGAGTCGCCGAGCCTGCCGAGGGCCTCGTCGACGAGGGGGCGCTGCGCGGGGGCGACGCCCTCAAGGAGCGCGGGCAGGTCCAGGTGCCGCATCACCGCGTCCGTGACGCGGGTCGCGGCCTCGTCCCGCACGTTCCGGTCGGCGGCGAGGGGCGCGATCGTGTCGACGTAGCGGTCCGTGTCCCCCACCGTGTCGGCGGTCCAGGCGGCCACGACGCTCAGCGGGGCGAGCAGGCAGCCGAGGACGACGAGGACGAGGGCGGCGAGGGAACGCACCCGATGCCGCGGAGCACGTTTCGCCTCCAGCTCCGCGACACGTGCCCGCAGTCGGTCCAGCTCCGTCCGCGTGGCGTCGTCCGTGCCGGAGGCACCGCTGTCCGGCATGGCGGTCTCCTCGTCCATCGGTGCGGCCCGGTGGACTCAAGGACATCCCGCCCGTACGGCGGCGGCGAGCGTATCGGGGCCGTCCGGGTGAACGGCCCCGATACGCTCGAGCTCACATGTTGATCATGTGTCCGGCGAGGCCGTGGACCGCCTCCTGGATCGCCTCGCCGAGGGTCGGATGGCCGTGGACGTTGCGGGCCACCTCGTGGACGGTGAGGTCCCACTTCTGGGCCAGGGTCAGCTCGGGCAGCAGCTCGGTGACCTCGGGGCCGATCATGTGGCCGCCGATCAGCTCGCCGTACTTCGCGTCGCTGATGAGCTTCACGAAACCGGTCACGTCACCGAGGCCGTGCGCCTTGCCGTTGGCCGTGAAGGGGAACTTCGCCACCTTCACGTCGTAGCCGAGTTCGCGGGCCTGTGCCTCGGTGTAGCCGAAGCTGGCGATCTGCGGCTGGCAGTAGGTGGCGCGCGGGATCATCACGTAGTCGAGCTCCATGGTCTCCGCGTCGGCGATGGTCTCGGCGGCGACCACGCCCATCGCCTCGGCCGCGTGCGCGAGCATCAGCTTCGCGGTGACGTCGCCGATGGCGAAGATGTGCGGGACGGAGGTGCGGCAGCGGCCGTCGACGTCGATGGCGCCGCGGTCGGTGACGCGCACGCCGGTGTTCTCCAGGCCGTAGCCGGTGACGTTGGGCGCGAAGCCGATCGCCTGGAGGACCTTGTCGGCCTCCAGGACCTGCTGGGAGCCGTCCTTGGCGGTGACCGTGACGCGGACCTGCGGACCGGACTCGTCGATGGCATCGACCCGGGTCGAGGTGAGGACGTCGATGCCCAGCTTGCGGTACTGGCGGGCCAGTTCGGCGGACACCTCGGCGTCCTCCAGCGGGGCGGCGCGGTCGAGGAACTCCACGACCGTCACCTTCACGCCGTAGTTGTGCAGGACGTACGCGAACTCGATGCCGATGGCCCCGGCGCCCGCGATGACGATCGACTGCGGCAGGTCCTCGGCGAGGATCTGCTCCTCGAACGTCACCACACGCGAGGTGCGGCGGGTGCCGGGCAGCAGCTTCGGGGTGGCGCCGGTGGCGATGATGCAGTGGTCGAAGCCGATCGTGCGGGTGTTGCCGTCATAGCCGGCGACCTGGAGGGTGTGCGGGTCGAGGAAGGTGCCCCGGCCGTCGAACTCAGTGATCTTGTTCTTCTTCATCAGGTAGTGGACGCCCTTGACCCGGCCGTCGGCGACCTTGCGGCTGCGCCGGAACGCCTCGCCGTAGTCGAAGGAGACCTGCCCGTCGACCCGGATGCCGAAGGTCTTCGCCTCGCGGGTGAAGATGTGCGCCAGCTCGGCGTTGCGCAGCAGGGCCTTCGTGGGGATGCAGCCCACGTTCAGACAGACGCCGCCCCAGTACTTCTCCTCGACGACGGCGACGCGTTTGCCCAGCTGGGCGGCGCGGATCGCGGCGACGTAGCCGCCGGGGCCCGCGCCGAGGACCACGACGTCGAAACGCTCGTCCTGCTCGGCCATGGGAAGTTCCTTTTCGGTGTGGTTGAGAGCGTTGGCCAGAAGTGCTGCCCAACGGATTCTTTCGCCCCGTCTTGCTCCTCGCCACACCGATCACGGACCGGCCGGTGTGATCTATCCCGCGAACTCCCCGGCCGTGGGCCGCCGCGACACCGCCGTCGCCTCGCCGACGTCGGTCAGGGGGCGCAGCCGGTAGGTGTAGGAGTAGTCCCGGTCGGCGAAGAGCTTGTACTCGTCGTGGGTGTGCGCGCCCCAGCTGTTGTCGCCTCCGACGCCCATCTGCCGGTGGTTCACCCGTAGGACCACCTCGTCGCGTGGCGTGAGCTGGTAGTCGTGGCGTGCCCCGACGGACAGGTCCTCCGGGGTGAAGTGCGAGGCGTTGATCTCCACCAGCGGCTCGCCGGAGACGAGCAGACCGGTGCCGTCGCGGCCGGTGAGGGCCGCCCAGCGGACGTCGGTCCTGTTGCCGTTCTCCTGCGGGCGGATGTAGGGGGTCCACTGCCCGGAGACGGTCCCGGAGTACAGGCCCACGTCGGTGCCGTCGCGACGGTCCCAGTAGTTCTCCTCGGGTCCGCGGCCGTAGTAGTGCAGCCGCTCCAGCCGGCCCGGCAGGAACAGCAGGGTGCCGACCTCGGGGATGTACGGCAGGTTCGCGGCGCCGGGGTGCAGCGTGTTGTCGACCTTGATCTCGCCGTTGCCGAAGACCGTGTACGTGGTGGTGTACGTCGACTCGGTGGCCGTCGGCAGCGTGCCGCTCACCTTGATCTCGACGGCCCTGTCGCGCAGGGCACGCACGCCGACGCCGGTCACCTTGCGGCCCGCGCCCGCGTCGCGCCAGGTCTGGTTGCGGACGTGCTGGCCGTTTCCGCGGTCGTTGTCGGTGGGGGCACGCCAGAAGTTCGGCACGGGCCCGGAGGTGATCAGCCGGGTGCCGCCGGCCTCGTACGAGGTGATGGTCCCGCTGCGTTTGTCGACGGTGACGGAGAAGCCGTCGCCGGTGACGCTCACGGAGGTGTCGCTGTCGTCGTACGTCAGCTCGGGGACGCTCTCCAGCGGTACCGGCGTCACGGCCGGGCTGCCCGCGTCGAGCGGGAGCTGTGCCCTGGCCACCTCGAAGCCGGCCTTCGCCCACTTCGTGGGCTCCTTGGTGGTGAAGGACAGCTCCAGGAAGTACTCCGCGCCCGGCGCGGGGGAGGCCGGCAGCCGCACCGGCACGGTGATCTCCTTGCCGGCCAGCGGCGCGACGTCCAGCTGGTCCCGGGTCAGCCGTCCGCGCTGGACGACCTTGCCGTCGGCGACGACGGACCAACTCGCGTCGAACTCGCGGAGGTTGGTGAACAGGTACTCGTTGGTGAGGGTCACCGCGCCCGAGGTGCCCGTGGCGTTGATGGCCTGGTAGACCCGCTTGATCTCGGCTGCCTTGCCGGTGTGGCCGCGGTCGGCGGTGACGATGCCGTCCGCGACGAAGTTCCCGTCGTTGGGGTTGTCGCCCCAGTCGCCGCCGTACGCGAAGAAGGTCCGCTCGCCGGGCCGCTTCTCGGCGAGCCCGACGGTGGCCGCGTCGAACCAGAACCGCACCCCCTCGTCCCCCGGACCCCGGCTGTCGGAGGACAGCTCGGCGGCGCTCAGGGCGCGGGCGTAGACGCGCGCCCGGCGGATGGTGCCGCTGAACTCCCGCGTGAAGTTGTCGGCGTCGACGGCGAGCCCGAGGGGGGCGGTGTTGCTGCTCGGCCGCCGGGTGGTGGTCCGGGTGGCCCGGACGGTGCCGTCGACGTAGAGGGTCAGCGTGCCCGCGTCCGCGTCGAAGACACCCGCGATGTGGTGCTCGGTGCCGGTCCAGCCGTCCGGCAGCGCCCAGCCGGCGGAGACCCACTGGCCGCCGCCGTGGATGAAGAACTCGAGGGTCTTGTTCGTCTGTTTCAGGGCGTACTGGGTGTCCCCCTTGGCGAGGATCGGCTGGTGGTAACCGGTCACGTGCGGGGTGACCCACGCCTCCAGCGTCAGGGAGCCGGTGAGGTCGAGGCTCGCGTCGCGGGCGAAGAGGGTGGCGCCCAAGACGCCCTCGGCGCGGTCGATGGTGCCGCTGGGGGCGACGATCTCGCCCCTCAGCGCGCGGGGACCGGTCTCGGTCAGCAGTTTGCGCGTCGGGGTGGGCCAGCTCAGGGACTGGTCGACGAAGTCCCAGATCCAGCCGCCCTGGAGGACGTCGTGGCGGCGGACGATGTCCCAGTACTTCTTGAAGTTGCCGTTCGAGTTCCCCATCGCGTGGGAGTACTCGATCATGACGTACGGCCGGGTGTCGGCGGTGTCCTTCGCGCGGGCCTCGACGCGCGAGGGGCTGTCGTACATCTCGGAGCGGATGTCGCTGATGGCCGGCCGGTCGTCGCCCTCGTACTGGATGACGCGGGTCGGGTCGTACGACCGGATCCAGTCGTGCATGGCGACGAACGTGCTGCCGCCGCCCGCCTCGTTGCCGAGCGACCAGATGACGACCGAGGCGTGGTTCTTGTCGCGGTGGACCATGTTCTGGGCGCGGGCGACGCAGGCCCTGGTCCAGTCGGCGTGGTTGCCGGGGTACTCGCCGCGGATGCCGTGGGTCTCGAGGTTGGTCTCGTCGACCAGGTACAGGCCGTACTGGTCGGCGAGCTCCAGCCACTGCGGGTTGTTCGGGTAGTGCGAGGTGCGGACACTGTTCATGTTCATCCGCTTGATGATCCTGATGTCCTCGACCATGTCCGCGCGGGTGAGCGCCATGCCGCGGTCGGGGTGCATCTCGTGCCGGTTCGTGCCGCGGAAGGAGACGGGCTTGCCGTTGATGCGCATCAACCCGTCCTTGAGCGCGAACTCACGCACGCCGACGCGGTGCGAGAGGGTCTCGATCACCGTGCCCGCCGGGTCGCGCAGCCGCAGGACGGCGGTGTACAGGTACGGGTGCTCGGCCGACCAGAGCTTCGGCTCGGGAACGGCCTTCGCCGCCTGTACGGTCGTCTCGTCGCCGGCACCGAGGTCCACGGTCTGCTGCAGCGGGCGGGACCAGACCGCGTGTCCACGGGCGTCGTAGAGCTGGGTCTCGACGGAGTAGCGGCCGGCGCCGGAGCCGCCGTAGTCGCGCACGCTCGCGGTGACCGACAGCTCTGCGGCCGTGCAGTCGTCGCTCAAGGGGGTGTCCAGCTTGAAGTCGCGCAGGTGAACGGCCGGAGTGGAGTAGAGGTGGACCGAGCGGAAGATGCCGCTCACCCGGATCATGTCCTGGTCCTCGAGCCAGTCGCCGTCGGAGTAGCGGTACACCTCCACCGCGATCTGGTTCGTGCCCGGCCTGAGGTGCGGGGTGATGTCGTACTCGGCGGGGGTGAACGAGTCCTCGTGGTAGCCGACCAGCTCGCCGTTGATCCACACGTAGTGGGCGGACTTGACGCCCTCGAAGTGCAGGAACGTGCGGCGCCCGGCCCAGTCCCGGGGCACGGTGAAGGTGCGCCTGTACTGGCCCACGGGGTTGTAGCGGGTCGGGGCGGACGGGGGCTGCGGCTCCTCGCCGAGGCCGTTGGGGCCCCAGTACGGGTACGTGATGTTGACGTAGATCGGGAAGTCGTGGCCGTGCAGCTGCCAGACGGAGGGGACGGGGATGGTGTCCCAGTCGCTGTCGTCGAGGTCGGTGCGGTGGAAGTCGGCGTCCCGGTCGTCGGGGCGGTCGGCGTGGGCGAACTTCCACTTCCCGTCGAGGCTCAGCCGGTACGGCGAGCGTGTGCGGTCGGCGGCGAGGGCCTGGGCGACGGTCGCGTACGGCATGAGCGTGGTGTGCGGGGGCTCGGTTCCCAGCCGGAAGACGTCGATGCGGCCGTTCCACTCGGGGGTTTCCTCGGCCGCGTGCGCCTTGGCCGGGGCGGGGGTGCCGAGGGCGAGCGCGCCCAGGACCGCGGCTCCCCCCTCCAGGAGACGGCGACGACTGACGGGTGCTCGGTCGGGGCGGTTCCAGTGGTCCAGGGGTGTCACGCGCTCAACCTCCCGGTTTGGGGTGGAAGTTGATGTCGAGTCAGATCACGACCAGCGGTGGTGGCGTTGCTGCTGAGCCGGGCTCACCCTAAGACCCGAACACAAACCAATCAATGATCCTGTCGTAATGTGTGCGTTCTTGATGGGCCGTCTGGCTGAGAACAGCCGATGAGGCCAGGCGGGGGGGGGACAGGACCCGGCGGCCGGTCAGTAGACGTCGCGCACGTACCGCTTCTCGGTGGCGAGCTGCTTCACGTACGCCGCCGCCTCGGTCTCGCCCAGGCCGCCGTGGACGGTGGCGATGTCCTTGAGGGCCTGGTCGACGTCCTTGGCCATCCGGGAGGCGTCGCCGCAGACGTAGAAGTGGGCGCCGTCCTGGAGCCAGGACCAAAGGAGCGGGCCGTGTTCGCGCATGCGGTCCTGGACGTACACCTTGGCGCGCTGGTCGCGGGAGAACGCGGTGTCCAGGCGGGTGAGGGTGCCGTCGTCGAGGAAGGCGGCGAGCTCGTCCTGGTAGTAGAAGTCGGTGGCGCGGTGCTGCTCCCCGAAGAACAGCCAGTTGGGCGCACGGTGTCCGCGGGCGCGCCGCTCCTCGAGGAAGCCGAGGAAGGGCGCGACGCCGGTGCCGGGGCCGACCATCACCGTGGGGGTGGCCGGGTCGGCGGGCGGGCGGAAGTGCGGCGAGTGCTGGACGTGGACCGGTACCTCGGTGCCGGGTTCGGCGTCGGCGAGGAAGGGCGAGCAGACGCCCTGCCGGGGGCGGCCGGCCAGGTTCTCGTACCGGACGACGGAGACCGTCAGCGAGACCAGGTGCGGGTCGGTCAGCGGGCTGGACGATATGGAGTACAGGCGGGGCTGCATGCGGCCCAGCACACCGGCCCATTCCTGTGCCTCGGCCCGCACCCCGAACTCGGCCACGACGTCCACGGCCTGCCGTCCCCACGACCACCGTGCCAGCTCGCCCTTGTTGTCCGGCCGCAGCAGCTTCCGCAGCTCACGAGGGTCGCGGGCGCGTTCGGCGACGAAGCGCAGCAGGTCGGGGCCGATGCGGGTGATGTCCAGGTGCCGCAGCAGGGCGTCGCCGAGGGCCACCTCCCCGACGCCGTCGACCTGCACGGACGTCTGTGCGTCCAGGCCGGTGACGGTCAGCCACTCCGCCACGAGGCCCGTGGAGTTGAGCGGGCGCACCCCGAGGGCGTCGCCCGCCTCGTAGACGAGGGGCGTCTCGCTGTCGCGGGTGTCGAAGGTGAAGCGGCGCACCTCCTTGCCGGCACCGGGCAGGCTGAGCAGGCGGTTGCCGGTCAGGCGGGCGGTGACGGGGGCGGGGCGCCTGGTCTTCTTCGGTACGACGGGGGCCGGCGCCGGGGGGCTGCTCCGGAGGGCGGTGACCACGTGGTCGAGCCAGGCGTGGGCGGCGGTCTCGTAGTCCGGTTCGCAGTCCGTGCGCGGGGCCAGCCGGACCGCGCCCAGCTCGTCGAGACGCTGGTCGAGCCGCCGGCCGTGGCCGCAGAAGTCGTCGTACGAGGAGTCCCCGAAGGCGAGGACGGCGTAGCGCCGCCCCTCCAGGCGCCCGGCGTCGGGAGCGGCCAGGGTGTCCCAGAAGCCGCTGCCGTTGTCGGGGGCGTCACCGTCGCCGAACGTGCTGGTGATCACCAGCAGGTCGGCGTCGGAGGGCAGGGCCATGTGGTCGGCCTCGTCCATGGCCACCAGGGAGGCGGCGTGTCCGTCGGCGATGAGGCGCTCGGCGGTGGCCGCCGCGAAATCCTCGGCGTTGCCGGTCTGCGAGGCCCAGAGGATCACGACCTGACGGCGGAGCGTGGGCTGGGGCTGCGATGCGGTGGCGGTCCGGGAGTACATCCCGGCGAGCGTGCCGTTCACCCACAGGGCGTGCTCGGGACTGAAGGGGGCGTCCGGCGGGAGGACGGGTACGCCGGGGGCGCCGGCCGGGATGCCGGCGAGGAAGCCGACCAGGTAATGCCGTTCGCTCTCGGTGAGGACCGGGGGCGGGGCGGGTTCGAGGCCGAAGACGGCGGCGGCGGAGGGGAGGACGACGGTCGGGGTGAGGACGGCAGGGGCCGTCTCCGTCGCGTCGGGCGCCGGCTCCTTCACCGGTGTCTGCACCGTCACCGGGGTGGACACCTTCGTCAGCGACACCGCGCACACCTTCAGCTCGGGCTGGAAGGACAGCGGGTCGACGGCGTCGCTGGTGACCGCGTTGACGCTCAGGTACTCGCCGAACAGGTCGTTCCAGTGGAACGGCGCGAAACAGGATCCCGGACGCACCCGGTCGGTGACGACCGCGGGCAGCACGGCGCGCCCGCGCCGCGAGGCGACCTCCACCGAGTCGCCGTCGGCGAGGCCCAGCCCGGCCGCGTCCTGCGGGTGGATCTCGACGAAGGGGCCGGGGTTGAGCTTGTTCAGTTTGGGCACCTTCGCCGTCTTGGTCAGCGTGTGCCACTGGTGCTGAAGGCGGCCGGTGTTCAGGACGTACGGGTAGTCGTCGTCCGGCATCTCGGCCGGCGGGAGGTGCGGGCGGGCGTGGAAGGCGGCGCGGCCGCTCGGGGTGGGGAAGGTGAGGGAGCCGTCGTCGTGGACGTACCGGACGGGGTTGCGGTCGGGGCCGTCCTCGGTGGGCGCGGGCCACTGCACGGACGTGTCGCGCAGCCGGTCGTAGGTGACGCCGCGCAGGTCGTAGCCGGTCTTGGGGTTCCAGGCCTGCTTGATCTCCTCGAAGACCTGCTCGGCGCTGTCGTACGAGAAGCCCTTCTCGTACCCCATCTCGCGGGCGACCGCGGCGATGATCCGCCAGTCGGCCATCGCCTCGCCGGGCGGGTCGGCGGCGGGCCGGGCGAGGGTGAGGTTGCGCTCGCTGTTGATGAAGACGCCCTCGGTCTCGGTCCACAGGGCGCCGGGCAGGACGATGTCGGCGTACGCGTTGGTCTCGGTGTCGGCGAACACGTCCTGCGTGACGACGAGCTCGGCGGCCTCCAGGCCCTCGATGACCGTCTTGCGGTTGGCGACGGAGGCGACCGGGTTGGTGCAGATGATCCAGCAGGCCTTGATCTCGCCGTCGGCCATCTTCTGGAACATCTCGATGGTGCCCTTGCCGACGCCGTCGGCGCGGACGGTTCCCGGGGGCAGCTCCCACAGCTCCTCGACGAAGGCGCGCTCGTCCTCGACGAGGACGGACCGCTGGCCCGGGAGCCCGGGCCCCATGTAGCCCATTTCCCGGCCGCCCATGGCGTTGGGCTGCCCGGTGAGGGAGAAGGGGCCGCTGCCGGGCCGGCAGATCGCGCCGGTCGCGAGATGCAGGTTGACCAGGGCGTTGGTGTTCCAGGTGCCGTGCGTGGACTGGTTCAGGCCCATCGTCCAGCAGCTGGTCCACTCCCCCGCCTCGCCGATCAGCCGGGCCGCCTCGCGCAGGTCGTCCTCCGGGATGCCGGTGATCTCCGCGACGGCGGCGGGCGGGTAGTCGGCGAGGAACTCCGGCATCGCCTCCCAGCCCTCGGTGTGGGCGGCGATGAAGTCGGGGTCGGTGTGGCCGTCGTCGTGCAGGAGGTGGAGCAGGCCGTTCAGCAGAGCGAGGTCGGTACCGGGCTTGACCTGCAGGAACAGATCGGCCTTCGCTGCCGTGGCGGTGCGGCGGGGGTCCACGACGATCAGCTTCGCCCCCGCCGACTTCACGCGCTCCATCATCCGCAGGTAGAGGATGGGGTGGCAGTCGGCCATGTTCGAGCCGATGACGAGGAAGAGGTCGGCCCTGTCGAAGTCCTGGTAGGAGCCGGGCGGCCCGTCCGCGCCGAGGCTCAGTTTGTAACCGGTGCCGGCGCTGGCCATGCACAGCCGGGAGTTCGACTCGATCTGGTTGGTCCGCAGGAAGCCCTTGGCCAGCTTGTTCGCCAGGTACTGCGCCTCGAGGCTCATCTGGCCGGAGACGTAGAGGGCGACCGCGTCGGGCCCGTGCTCGTCGACGATCGCGCGCAGCCGCCGGGCCGTCTCGGCGATCGCGGCGTCCACCGGCGCGGGCTCGGGCTCCTCGCCCCGGTCCGCCCGGACCAGGGCCGTGGTCAGCCGTCCCGGTGCGCTGAGCATGTCGGCGGTGGTGGCGCCCTTGGTGCACAGCCGGCCGAAGTTCGCGGGGTGCTCCTTGTCGCCGGACGCCTTCAGGACCGTACGGCGGCCGTCGGGGCCCATGCCGATGTCGAGGACCATGCCGCAGCCCACACCGCAGTACGAGCAGACCGTCCGCACCGTGGACGTGCCGTCGGTCCGCGAGTCCGGTGCGGCCACGGGCGCCCCCTTTCTCGTGCTCGGGCCTGGTTCGATACGTCATCACGGTACGAACGGCTCATTACGCCGATGTCTCCTCGGCCGATCATGGGGAGTTAAGCGGCGCGCACAGGGTGGGGGTGGGTGGTGTGAGCGGGGGCTTCGCGGGGCGGGACGCCCCGGCATGTGAGGGACGTAACAGTGCCTACGTGGTCGATTGCGTAATTCCACCGATGCCTGCACCGGACACCGATGGGACGCTCACTCGAAAAGAGGTTCGAGGAGGCGTGATGGCAACAGAGGACGGGGGATCCCCTGCCACGGTCGACCGGCCCTCCGTGGCGGTCCGGGGCGTTCTCGCCTACATCGGGTTGTCGATCGCCGTCGGCGGGCTGTACATGGCGGTGGTGTTCGGTGCGAGGGTCCTCGCCGGTGCCGGGTGGGTGGGCACTCCGGGCCGGCTCGCGGTCGAGGAGTGCGTGGACGTCGAGTCGGTGACGTCCGACCGTGACACCGTCCGGACGTACTGGTGCTCCGGCACCTTCCACCCGGACGACGGCGGACCGGAGATCGAGGACGTCACGCTCAAGGGCGGGCGCGGCGATGCGTACGTCCCTCCGCGGCCGGGGAGCCGGTGCTACGGCGACCGGCCGGACCGTCCCTGGTGGTGCGAGGGGGACCGGCCGACCTCGGTGGCGGTGCGCTACCTGGACGGCAAGGCGTGGATGTTCGGCAGCGGCATGTGGCTGCCGGGCACGGTGGCGCTCCTCGGCCTGTGCGGCTCAGGGCTGGGGCTGCTGCTGGTCGCCCATCAACTGGTGTGGCCGGACCCCGAACGGCGGCCACGGTGGCTGCGGCGCGCCACGTACGGCTGCTGCGGTGCGGGGATGGCCGGTTGGCTGGCGTTTCTCGCCGCGCTGGCCTTCGACGTCAACGGCTGAGACCGGCCGGACGACCGCCGTCAACCGACCTGTCCCGCGAACGCCCCGTACGCCCGCTCGTCGAACAGGACGAACCTCACCTCGTCGACCGCCGTGTCCGCCGCCCGTACCGTCTCCACCGCGATTCGGGCGCCGTCGTCGATCGGCCAGCCGTAGATCCCGGTGGAGATCGCCGGGAACGCGACCGTCTTCGCCCCCAGTTCGTCGGCCACTCGCAGCGACTCCCGGTAGCAGGAGGCCAGCAGGTCCGAGCGGTCCTCGGCGGCGGACCAGACCGGACCCACCGTGTGGATCACCCAGCGTGCGTCCAGCTCCCCCGCGGTCGTGGCGACCGCCTGCCCTGTGGGCAGACCCTTGCCGTACCGGGAGGCACGGAGTTTGCGGCAGTCGTCCAGGATCGCGGGACCGCCGCGGCGGTGGATCGCGCCGTCGACTCCTCCCCCGCCGAGAAGGGAGGAGTTCGCCGCGTTGACGATCGCGTCGACGCTCTCGCGTGTGATGTCACCCTGAACGAGCGTGATGGTGGTCATGTCTGCCTCTATACCAGCCCTGATCACGCCAAGCAGGTCGTCACTACTGCGGGGGCTGCTCGACGGGATCGGTCACAAGAGGTCCTCCTTGAGGCCGAGTCCGGTCAACCGGTCGCGGGCCCAGGCGAGTTCGGCCGCGATGCCGCCGGCCAGGTCGGCGGGCGGTTCGGGGAGGACGGACCAGGTGTAGGTCTCGACCTCGATGTGGTCGCAGTCGGCCGAGGGCCCGCCGAGCAGTCCCTCCAGAACCTGGCACAGGTGGTCGGCGGTGGTGCTGAGGGGTGGTTCGGGTTCGGTGTGCAGCGGGGCGTGGAAGTGGACGCGCCACGGGCCGCTGTCGTCCGGCAGTCCGCCGTCCAGGGCGTCCGGCAGGTCGTCGACCCCCAGGACCGCGTTGGCGGTCACCGTGCGCGTCTGGTGCAGGAACCGCGGTTCGGCGAGCCGCCGCAGGGCCGTGCGGGCGACCGGGTCCGCCGGATCCAGGGCCTCGACGGCGCAGGACGCCTGGAGCTTGACCACGGGCATACCGGCGTCCGCGAGCCGCCGCAGGGCCGCCGCGGGGTGCTCGAACTGGACGGCGAGATGACAGGCGTCGAGGCAGACGCCGAGCCGGTCGGGGTCGAGGCCGCCGAGTTCGCGTACCGCTTGGGCGGTCGTCTCGACGACACAGCCGGGTTCGGGTTCGAAGCCGACCCGGATACGCCGGCCCGTCCACGCCTCCAGGGCGTCGAGGCCGGTGGCCAGCCGGTCCAGGGCGCGGCGGGCGTCCTCGGCGCTCGCCCGGGGCCACGGGGTCCGCCAGGCCAGCGGCAGCGTGGAGACGCTTCCCCGGTCGATGTCATCGGGGAGCAGGGCGGCGAGGACCCGGGCGCACTCGAGGGTGTACTCCAGCCGCTCCTGGTCGGCCCAGTCGGGCTCGTACACGTCCTTCTTGACGACCTCGCGGTGGAAGCCGGTGTACGGGAAGGCGTTGAGGGTGACGGTCTCCAGGCCGCGCGTGCGCAGTTCGGCCTTGAGCCGTGCCAACGCGCCCTCGTCGGCGACGAGTTCGGTGACGACGTCCCGGGCCAGCCACAGCCCGATGCCGAGCCGGTCGACCTCGAGGTGCTCGCGTACCGGCTCGGCGTGGTCGGCGAGTTGGGCGATCACGCCCTGGAGGCTCTCCGCCTGGTGGACGTTGCTGCAGTAGCCGAGGTGGACGGTGGTGCCGTCCGGATGCAGGAAGCGCATGCTCACGCTCCCCCGCGCCGGATGGAGTTGCCGTCGGCGAGGCGCACGGCAGACCGGGATCCGAAGCGGAATACCGCTTTCCGATCTTTCATGGCCGCACCTTACTCGCGGCACTTGAACATTCAGTCATCTACTCCCAGGTAAGCGAAGTGACATAGACGACACTGGTTTTCCTTACCGGAAAGCGCCAACCAGGAGTAGAGGTAGGTGATTTGAGTCGGCTCAGGGCTGCTGCCGCAGCCGCCTCCACACCGCTTTGGCCGCGTTGTGCCCCGACATCCCGTGCACGCCGGGTCCCGGCGGGGTGGCCGACGAGCAGATGAAGACGGCCGGGTGCGGGGTGCTGTAGGGGAACAGGGAAAGTCTGGGGCGCAGCAGGGTCTGCAGGCCGGCCACCGCGCCGGAGGAGATGTCGCCGCCGACGTAGTTGGCGTTGCGGGCGGCGAGTTCGGGCGGTCCCGCGGTGGCGCGGGCGAGGACGCGGTCGCGGAACCCCGGGGCGAAACGCTCCAGTTGGCGCTCGATGGCGTCCGTGAGGTCTCCGGTCCAGCCGTGCGGCACATGGCCGTACGCCCAGAAGACGTGCTTGCCGGCCGGGGCACGGGTCGGGTCGACGAGGCTGGGCTGCACGGTGATCATGAACGGCCGGTCTGGCGCACGGCCCTCCCGGGATACCGCGCGCAGGGCCGCGTCGATCTCCGCGCTGCTCGCGCCGATCTGCACGGTGCCCGCGGTGCGCGCCTCCTTCGCCGTCCACGGGACGGGGCCGTCCAGCGCGTAGTCGACCTTGAAGACACCGGGGCCGTACCGGAAGCCCTCGTAGTAGCGGCCGAAGCCGGCGATGCGGGCCAGGGCGGTGGGTGAGGTGTCGAAGACGTAGGCGCGGGCGGGCGGCAGGTCGTCGAGGCGCTTGACCTCGTAGTCGGTGTGGATGGTGCCGCCGAGGTCCTTCAGGTGGGCGGCGAGGGCGTCCGAGATGGCTTGGGAGCCGCCGCGGGCCACGGGCCAGCCGCGGGCATGGGCGGCGAGGGCGAAGACCAGGCCGATGGCGCCGGTGGCGAGCCCGCTGAGCGGGGCCATGACATGGGCGACGAGGCCTGCGAAGAGGGTCTTGGCCCGCTCGTCGCGGAAGCGGCGGGTCAGCCAGGTCGACGGGGGCAGCCCGACCAGACCGAAACGGGCGAGGGTGACCGGGTCCCGGGGCAGCGCGGTGCGCGGCAGGGACATGAAGTCGCGGGCCAGGGTGTCCCACCTGGGCAGGAAAGGCTCGACCAGTCTCCGGTACGCCCCCGCGTCGCGCGGCCCGAAGGAGGCGGCCGTCTCGGCGACCGAGCGGGACAGCACGGCGGCGGTGCCGTCGGTGAAGGGGTGCGCCATGGGCAGCTCGGCGTGCAGCCATTCGAGGCCGTAGCGCTCGAGGGGCAGGGCCCGGAACGCCGGGGAGTTGATGCCGAGCGGATGCGCCGCGGAGCACGGGTCGTGGCGGAAGCCGGGCAGGGTGAGCTCCTCGGTGCGGGCTCCCCCGCCCACCGTGTCACGCGCCTCGAAGAGGGCCACGGCGAAGCCGCGGCGGGCCAGCTCCACAGCAGCGGTCAGTCCGTTCGGCCCCGCACCCACCACGCACGCATCGAGCATCGACGGCACCTTCGGACCCCTTCGTCAGCCGATGGCCAGAGGATCAGGATATGCCGGGGCACTGACGGCGTCCGGACGTGGGCGGAGTCCGGCGGGTGCCGCGGATTCGCGCTCCCGGATCCGTTTCCGCACGTGGCCCGGGCACCCCCCGAAATCAGGCCACGTCCGACAGCAGCCCCGCCACCCGGCGCGCCGTGGCCGCGTCCCGTGCCGTCGTGAACGGCAGGGCGTTGCCGCCGGTGATGCGGAACGGCTCGCCGGTGACGGTGAGATGGGCGCCGCCCGCCTCCTCGACCAGCAGCAGACCCGCGGCGTGGTCCCAGGCTGCCTCCCAGGAGAACGTCGTGGCGTCCAACTCGCCCCGGGCGACGGCGAGATACTCAAGGCCCGCCGAACCGCAGGCGCGAGGTGTGACGCCGTCGGTCCACAGGCCGAGCAGCGCGCGCTTCTGCTCCTCGGTCGTGTAGTCCGGGTGGGAGGTGGCGATTTCGAGGTCGCGGCCGGGGGCGGGCGGACCGGCGAACAGCCGCTCTCCGTCGAGGAACGCGCCGCCGCCCCGTACGGCCGTGGCAAGTTGGTCGCGTGCGGGCGCGTAGATCCACGAGGCGAGCAGGACTCCGTGCCGGGCGAGTGCGACCATCGTGCAGAACCCCTCCTCGCCGCGTACGAACTGCCGTGTCCCGTCGACCGGATCGACGATCCAGACGGGTGCGTCGCCGCGTATCGCCTCGTATGTCGCGGGGTTGGCGTGCACCGCTTCCTCGCCCACCACGACGGAGCCGGGCAGGAGGGCGCCGAGCGTGTCGGTGAGGAAGCGCTCCGCCAGCCGGTCGGCGTCCGTCACCAGGTCGTGCGGGCCGTTCTTCTGATCGACCTCGTGCTCGGCGAGCCGGCGGAAGCGGGGCATGATCTCGGCCGCGGCCGCCTTGCGGACCGCATCCTCCACGTCGGCCGAGTGGCGGGCGAGAAACTCGTCGATGGTTTCCGTTTCTTCGATCATGCCTCCATGAGAGCACGCGCCACTGACAATCCCCGCCCGCCCGGTGCACACGGGGTGGAATCGGCATGAACTCCCGGTCCCGGGATCACCGGGCCGGGATCACCTGCCCACCGCGTACCCCTGCATCCCCCGCGGGTTCGCGGCCGCCGACAGGATCCCGGTCGCCGGGTCCCGCGCAACCACGCACAGCCGCCCCTCCGACCAGGCGTCGCCGACGGTCACGTCGTGCCCGCGCCGCCGCAGCTCCGCCACCACCTCCGCGTCCGTGCGGGCCTCCACGGTGACGCTGCCCGGGCGCATGCCGCGCGGGTGGAAGGAGCCCGGGAAGCCGTCGTTGTGCCAGTTCGGGGCGTCGATCGCGCCCTGGAGGTCGAGGCCACCGCGGATCCGGTCGCGCAGGGCGACGGCCAGGAAGAAGTGCAGCTGCCACTGGTCCTGCTGGTCCCCGCCGGGCGTGCCGAACGCCATGACGGGCATCCCGTCGCGCAGGGCGATCGAGGGCGTGAGGGTGGTGCGAGGCCTGCGGCCCGGCGTCAGGGAGTTGGGCAGGCCCTCCTCCAGCCAGGCCATCTGCAGCCGGGTGCCGAGCGGGAAGCCCAGTTCGGGCACGACCGGGTTGGACTGCAGCCAGCCGCCGCTGGGCGTGGCGGCGACCATGTTGCCCCAGCGGTCGACGACGTCGAGGTGGCAGGTGTCGCCGCGGGTGCCGCCGTCGGCGGCGACGGTCGGCTCGCCGGCGCCCATGGCGCTGAACCCCGGCTCGTCCCGCACGACCACGTGCGCGTGCGCGCTGAGCCGCGGGGTGCGCCCGCCGGGGCTGCCGGGCCGCAGCTCGTACGAGGCCTTGTCCCCGACCAGCGCGCGCCGGGCCGCGTTGTAGTCCCCCGACAGCAGCTCACCGAGGGGCACGTCCGCCGCGTCGCCGTACCAGGCCTCCCGGTCGGCCATGGCGAGCTTGCAGCCCTCGACCAGCAGGTGGACGTACTCGGCGCAGCCGTGGGCGGGCAGCTCGGGCGGAAGCAGGGCGAGCTGCTGGAGGAAGGCCGGGCCCTGGCTCCAGGGGCCCGCCTTGCACACGGTCCAGCCGTTCCAGTCGTAGGTCACCGGCGCCTCGTAGGTCGCGGACCAGCCGGCGAGGTCGGCGGCCGTGAGCGTGCCGGTGTGGCGCTCGCCGCTGGTGTCCAGGGTGGGCCGCCGGGCCTGACGTACCAGCGCCTCGGCGACGAACCCGGCCCGCCACACCTCCCGCGCGGCCTCGATCTGCGCCTCGCGGGCGCCGGCTCCCTCGACCTCGGCGAGCAGCCGCCTCCAGGTGCCGGCGAGGGCGGGATTGCGGAACAGTTCACCGGGCCGTGGTGCCTTCCCGCCCGGCAGGTACACCGCCGCCGACGAAGTCCACTCCGTCTCGAACAGCTCCCGCACGCTCTCGACGGTCGCGCCGACGTTGTCCACGGGCGCGTGCCCGTGCCCGGCGTACCCGATGGCGTACTTCAGGACGTCGGCGAGGGGCTTGGTGCCGTGGTCGCGGAGCAGGAGCATCCAGGCGTCGAAGGCGCCGGGGACGGCGGCGGCGAGAGGTCCCGTCCCGGGCACGAGATCCAGCCCCAGCCCCCGGTAGTGCGCGACCGTGGCCCCCGCCGGCGCCACACCCTGCCCGCACAGCACCCGCACCTCCCCGCCGGCCGGCGCGAGCAGGATCGGCACCTCCCCGGCGGGCCCGTTGAGATGCGGCTCGACGACGTGCAGGACGAACGCTCCCGCCACGGCCGCGTCATAGGCGTTGCCCCCGTCCTCCAGCACGGCCATCGCCGACTGCGAGGCCAGCCAGTGCGTGGAGGAGACCATGCCGAAAGTGCCCTGGAGGGTGGGGCGGGTGGTGAACACGGGTGACTCCTCACTGCGTGACGGCGACCCCGTGATCGTACGGATCGCGTCAGAACTCCGAGGTGGAGTGCACCCGGATCCGGCAGGTGCGCAACACCGCACCGGCACAAAGACATAACCGGGCACACGGCGCGTCAACGGCGCGCGACTGTGACCGTACGGGCACGCTGCGAGTTCTTGCTTCCGCGCCACAGGGAGTCATGTGACACTGGCGTCCCGTCCGCAGTGTGGACTCGCTCCGCCCCGTCCCCCACGAAAAGTGAGCCGTTGCGTTCCCTTCCTCTGCCGCTCGCCCTGACCGCGCGCCTGTCCCCAGTCGTCGTGCTCGCCTGCATGGGCTGGGCCCTCTCGTCCGGCCCGCTCGCCGCGGCACCGACCGCCGACCACGAGTCGACCGGGAAGAGCAAGACCCAGTCGACCGAGGCCCCTTCGGACACGGCGGCATCGAAGACGTACGCGGCCGCCCCTGCGCCCTGCACGAGTGTGACCGCCGCGACGATCAAGTCCCTCGTACCGGGCGCCAAGACGGCCGGCAAGGAGATCGCGTCGACGGACACGAAGGTGCGGCGCACCTGCTCCTGGAACGCGCTCAAGGGGTACGACTACCGCTGGCTCGACGTGTCCTTCGAGATCACGGAATCGGATGAAGCGGCACAAACCTCCTACAAGGAGCATCTTGCGGAGAAGAGCGGCGGCGGGGCCGTTCCGGGCCTCGGCGACTCCGCCTACTCCGTGGTGAACCTCACCACGGAGGACAAGCAGCAGACGCGCGAGGGCGTGGTGGTCGTCCGGGCGTCCAACGCGCTGGTGGTCCTCACCTACAACGGCAGCGACTTCGAGACGAAGAAGGCGCCCAGCACGGACGAGATCAACAAGGGCGCCATCAAGGCGGCCAAGGACGCGGTGGCCGCCCTGCAGAACGGCCAGAAGGTCTGAGAGGAGGGCGGCCGGAAGACCGGCCGCCCTCCCCCGAGCGCTGTCAGGCCGCGGCCTTCTCCCTGCCCCGCAGCAGCATCAGCGCCAGGTACACCACCATCGAGGTGCCCAGGCCCACCGCCCAGCCGTAGTCGGCGAGGGACGCCAGCGCCGGAACGGGCCGCCCGTCGATCAGCGGCTTGAAGCTCGCGCCGCCCACCGCGAGGACACCGCCGGCCGCGAAGGCCACGACGGCCCGCCAGTTCCAGCCGCCCTCGTACCAGTAGCGGCCGCCCGTGCGGTACAGATCGGTCAGGTCGAGCTTCGAGCGGCGCAGGATCCAGTAGTCGGCGATGAGGATGCCGGCCACCGTGCCGAGCAGACCGCCGACCAGGCCGAGCCAGGTGAAGATGTAGCCCTGCGGGTCGGAATACAGCTTCCACGGGAAGATCAGCACACCGATGACACAGGTCGCGAGCGCACCGGCACGGAAACTGATCTTCCGGGGCGCGATGTTGGAGAAGTCGAAGGCCGGCGAGACCAGGTTGGCCGCGATGTTCACGGACAGGGTCGCCACCAGCACGGTCACCAGCGCGTAGAGCAGGCCGACCACGTTGTCCGTCTTGGCGGCCAGCTGTACCGGGTCCCAGACCGGCTCTCCGTACACGGCCTGCGAACCGGAGGTGACCAGCACCGACAGGAACGCGAACAGGGTCATCGTGGTCGGCAGGCCCATCGCCTGGCCCCAGGTCTGGGCCTTCTGGCTCCTGCCGTACCGGGTGAAGTCCGGGATGTTCAGCGACAGGGTCGACCAGAAGCCGATCATGCCCATGAGGGAGGGCCAGAACAGCTTCCAGAAGTCGCCGCCCCAGCCCAGCTTGGAGGGCTGGTCGAACAGCGGGCCGAGACCTCCGGCCTTGCTGCTCATCCACCACAGCATCACGAACGCACCGACGATCACGAAGGGCGCCGCCCAGTTCTCGAAGCGGCGGATCGTCTCCATGCCCCGGTAGATGATGGCGACCTGGAGCGCCCAGAAGATCGCGAACGACAGCCACATCGTCCAGGCGTAGCCGCCGATCTTGCCGGCGTCGGTCCAGCCGTTGCCGATGAGCTTCCCGGCGAGGAAGTAGATCGCCTCGCCGCCGATCCAGGTCTGGATGCCGAACCAGCCGCACGCCACCAACGCCCGTACGACGGCGGGCAGGTTGGCGCCGCGGACACCGAAGGAGGCGCGGGCGAAGACCGGGAAGGGGATGCCGTACTTGGGGCCCGCGTGCCCGGTGAGCAGCATCGGGATCAGCACGATCACGTTGGCCAGGGCGATGGTGAGCACCGCCTGCTTCCAGTCCATGCCGACGGCGATCAGACCGGAAGCCAGCGTCCACGAGGCCGTGTTGTGGGCCATGCCGACCCACAGCGCGGAGAAGTTGTACGTGGTCCAGGTGCGCTTCTCCACGGGGACCGGAAGCAGGTCCTCGTTGGCGTACGTGCCGCTGGGCTGCGGCGAACCGGGGGCTATCTCCACCCGGCCGTCGGCGAGGGTGACTTGAGTGGACGGCGGTGTGGCCGTGGGAGCGGTGTCGGTCATGGGCAGGCCAATCAATGAGGGGCGGATCCGGAAAGGCCGTGCGGGCTCCGGTCCCCTCCCCGGGGAGGTGGGGAGGGGAGAACAGGAGTGGGGGGTGGGGAGGAGGGGGACGTGGGAGGGGTCAGCCGTTGAGGGCCGGGATCACCTGTGTGCCGTACGCGTCGATGACCCTTTCCTGCGCGTCGTGCATGTCGTACACGGCGAACTGGTCGACGCCCAGTTCGCGCAGCGCGTTCAGCTTCTCGATGTGCTTCTCGACCGGGCCGATGACGCAGAACCGGTCGACGATCTCGTCGGGCACGAACGCGGTGTCGGGGTTGTCGGCGCGCCCGTGGTGGGAGTAGTCGTACCCCTCGCGGGCCTTGATGTAGTCGGTGAGTTCCTCGGGTACGGCGGCGGAGTGCTCGCCGTACTTGGCCACCAGGTCGGCCACATGGTTGCCGACCATGCCGCCGAACCACCGGCACTGCTCACGCGCGTGGGCCAGCGCCTCGGGCGAGTCGTCCTCCGTGACGTACGCCGGGGCGGCGACGCAGATCTTCACCTCGGACGGGTCGCGGCCGGCGGCGACGGCAGCGTCCTTCACGGCCTTGACCATGTACTCGGTGAGGTACAGGTCCGCGAGCTGGAGGATGAACCCGTCGGCCTCCTCGCCCGTCATCTTCAGGGCCTTGGGGCCGTACGCCGCCATCCACACGGGGAGTTCGGCGTCCGCCTTGATCCACGGGAACCGGACGACCGTACCGCCGCCGAGGTCGGCCTCGTCGCCCCGGCCCAGCGCCCGGATGACCTTCATGGCCTCGCTGATGCGGGCCAGGGTGTTGGGCTTGCGGCCGGCGACGCGCATCGCGGAGTCGCCGCGGCCGATGCCGCACACCGTACGGTTGCCGAACATGTCGTTGAGGGTGGCGAACGTGGAGGCGGTGACCTCCCAGGTGCGGGTGCCCGGGTTGGTGACCATCGGGCCGACCTTCAACTTGGTCGTGTTCGACAGAATCTGACTGTAGATCACGAACGGTTCCTGCCAGAGCACGGCGGAGTCGAAGGTCCAGCCGTACGTGAAGCCGTTGCGCTCCGCGCGCTTCATCAGGCTGACGACCTTCGAGGCCGGCGGGTCGGTCTGCAGGACGAGTCCGAAGTCCATGTGCGCCTCTCCTAGTTGAGGTACTGACAGGTGGACCGCGGGGTGTAGACGCCGTGACCCGCGCGCCCGGTGTACTCCCGCTCGGTGATGACGGGTTCGCCGCGCGAGAGGACCGTCTCTACGCGGCCGGTGATGCGCTTGCCCTCGTACGCCGAGTAGTCGACGTTCATGTGGTGCGTCTCGGCGGACACGGTCTGCTCGGCGTGCGGGTCGTAGATGACGACGTCGGCGTCGGCGCCCGGGGCGATCGTGCCCTTCTTCGGGTACATGCCGAACGTCCGGGCCGGGGTGGCGCAGGCGATCTCGATCCAGCGGCGGCGGGAGATGTGCCCGTCGACGACGGCCTGGTGGAGCAGGTCCATACGGTTCTCGACGCCCGGCAGGCCGTTGGGGATCTTCGAGAAGTCGCCCCGGCCGAGCTCCTTCTGGCCGACGAAGCAGAAGGGGCAGTGGTCGGTGGAGACGACCTGCAGATCGTTCGTCCGCAGGCCCTTCCACAGCTGGGCCTGGTGCTCCTTGGGGCGAAGGGGCGTGCTGCACACGTACTTCGAGCCCTCGAAGTCGGGCTCGGCCAGATTGTCCGTCGACAGGAACAGGTACTGCGGGCACGTCTCGCCGAAGACGTTCAGCCCCTCGTCGCGCGCCCTGGCCAGCTCGGCGACCGCCTCCATCGCCGAGACGTGCACGACGTACAGCGGAGCCCCCGCGACCTGTGCGAGCTTGATGGCGCGGTGGGTGGCCTCGGCCTCGAGGAGCGCCTTGCGGACCTCGCCGTGGTAGCGCGGGTCGGTCTCGCCGCGGGCGAGCGCCTGCTCCACCAGGACGTCGATCGCGATGCCGTTCTCCGCGTGCATCATGATCAGGCCGCCGTTCTCGGCGGAACGCTGCATGGCGCGCAGGATCTGGCCGTCGTCGCTGTAGAAGACGCCGGGATAGGCCATGAACTGCTTGAAGGAGGTCACGCCCTCCTCGACCAGCAGGTCCATCTCCTTCAGCGTCTCCTGGTTGACGTCGGAGACGATCATGTGGAAGCCGTAGTCGATCGCGCAGTTGCCCTCGGCCTTGGCGTGCCAGGCGTCGAGGCCCTCGCGCAGGGTGTGGCCGACGCTCTGCACGGCGAAGTCGACGATCGTCGTCGTGCCGCCCCAGGCGGCCGCCCGGGTGCCGGTCTCGAAGGTGTCGGAGGCGAAGGTGCCGCCGAACGGCAGCTCCATGTGGGTGTGGACGTCGACCCCGCCCGGGATGACGTACTTCCCGGTGGCGTCCATCGTCCGCTCGGCCGCCCAGGCCTCGGCGGCCGGGGTGCCGGAGGCGGCGAGGGCGGCGATGCGGCCGTCCTCGATCAGGACGTCGGCGTGGATCTCGTCGGACGCGGTGATGACGAGACCACCGCGGATGACGGTACGGCTGCTCATTCTCGCTCTCCTGCCGTGTTCAACACTGGTGTGGTGCAGGTCGGTCGGTGCCGCCGGTCGGGCCCCGTGCACCGGACCGGCGGACGTACAGGCCGGTTACGGAGCGGTGATCGGGGCGTACGCGTCGGGTCGGCGGTCGCGGAAGAACTGCCAGCGGTCGCGGACCTCGCGCAGCTTGGCCAGGTCCAGGTCCCGGACGACGAGTTCGGTCTCCTTGTCGCTCGCCACCTCGCCGACGAACTGGGCCTCCGGGTCGACGAAGTAGGAGGTCCCGTAGAAGTCGTTGTCGCCCAGGTCCTCGACCCCGACCCGGTTGATCGCGCCCACGAAGTACTCGTTGGCGACGGCCGCAGCCGGCTGCTCCAGCTGCCACAGGTACCGGGACAGACCCCTTGACGTGGCCGACGGGTTGAAGACGATCTCGGCGCCCTCGAGGCCCAACGCCCGCCAGCCCTCCGGGAAGTGGCGGTCGTAGCAGATGTAGACGCCGATCTTCCCGACGGCGGTGTCGAAGACCGGCCAGCCCACGTTGCCCGGCCGGAAGTAGAACTTCTCCCAGAAGCCGGGCACCTGCGGGATGTGGTGCTTGCGGTACTTGCCGAGGTACGAGCCGTCGGCGTCGATCACCGCGGCCGTGTTGTAGAGGACGCCGGGCTGCTCCTCCTCGTACATCGGCAGAACGAGGACGAGACCGAGTTCCCTGGCCAGCGCCTGGAAGCGCTTGACGATCGGGCCGTCCGGGATCTGCTCGGCGTACTCGTAGAACGCCTTGTCCTGGACCTGGCAGAAGTAGGGCCCGTAGAACAGCTCCTGGAAGCACAGGACCTGAGCACCCTGCGCGGCCGCGTCGCGGGCCGCCTGCTCGTGAACCTGGATCATCGATTCCTTGTCGCCCGTCCACGCGGTCTGGAAGAGGGCGGCACGGATCACTCTGCTCATCGGGACCTCCGGTCGCTCGGTGTGCAGTGAGAGTAGGAAGTCCGAAAGCAGGCTTTGAGTTGCACCGTGTCACGTCTGCGGGCACGCGGCGTGCCACGGTGTCACGCGTGCGTGGGCCCATGTTTCACCGCCGTTTTCCCAGTTCGTCGCATGTTTCACCCCTGTTGCGCGTCGTGCGCGAGGAGCGCGATGTGCACCGAGGCCGCCTGCTCGAAGTCGTCGAGGTCGACGCCGAGCCGGGTCTGTATCGCCTCGAGCCGGCGGTAGAGCGCGGGCCGGCTGACGTGGTGGAGCTGGGCGGTGCGGGACTTGTTGCGGCCGGTGGCCAGATACGTCCGCAGGACGGACAGCAGATCCTCGTCGGCCGCGCACAGCAGCCCGTCCAGCTCCCGCTCCGCGAAGGACTGCACATGCGGGTCGTCCCGCAGCAGCCTGATCAGTCCGCGCAGGTGTACGTCCCTGAGGCGTACGACGGCCGGCAGGTCGAGGACGGCCGACGAGTCGGCCACGGCGTCGGCGACGTGCTGGGCCTCGCGCAGCCCGGCTGGCACGTCGTCCCAGGCGGTACGGGGGCCGGCCGAGGCGACGACCGTACGGGCGGCCCCCGACTCCGTCCGCAGCCGGGCGGCGAAGTGCGCCGCGAGGGCCTCGGCGTCCTGGTCACGGGGGAGGCTGAGCAGGACGGCCGTGGCCGTGTCGGCGAGCTCGGCGACGAGACCGGACAGTCCCAGCAGCCGGAGCATCCGGTCGAGCTGGGCCGGGTCGCCGTCCCGTACGACCAGCGGCACGAACGTCCGCCGGTTGACCGGCAGTCCGGCGGCCCGCGCGCGGGGCAGCAGCTGCCGGGCCGGTACGACCCCGGAGACCAGGTCGGTCAGCAGGCTCTGCGCGGACTGCTCCTCCCAGGTGTGGGCCGAGGTGCCGCCGAGCATGCGGTGCAGGACGAGGGCCTCGGCGGCACGGTCGGCGAGCAGCCGTCCGGCGGCGGTGTCGCCGCGGTACCCGCACAGCATGATCCGGCCCCACCGCTCTCCGCGTCCCGCCAGCTCCGCGCGGATCCAGCCGTCGCCCTCGCTGCCGCCCGCCTGCCGGGCGATGCGTTCCCAGTCGCGCAGCACGTCGTCCACCGCGGGCCGCTCCCCCGCCGTGGCGAGGACGCGGTGGGCGAGGTTGGTGACGACGACGGGGCAGGCGCTGTGCTGGGCGACCTCGTCGAGAAGGCGCTGCAGCGGGGCGCCCGCGGTGATCAGTCCGGTGAGTGCGGTCCGTACGGACTCGGAGAGGCTGACGGCGGCGAACTTCCGCCGCACCAGCCGCGCCTGGACCTCCTCGGTGAGTTCGGCGAAGGGGAAGGGCCGGTGCAGGACGACCATCGGCAGCCCGCATCGCTCGGCGGCCCGGCGCATCACGTCCGGCGGGGCGGGGAACGCCCTGCCCAGCCCCAGGACGACGGCCGCGGCCTCCGCGCGGTGCAGCGACCGGATGTACTCGGCCTGCTTGTCCTCGTCACCGGCGAGCAGCACCCCGGTGGTGAGCACCATCTCGCCGCCGCTGAGCATCACGCCCACGTCGGGGGCCTCGGCGACATGCACCCAGCGCACCGGCCGGTCGAGGTGACCGGCGCCTGCCACCACCTCGGGCTCCCCGGCCAGTACCCGTTCCAGGGTGAGCACCTGGCGCACCGACAGGGCGGGTTCCAGGCGCTCGAAGCTCGCGAAGGTGGTGGTCATGATGTTCCCTTGCTCAGCGTGCCGCTACTGGGTACTCCTCAGAGCCTCTTCGAGGATCTCGGCGCCCTCCTCGGCCTCCGCGACCGTGAGGGACAGCGGCGGGGCGACGCGCAGGGCGCTGGTGTTGTGGCCGCCGCCCTTGCCGATCAGCAGCCCGCCCGCGCGGGCCGCCTCGAGCACGGCGGACGCCCGGTCCGGGTCGGCCTCGTCGGTCCCGGGCCTGACCAGCTCGACGCCGATCATCAGCCCGCGTCCGCGCACCTCCCGGACGCCCGGGACCTGCGCGGCGACGGCCCGCAGCCGCTCGAGGAGCAGCCCGCCGACGCGCCGGGCGTTGCCCTGCAGGTCGTGTTCCAGCAGGTACGACAGGTTGGCGAGCCCGGCGGCCATGGTGAGCTGTGTGCCGCCGAACGTGGAGATGCTGTTGGCGTCCAGGCAGTTCATGATCTCGGCGCGGGCGATGACACCGCCGATGGACGTGCCGTTTCCGATGCCCTTGGCGAAGGTGACGATGTCCGGCGGGCCGTTCCGGCTGTGCGCCTGCCAGCCCCAGAAGTGTTCGCCGGTGCGGCCCCAACCGGTCTGCACCTCGTCGGCGATCCACAGGATGCCGCGCTCCTGAAGGACCTCGCGGAAGGCCGCGTACAGGCCGTCCGGGGGCATGGTGAAGCCGCCGACGCCCTGGACCGGCTCGGCGATCAGGGCGGCGGGCGGGCGGGTGTGCCCGAGGAGGTCCTTCAGGTCCTCCACACAGGCCGCGATGAAGGCGTCGTCGTCGAGGTGGGCGTACGGGCCGCGGGTGCGCACACCGCCGTGGACGTACAGGGTCTGCAGCGGTGACAACGACGTCGGGGACCAGCTGCGGTTGCCGGTGATGCCCACCGCACTGAAGGAACGGCCGTGGTAGCTGTTGCGCATGGCCAGGACGGTGTTGCTGCGCCGGTAGGCCGTCGCGAGCAGCAGGGCCGTGTCGTTGGCCTCGGTTCCGGAGGTGGTGAAGAAGACCCGGGCGTCCGGGATGCCGCTGAGCTGGGCGATGCGCTCGGCGAGTTCGACCATCGGGCGGTTGAGGTAGAGCGTGGACGAGTGGATGATCCGCCCGGCCTGCTCGCTCACCGCCTTCGTCACCTCGGGCAGGGCGTGCGCGGTCATCGTCGTCAGGATGCCGCCGAAGAAGTCGAGGTACCGGTTGCCGTCGGCGTCCCAGACGTACCGGCCCTCGCCGTGGGTGATCTCCAGCGGGTCCTCGTAGTAGAGAGCGAGCCAGTCCGGCAGGACGTTCCGGTGGCGGGCGTAGAGGTCGCTCACGGCTGCACCAGCCCTTCGTAGGCGTCGGGGCGGCGGTCGCGGTAGAAGGCCCACTGCTGCCGCACTTCTTCGATCACGTCGAAGTCGAGATCGCGGACGAGGAGTTCCTCCTTGGTGTCGCTGGCGGTCTCCCCCACGAACTGCCCGCGCGGGTCGACGAAGTAGCTCGTGCCGTAGAAGTCGTTGTCGCCGTACTCCTCCTGGCCGACCCGGTTGATGGCCGCGATGAAGTACTCGTTGGCGACGGCGGCGGCCGGCTGCTCCAGCCGCCAGAGGTAGCCGGAGAGGCCGCGGTGGGTGGCCGAGGGGTTGTAGACCAACTGAGCGCCGTTCAGGCCGAGTTGCCGCCACCCTTCCGGGAAGTGGCGGTCGTAGCAGATGTAGACGCCGACCTTGCCGACGGCCGTGTCGAAGACGGGCCAGCCGAGGTTGCCCGGTTTGAAGTAGTACTTCTCCCAGAAGCCCTTGACCTGCGGGATGTGGTGCTTGCGGTACTTGCCGAGGTAGGTGCCGTCGGCGTCGATCACCGCCGCGGTGTTGAAGTAGAAGCCCGACTGCTCGACCTCGAAGACCGGCACCACGATCACCATTCCGGTCTCGCGCGCGAGCGCCTGCATACGGCGCACGGTCGGCCCGTCGGGAACCGGCTCGGCCCAGCGGTAGTGCTCCGGCTCCTGGACCTGACAGAAGTAGGGCGAGTTGAAGACTTCCTGGAATCCGATCACCTTGGCGCCCTGGCGGGCCGCCTCACGGGCGTGCTCCTCGTGTTTCGCCACCATGGACTCGGTGTCGCCGGTCCAGGTGGCCTGGACCAGAGCGGCGCGTACGACGTTGGCCATGAGCTGCTCCTTCGACGGGACGTCAGAGCCTCTACGCCCGTAGACGCAGGCCGTAGAGGGACGAACGTAAGCCTCCGGGACGGGCTTGCCAAGACCATTGTCGTCAACCCGCGGCGTCGATCGTGTTTCGCACCCCCGTGGGTGAGTCGTGGGGCCGGTACGAACTGGTCCCGGGGCCCCGTTCAGGTGGTGAAGCCCGCGACCCGGAGCGCGTGGAGCAGGTCCCAGTGCCGCACCTCCGAGACGCCCTGGGCGGCCTCCAGCAGGAGCGGTACGAGCGTCGGCGGGTCGGCGGCGGCGCTGCGGGCCGCCTCCTCGGGGGTGCGGACCTGTACGTAGGCGTCGAGGAGCGCCTGCACCTCGCGCCGGCGCCCTTCCGCGACCAGCCCGAGCACGGCCTGCCCGATCTCGTCCGCGGGCCGTGCGACGCCCTGGCGCAGGATCTGCTCCCCGTCCGGTGCCCGCCCCGCCGCGGCCAGCGCGTCGGCCGCGGCGACGAGCCGGTCGGCGGGCAGCGAGGCCGCCTCCCACAGCAGGGTGGCCCAGTCGGCGGTCAGCCCGGCGTGCTGCAGTTGGGCGGCGAGGAGCGGGAACCGGGCGGCCGGCCAGTAGGCGATCTCGACGAGCAGGGCGTGCGCCTCGCCGCTGCGGCCCTCACCGCGCAGCCGGACGAGCCGCTCCACGGTCTCGACGGTCTCCCGCCGGGCCACCGCGTCCAGCGCCTGGACCTGCGGCTCGGCCTGCTCCGCCTCCCCGGCCGCCCCGGCGAAGCGCGCTCCGCGCGGACTGCGGCGGGTGGCGGGAGACGGCGCCGGCAGCGTCGGCAGGGCGGTCGGCGGTACGACGAGGGGGGCGGCCTCCTCCTCGGCCATCCCGGCGAACCGCGCGCTGCCCCGGCGGCGCTTGCGCTGCTTGGGCGCGGGGTCCGAGGCGGCTTCGGCGGGGCGCTCGGGGGCGGGGTCCGTGGTGGCGGGCGCGGCGGGAACGGGGTGCGTGCCGCCGTCGCCGGGGTGGTGCGGGTGCCCGTGGTCGCCGGTCCCGTCCGTTGTGGAGGCGGGGCCACCTTCTTCATGCCAGTCGGCCGCTCCTGCCGTCACGCGGAATCGGTCGCCGTACGAACCATCGCCGCGCACGCCATCACCCTGGGTACCACCGCCCCCCGGGGCCTCACCGAACGCGCCACCGGCACCCGATTGCGAGCCGTCACCGAACACACCCCCAGCGCCCGGCCCGGCACCGAACACCCCACCTGCGCCCCTGCGAACCGCCTGGGTGTCGCGGATCCGGCCCCGGACGGACCGCTGGTCCAGATCCTCCATCCGCGCCCGGAGTTCGGCGCAGCGCGCGGTCGCGCGGTCGTGGTCGTCGCGGGCCCAGGCGAGGTCGAGGCGGATGGCCTCGGCCTCCTGCCGGGTCGTCGCGGAGGCGAGCATGCGCCCCAGTTCGGCCTGCCGTTCGGCGGCGTACCTCTGCTCGCGGAGCATGACGTCCAGCCGGTCGCTGAGCGCGTTGCGGGCGCCGGGCCGGGCATCGTACGCAGTCAGCGCGGCCGCGTGCAGGGGTCGGGCCCGTGCCTCCTCGGAGGCTGCCGCGGCGGGGCCGTATGCCGCCGCGAGGTCCTGCAGGAGCGCCTCCACCACGTCCCAGGGCGGGACTTCACGCCCGTCCAGGCATGCCTGCATGCCATCGGGGTCGCGCTGCCAGAACACCGCGCACCAGCCGCCGCCCTGATCCAGGCGCGCCAGCAGGCCGTTCAGGTGGTTCGCGAACTCCCGCAGCCGACCCGGGAGTTGATCCACAGTCATCGCTCAACTCCCGCCAGACCGGAGTACTCCGCTCCGTAGGCAACACCAGCCGCGTTACGGGCGTGCTACGGCCAGTTTTCAACGGGGGTCCGGGAGCCTCATTGCGCGATCTTGACCATTGCGCGAAGCGGCGGTCACACAGGGACCAGGGCGCACTGCTCCACCAGTTCGTCCATGGACAGCCCGAGGACGCGGGCCAGCGCCGCCACCGTGAAGAACGCCGGTGTCGGGGCACGGCCGGTCTCGATCTTGCGGAGGGTCTCGGCGGAGATTCCCGCGCCCGCCGCGACCTCCGTCATGCTGCGGCCGCCGCGGGCCTCGCGGAGCAACCGCCCGAGCCGCTCACCGCGTTCGCGCTCTTCGGGGGTCAGAGGATTACGCACCATGCCGTTATTCTAATACCGGTATAGTAATTGGCATGGTGGAACTGAAGACAGACACATCGATCGACGCCATGTACGAAGCGGGCCAGGTCGTCGGCCGGGCGCTCACGGCCGTACGCCAGGCCGCCGACGTAGGCGTCACCCTGCTGGAACTGGACGAGGTGGCGCACGACGTGCTGCGCGAGGCGGGAGCGACGTCGCCGTTCCTCGGCTACCGCCCCTCCTTCGCCCCCGTCCCCTTCCCCGCCGTCATCTGCGCCTCGGTGAACGACGCGATCGTGCACGGCGTCCCCACGCGCTACCGACTGCGCGACGGCGACCTCGTCTCCATCGACTTCGGCGCCGAGCTGAACGGCTGGGTGGGCGACTCGGCGATCAGTTTCACCGTCGGCACACCGCGCCCGGCGGACGTACGCCTGATCGAGACGGCCGAGCGCGCCCTGGCGGCCGGTATCGCGGCGGCCGTCGTGGGCAACCGCATCGGCGACATCGCCCACGCCATCGGCACGATCTGCCGCGAGTCCGGCTACGGCATCCCGGACGGCTTCGGCGGCCACGGAGTGGGCCGGCGGATGCACGAGGACCCCGGCGTGCCGAACGAGGGCCGCCCCCGCCGAGGCCTCCCCCTCCGCCACGGCATGGTCCTCGCCCTCGAGCCCATGCTGATCGCCGGCGGAAACGACGACTACCACGCGGCCCCGGACGGCTGGACCCTACGGACGAACGACGGCTCGAGAGCGGCCCACGTGGAACACACGGTGGCGATCACGGAATCAGGCCCGCGCATTCTGACTGAGCGCGGCTAGGGACACCCAACGGCGCGGGGAACGGAGCGACCAGCCCCCACAACCCGCACCCGCCCACCAACCACAGCCCCGCAGGACATGCCACCAACCCTCACCCATGCCATCGTGGTGTAAGCCCCGCAGGGACAGGGCACTCGTCCGCACCTGGCAAACGCACGCGATCGAACGGAACGCCATGACCAGCGGCTTCAACGGCCCGGAGGGCTACGGCGACCCCTTCGGTGAATTCCTGGCTCGCTTCTTCGGCGGCCCCCGCCCCGGCCCCCGCCAGATCAACATCGGCCAGCTCCTCAGCCAGCCGGCGAGGGAGCTCGTCCGCGGCGCCGCCCAGTACGCCGCCGAGCACGGCAGCCGGGACCTGGACACGGAGCATCTGCTGCGCGCCGCCCTCGCCACCGAGCCCACCCGGAGTCTGCTCAGCAGGGCGGGCGCCGATCCCGACACGCTGGCGTCGGAGATCGACGAGCGGTCCGGCCCGGCCCAGCATCCGCCGGGCGAGGCACCCCCGCCGACGTCGCTGTCCCTGACCCCGGCCGCCAAGCGCGCCCTGCTGGACGCGCACGATCTGGCCCGGTCGCGCGGCGCCGGCTACATCGGCCCCGAGCACGTGCTCAGCGCCCTCGCCGCGAACCCGGACTCGGCCGCCGGGCACATCCTGAACTCGGCCCGTTTCGCCCCCGGCGGCCTGCCGCCCGAGGCTCCGGACGTCGCGCCGCCGCGGACGGAACGTCCGCAGCCGACCGGCACCCCCACCCTCGACAAGTACGGGCGCGACCTCACCGACCTGGCCCGCCAGGGCCGTATCGACCCGGTGATCGGCCGGGAGGAGGAGATCGAGCAGACGATCGAGGTGCTCTCCCGGCGCGGCAAGAACAACCCCGTGCTGATCGGTGACGCGGGTGTCGGCAAGACGGCCATCGTGGAGGGGCTCGCCCAGCGCATCGCGGACGGGGACGTGCCCGACGTGCTCATCGGCCGCCGGGTGGTCGCCCTGGACCTGACGGGCGTGGTCGCCGGCACCCGCTACCGCGGCGACTTCGAGGAGCGGCTGAACAACATCGTCAACGAGATCCGCACGCACTCCGACCGGCTGATCGTCTTCATCGACGAGCTGCACACCGTCGTGGGCGCGGGCGGAGGCGGCGAGGGCGGTTCGATGGACGCCGGCAACATCCTCAAGCCGGCCCTGGCCCGTGGCGAGCTGCACGTCGTGGGGGCGACGACCCTGGAGGAGTTCCGGCGGATCGAGAAGGACGCGGCGCTGGCCCGCCGCTTCCAGCCGATCATGGTGCCGGAGCCGACGGTCCCGGACGCGATCGAGATCCTGCGCGGTCTGCGGGACCGCTACGAGGCCCACCACCAGGTCCGCTACACCGACGAGGCGCTGGTCGCGGCCGTGGAGCTGTCCGACCGGTACCTCACCGACAGGCGGCTGCCGGACAAGGCCATCGACCTGATCGACCAGGCGGGGGCGCGGGTGCGGCTGGGCGCCCGGACGAAGGGCACGGACGTGCGTGCCATGGAGCGCGAGCTCGAGCAGCTCGGCCGGGACAAGGACCAGGCGGTCGCGGACGAGCAGTACGAGCAGGCGACACAGCTGCGTGACCGCATCGGCGAGCTGAAGCAGCGGATCGCGGAGGCGACGGGCGACGACCGGGCCGACGAGGGACTGGACCTGGAGGTGACCGCCGAGGCGATCGCCGAGGTCGTGTCCCGGCTGACCCACATCCCGGTCAGCAGCCTCACCCAGGAGGAGAAGGAACGCCTGCTCGGTCTGGAGCAGCATCTGCACCAGCGGGTCGTCGGCCAGGACGAGGCGGTCCGCGTGGTCTCCGAGGCGGTGCTGCGCTCACGCGCCGGGCTCGCGAGCCCCGACCGGCCGATCGGCAGCTTCCTCTTCCTCGGCCCGACCGGCGTCGGCAAGACCGAGCTGGCCCGTGCCCTCGCGGAGGCGCTGTTCGGCAGCGAGGACCGCATGGTCCGCCTGGACATGAGCGAGTACCAGGAGCGGCACACGGTCAGCCGTCTGGTCGGCGCCCCGCCCGGCTACGTCGGCCACGAGGAGGCCGGACAGCTCACCGAGGTGGTGCGCCGGCATCCCTACTCGCTGCTCCTCCTCGACGAGGTGGAGAAGGCGCACCCGGACGTGTTCAACATCCTGCTGCAGGTACTGGACGACGGCCGGCTCACCGACTCCCAGGGCCGCACGGTGGACTTCACCAACACGGTCATCGTGATGACCAGCAACCTCGGCTCCGAGGCGATCACCCGGCGCGGCGCCGGCATCGGGTTCGGGGCGGGCGGCACCGATGCCGCCGAGGAGGCGCGGCGCGAGCAGATCCTGCGGCCGCTGCGCGAGCACTTCCGGCCGGAGTTCCTGAACCGCATCGACGAGATCGTGTTCTTCCGCCAGCTCACCGACGAGCAGCTGCGGCAGATCACCGATCTGCTCCTGGAGCGGACCCGCCGGCTGCTGAACGCGCAGGGGATCGAGGTCGAGTTCGCCGAGGCGGCCGTCGACTGGCTGGCCGAGCACGGCTACCAGCCGGAGTACGGCGCCCGCCCGCTGCGCCGCACCATCCAGCGCGAGGTCGACAACCAGCTCTCCCGGCTGCTCCTCGACGGCCGTGTCAAGGAGGGCAGCCGGGTGACGGTGGACGTCGAGGACGGGCGGCTCGCGTTCCGACCGCAGGACGCGGCGCCCGCCCCCGAGCTGTGACGACGCGTCCGGCTACGACGCCGGGTGCACGACCATCGCCGAGCCGCCGCCGCGCCGTACCTTCTCCGCGGCGGCCAGCCACCTGCCGTCCGGCAGCCGCTGCACACCGGTAGCCGCGCCGATCTCGGGATTCAGTTTGAAGGCGTGCCCGATGGCCTCAAGCTGTTTCTGCAGTTCACTGCCGTAGAGGCCCGGTTCGAGTTCGGTCTGGGCCGCGTTGCGCTGGCTGGCGCGCGGTGCCGCGATCGCGTCGACGAGCGGGAGACCGCGGTCGAGGAACTCGGTCAGGGTCTGCAGCACGGTGGTGATGATGGTCGACCCACCGGGCGAACCGAGCGCCACGACCGGCTTGCCGTGCCGGTCGAGCACGATCGTCGGCGACATCGACGAACGCGGTCGCTTGCCGGGTCCGGGCAGGTTCGGGTCGTGGACGGCCGGGTTGGCCGGGGCGAAGGAGAAGTCCGTCAGCTCGTTGTTGAGGATGAACCCGCGGCCGGGGACGGTGATGCCGCTGCCGCCGGTCTGCTCGATGGTGAGGGTGTAGGCGACGACGTTGCCCCACTTGTCGGCCACCGTCAGATGCGTGGTGTTCTCACCCTCGTACGTCGTCGGGGCCGCCGTACCGCCGGTGGTGCAGGCCGTCGGCCGGCGCGGGTCGCCGGGTGCGAGCGGGCTGGTGAGGACGGCGTCGTCCTTGATGAGGCACGCCCGCGAGTCGGCGTACTTCTGCGACAGCAGTTCCGTCGTCGGCACGTCCTCGAAGGCGGGGTCGCCGACCCAGCGCCCGCGGTCGGCGAACGCGATGCGGCTCGCCTCGAGGTAGCGGTGCAGGTACTGGACCTCGCTCGCCTTCGAGAGGTCGGTGTTCTCCAGGATGTTGAGGGCCTCGCCGACCGTGGTGCCGCCGGAGGACGAGGGGGCCATGGAGTAGACGTTCAGGCCGCGGTACGAAGTCTTCGTCGGTGCCTGGAGCTTGGTGCGGTAGGCGGACAGGTCGGCCGCGGACAGCTTGCCGGGCCGGGCGTTCCATCCCGAAGCCGGGTCCACCGGCGGGTTGTCGACCGTGTCGACGATGTCCTCGCCGAGGTCGCCGCGGTAGATCGCGCGGACGCCCTTCTTGCCCAACTCCTCGTAGGTGCGGGCGAGATCGGGGTTCTTGAAGGTGGAGCCGACGACGGGGAGCCGCCCGCCCGGCAGGAACAGCTTCGCCGTGTCCGGGAAGTAGCGGAAGCGGGTCTCGTTGGCGGCCGTCTGCGAGCGGAAGGTGTCGTCGACGGTGAAGCCGTCGCGCGCGATCCGCTCGGCCGGCTTCAGGACCGTACCGAGTTTCCTGCTGCCCCACTTGTCGAGGGCCGTCGCCCAGGTGGCGGGCGTGCCCGGCGTGCCGACGCTCAGGCCGCTGCTGACCGCGTCGGCGAAGGCGAGCGCCTTGCCGTTCTCCACGAACAGGTTGGAGTCGGCGGTCAGGGGTGCCGTCTCCCGGCCGTCGAGGGTCTGCACCGTACGGGACTTGGCGTCGTAGTAGACGAAGTAGCCGCCTCCGCCGATGCCGGAGGAGTAGGGCTCGGTGACGCCGAGCGCGGCGGCCGTGGCGACGGCCGCGTCGACGGCGTTGCCGCCCTTCTTCAGGACCTCGATGCCGGCGGCGGAGGCGTCCGCGTCGACGCTCGCGACGGCGCCGCCGTAACCGACGGCCACCGGCACCTTCTGCGGTGTCGAGGCGGCCTGGGGCGGCGCTGTCGCCCCCACCGACACCACGGCGGCCGAGACCGCCAGGACCGACAGTTTCCGCGCGACAGGGCGCATCCTTACCTCCAGTCCACGAATGTCCGCGCAGCGTAACCACTTCCCTGTGGCCCCGACAGGCTCATTCAGGGCAGGCGTCATACGATCGCCACACTTCGAACACCGGTACGTACAAGCCATACAGGCCCGCTACCATGCGCGCCCATGAATGACGACGTGCGCAACATCGTCCTGGGCGTGGTCGCGGCCGGCATCAGCGCCGCCATCGGCTGGGTGGCCCGCACCTACCTGTGGAAGCGCAAACTCCGCAGGAAGCAGGCCTTCTTCGGGCTGCCCGACAACTCCGAGTCGCTGCTCGTGGTCAACCGCGACGCCGGCAGCGCGGATCTGGCGGTGCACCGCTACGACGTGTTCGCCCTCCTCGAACTGGCCGCCCTCATCAAGGACTGCGGGGCGCACGCCGAGGTGATCACCCAGGACGCGGCCCGGCAGGGATTCGGTGAGCGAACGGAGTTCTGCGTCGGCGGCCCCGGGTCGAATCGGCGTATGGCGGCGCACATGCACGCCATGCTGCCCGGTGTGCGCGTGAACACCGACCCCGAACCGGGCCCGGACCGGCTGGCGTTCCAGATCGGCAGCGAGCGCTACCGCATGGAGCCCGGCCTGAACGAATACGTGCTGCTGGCACGGCTGACGGCCGGGCAACCCGGCCTGAGCCGGCCGGTCTTCCTGTTCTGCGGCCAGCGCGCGATCACCAACCAGGCCGCGACCCGCTATCTCGCCCGCAACCACGAACGGCTGTACCGCAAGCACGGCAACAGCTCCTTCGTGTTGCTGCTGAAGGTCGTCAACTCCCAGGCGTACGGCCCGGACGTGGTCGAGCTCGTCGGGGACGTGACCCGGGCGGCGCAGGCACCCCTGCCGGCCTCAACTCCCGCTCCACGCACCTCACACCGCGCGTCCTGAATTCATTCACATGACAACAATCGTTACTGCCACGTAACTTACCGACGGGTTACTTGCGGTAAGGGCTCGAGGTTACCGTCTGGTCACTTTGCACTGACACGAGTGAGGAGTGACCCCGTGGGACTGGGACATCACCGCAAGGCCCTGCGTACGACCGCCGTGGGCGCCGTCTCCGCGACCCTGATCGCCGGTAGCGCCCTCGGGCTCGCCCCCACCGCTCAAGCCGCCGCGAACGGCGTCCGCTTCGTCGACATCAGCGGCGACGGCGGCACCGTCCTCAAGGCGAACGTCGTCACGCCCGCCGGCGCCGACGGCTCGCGCCGCTACCCGCTGATCGTGCTGCCCACGAGCTGGGGCCTGCCCCAGCTCGAGTACCTCGCCCAGGCCGAACAGCTCGCCAACTCCGGCTACGTGGTGCTGACGTACAACGTACGCGGCTTCTGGCAGTCCGGCGGCGAGATATCCGTGGCCGGCCCGCCCGACATGGCGGACGCGTCCAAAGTCGTCGACTGGGCGCTCGCGAACACCCCCAGCGATCCCCGGCACATCGGCATGGCGGGCGTCTCCTACGGCGCCGGGATCAGCCTGCTCGCCGCCGCGCACGACAAGCGGATCAAGGCCGTCGCGGCCCTCAGCGGCTGGGCGGACCTCATCGGCTCCATCTACTCGGGCCGCACCCAGCACGTCCAGGCGGCCGGTCTGCTGGACGGCGCGAGCCTCGTCACCGGCAGGCAGAGCGCCGAACTCCGGCAGATCTTCAACGACTTCTACGCCTCCAACCTGTCCCGGGAACAGGACATCATCAACTGGGGGAAGAAACGTTCTGCCGGGACATACGTGGACCAGCTCAACAAGAACGGCGCGGCCGTCATGCTCGCCAACGCCTGGGGCGACACGGTCTTCCCGCCCAACCAGCTCGCGGACTTCTACGGGAAGCTCACCGTCCCGAAGCGACTGGAGCTGCGTCCCGGCGACCACGCCACCGCCGAGATCACCGGGCTGTTCGGCCTGCCCAACGACGTGTGGACCGACACCCGGCGCTGGTTCGACCACTACCTTAAGGGCGCGGACAACGGCATCGACCGTGAGCAGCCGGTGCGGCTCAAGTCCCGCTCCTCGGGCGGCTACGAGGGCTACCCCGACTGGAAGTCGGTCGGCGCGACCAGCAGGAAGATCAATCTCGCGGGAACCACCACGATCCGCGCGAACGTCGACTCCGGAGCGGACGGCGGGGTCGTCTTCCTGTCCAGCATCCTCGACCAGGTCGCCGAGCTGCCGCCGGTCGCGGCGATCCCGCTGCTCCCCCGCCGCTGGGCGGCCGTATGGCAGTCGGAGAAGTACACCGCCGCTGGGCGGGTACGCGGCACCGCGCGACTGCACACCACGCTCACCCCGACCGAGGAGAGCGGCACCCTCGTCGCGTACCTGTACGACGTGGGGCCGCTCGGCCTCGGCAAGCTGGTCAGCAACGCGCCGTACACCTTCCACGGGCGCACGCCCGGCCGGCCGTTCGGCGTCGACCTGGAGTTGTTCTCCACGGCCTACGACGTCCCGGCGGGGCACCGGCTCGCCCTGGTCGTCGACACGGTCGACCCGCTCTACATCGAGCACAACCCGTCCGGCGCCCAGCTGACCTTCTCCTCGCCGGTGAACGACCCGTCGTACGTGTCGATCCCGCTGCGCGAGCAGTGATCTCCGGCCGGCGCCGGCCGGGTATGGCTCTGTGAACTGCTGCCCCCCACGGTCTGCCCAGGGGCCGTGGGGGGATCCCCACCCGGCAGCAGCGTCCCGGTGCGGTCCGGCGGCCTCACCGTCGGCACAGGGATGAACGGCCCATCGTAGTCGCCCGGTTCAGTGCTTGAGAATCTTGGACAGGAAGTCCTTGGCGCGGTCGCTGCTCGGGTTGGTGAAGAACTCGTCGGGGGTGCGGTCCTCGACGATGCGGCCGTCGGCCATGAACACGACGCGGTTGGCGGCGGACCGGGCGAAGCCCATTTCGTGGGTGACGACGACCATCGTCATGCCGTCGCGGGCGAGTTGCCGCATCACCTCCAGCACCTCGTTGATCATCTCGGGGTCGAGCGCTGAAGTGGGCTCGTCGAACAGCATCGCCTTGGGCTCCATCGCGAGCGCTCGGGCGATGGCCACGCGCTGTTGCTGGCCGCCGGAGAGCTGCGCGGGGTACTTGTCGGCCTGGGTTCCGACGCCGACCCGGTCGAGCAGGGCGCGGGCCTTCTCCTCGGCCGTCTTCTTGTCGGCCTTGCGGACCTTGATCTGGCCCAGCATCACGTTCTGCAGCACGGTCTTGTGCGCGAACAGGTTGAAGGACTGGAAGACCATGCCCACGTCGGCGCGCAGCCGGGCCAGGCCCTTGCCCTCTTCGGGCAGTGGCCTGCCGTCGAGCAGGATGGTTCCGGACTGGATGGTCTCGAGCCTGTTGATCGCTCTGCACAGTGTCGACTTCCCGGACCCGGACGGGCCGATGACCACGACCACCTCCCCCTTGCCGACGGCGAGGTTGATGTCCTGCAGGACATGCAGCTCCCCGAAGTACTTGTTGACGTCACGCAGCTCGATCAACGGATCGACGGCCATACGCAGCCCTACTCACTCTCAGCTGTGCCGTGGTTGCCGCAAACTATCCAGACGGGAGTCAACCTGAGGGACGACACGCACCTTTCGATCATTAGCCGTATTTACGTCGGCCTGTGGGTGACGGGTTCATGCCTCCGCGACTTCCGCGTACCGCTGCGAGAGCTCGGGCGCTCCGCTGACGGCCCACTCGTGACCGGAGGCCACGACGTCGAACTCGCGGCCGGAGGCGAGCCGTACGATCGGCTGGCCGTCGCTCCGGATCACCCAGGTGGCGCCGGGCACGGTGCGCACGATGACGGTGCCCAGATAGAGCCCCGCGTCGTTGCCGAGCCAGGGCAGGATCTCCTCGTCGTCCCGCCAGCGGGGCAGCAGCTGGTCGAGGGCTTCCAACGAGGCGGCGGAGTCGTCGAGTCGGACGCCGTTGTCGGACGCCTGGGAGCGGAGCAGATCACATTCGGAGAGGAGTTCGGCGATGCCCTCGGGGTCGGGGAGGCCGGGCCTCTCGTGCCGGTTGCCCAGAAAAGGGATCTTCATACCCTCCAGCGTGTCACTCGTACCGGCGTACGCACCACAGGCGCGCGGGCAGCCTCTTCGGGTCGATTTCGTGAGGTGTTCACGCATGCCGCGTTGACCTGTCCCTGCCGTCTCCCTAATTTCGCCGTGCGTCTTCGGGTCGGGAGGAGTGGTACATGCGCCGAGGTGTGCGGGTGCTGCCGGTGGCTCTCGTCCTGTGCGCGACGGCGGTGCTGCCCGCGTGCTCCACGCGGGCCGTCGCGATCGACCGGTCGGTCCCGCTCCCCCTGGAGCGGCTCTTCGACAACACGGCCGTCAGCGACGACGCCCGGCCGGCCGAGGCGGACTTCGACGGTTCGGGCGCCTCCCTGTCGGCGCAGGACCTCACGGCGGCGGGCTGGACTCCGGGCCGCACACTCACTGTCCAGGGCGCCAGGCTGACCTGGCCGCGGCGGATGCCGGGCCGGCCCGACAACGTGCGGGCGGCGGGGCAGACCGTGCGTGTGCGGGGGCACGGTGACGCGCTCGCCTTCCTGGTGGCCGGAACGGGCAATGCGGAGGTGAAGGGCACGGGCACGGTCTCGTACGCGAACGGCACCCGCTCCGGGTACCGCCTGACCGCCCCCGACTGGCGCACCGGCCCGCTCGCCACGAAGGCGCTGGCCCTGCCGCACGTCAACACACCCCGCGGTCAGCTCGCCGGGAAACCCCGCCTGTACGTCGTGACGGTGCCGCTCGTACGGGGCCTGGAGGTCAGCTCGGTACGGCTGCCCCACGCGGCCGGAATGCACGTCTTCGCGCTGTCGGTGCGGGACGACGGGGCGGGCTGGACGGGCAGCTGGGCGACCGCCACGTCCGGCGTCGCGGCCGTCGGGCCGTGGACCGACCGGACCTTGCGGCTCGTGGCGCACACATCGGTGGGCGGGCCGCGGGTGCGGCTGCGCTTCGACAACACCTTCGCGGCGGCGCCGGTCCGGATCGGGAGCGCGACGGTGGCGGTGCAGGAGCGCGACGCGGCGGCGCGGGACGTGCCGGTCCCGCTGTCCTTCGGGGGCGCGGCGGGCGTCGAGATCCCGGCCGGTGCGCAGGCGTTCACCGATCCGCTCGGCTTCCCGGTACCCGCGAACGCCAATCTGCTGGTGAGCTTTCATCTGCCCGGCCTTGTGACGACGGCGCCCGTGCACCGGCTCGCGATACAGCGGTCGTACGTGAGCGAACCCGGCGACCACACCGCGGACGGGTCCGCGACGGCGTACACCTCGACGCTGACGGCCTGGCCGCTGCTGACCGGGGTGGACGTGAGCGGCGGGCCGGGTTCGGTGGTGCTGCTCGGCGACTCGATCACCGACGGCGACAGCTCGACGGTGGACGCGAACCGGCGGTGGCCCGACGCGCTGGCCGCGCGTCTGCTGCGGCAGCGTCCGGTCCCGCGCTACGGCGTGCTCAACCAGGGCATTTCGAGCAACCGTGTGGTCACCGACCGCTATCCGGGCGACGGCGTCGTTACTTACGCGGCCGGGGTGAGCGCCCTGCACCGGCTCGACCGGGACGTCTTCGCCCAGACGTCGGCACGTACGGCCGTGGTGTTCGAGGGCATCAACGACCTGCGCGGCGGCACGACCGCGGATCAGGTGATCGCCGGCCTGCGGGAGCTCGCCGGGCGGACGCACGCCCGGGGGCTGCGGGTGCTGGCGGCGACCCTCCTGCCGTGCGGGGGGTCGGCGCGGTGCACTCCGGCCGTCGAGGCCGAGCGGGTCGCGGTGAACACCTGGATCCGCGGCGCCGCCGACTTCGACGCCGTACTCGACTTCGACGCCGTGCTGCGCGATCCCGGCCGCCCGACATGGATCCTGCCCGCGTACGACAGCGGGGACCATCTGCACCCCGGAGACGCCGGATACGCCGCCCTCGCGGAGTCGGTGGACCTGAGGCTCCTGTGAGCGCCGGGACAGGCCCTAGACGTCCAGGTCCACCACGACCGGCGCGTGGTCCGAGGCGCCCTTGCCCTTGCGCTCCTCCCGGTCGACGTACGCGTCCTTGACCGCCTTCGCGAACGGCTCGTTGCCGTACACCAGGTCGATGCGCATGCCGCGGTTCTTGGGGAAGCAGAGCTGGCGGTAGTCCCAGTACGTGAACGGGTGGTCGTACTTCAGGGGCCGCGGAACCACGTCGGACAGGCCGGTACCGCGCAGGGAGGCCAGGGCGGCGCGCTCGGCGGGGGTGACGTGGGTGGCGCCCTCGAAGACGGCGGGGTCGAAGACGTCGTCGTCCGTCGGCGCCACGTTGTAGTCGCCGAGCACCGCGAAGGGCCGGCTGCCTGCCGCGTCACCGGCGACCGCGGCCTTCAGTGCCTCGAACCACTGGATCTTGTAGGCGTAGTGGGGGTGGTCCACCTCGCGCCCGTTCGGCACGTACACCGACCAGACGCGGACCGGGCCGCAGGTCGCGGAGATGGCACGCGGCTCCACCGAGCCGTCGTACCCGGGGTCGCCGGGCAGGCCCTTGACGACGTCCTCGATGCCGACGCGGGAGAGCACCGCCACGCCGTTCCACCTGCCGGTCGCGTGGACCGCCGCCTCGTAGCCCAGCTCGCGCAGCTGGTCGAACGGGAACTGGTCCTCGGCGAGCTTGGCCTCCTGCAGGCAGAGCACGTCCGTGTTGCTGCTCTCCAGCCAGGCGAGCAGCCTCGGCAGGCGGGCGGTGATCGAGTTCACGTTCCAGGTCGCGATGCGCATGCCCCACAACCTACCGGGCGGGTCCGACAACCGGCCCCGCCCGGTTCCGTACTCAGACGTCGGCGGACGAACCGGGCGCCAGCCGCAGATGTTCCGAGCCGCCGAGCGACCCGATCTGACGGTCGTAGATCGGGCGGGCGAGGTCGGTGAGGAGGGCGTCGTGGATGTCGTATGCGCGCTGGGGCTTGACCTCGCGGACGTAGTCGATGACCTCGGAGATCTTGTTCCAGGGGGCCATGACCGGGAGCATCAGCGTCTCCACCGGGCGGTCGGGGACGGTGAGGGCGTCGCCGGGGTGGAAGACGCGGCCGCCGTCGACGAGATAGCCGACGTTGGTGATGCGCGGGATGTCCGGGTGGATCACCGCGTGCAGTTCGCCGTGGACCTGTACGTCGAAGCCCGCGGCGGCGAAGGTGTCGCCGTGCCCGACGGTGTGCACGCGCCCCGGGAAGGCCGCCGAGATCCGCTCCGCGACCGACCTGAGCGTCCAGATCTCGGCGGCCGGGTCGGCCTCCATCGCGGCCCGCAGCCGCCCCTCGTCGAAGTGGTCGGGATGCTCGTGGGTGACCAGGATGGCCTCCGCGCCGACCGCGGCGTCCTCCTCGCTGAAACCGCCGGGGTCGAGGACGAGCGTCCGCCCGTCCTTCTCGAGGCGGACGCAGGCGTGCGACTTCTTCGTGAGCTTCATGGGTCCATCCTGCCGCCCCGCTTCGGCAGTTGCCCGCCCGCTCACGCCTCGGGTGTGGTCTCCTCGCGGATGACCTGCTGCGCCACCCTGAACGCGCTGTTCGCGGCGGGCACGCCGCAGTAGACCGCCGCCTGCAGCAGCACCTCCTTGATCTCGTTCGGGGTGAGGCCGTTGCGCAGGGCGGCCCGGGTGTGGGACGCCAGTTCCTCCAGGTGGCCGCCCGCGACCAGAGCGGTGAGGGTGACGCAGCTGCGGGAGCGCCGGTCGAGGCCGGGGCGGTCCCAGATCTCGCCCCAGGCGTAGCGGGTGATGAACTCCTGGAAGTCCCCGGAGAAGTCGTCGGCCTGTGAAAGCGCCCGGTCGACGTGCGCGTCGCCGAGGACCTCGCGCCTGACCTTGATCCCGGCGTCGTACGGGTCCGGTCTGCCCATGGTGAGGGCCTGCGGCGGTACGACGGCCGGGGCGATCTCGGCGATGGGCGCGGGCTGCGGCGGCGCGGCGAGGACCGGTTTCACCGGGGCCGCCGGGATGGCCGTCTGGCCGGTGGTCGAGTCGTGGGCGGGCTGCCAGGCCGTGGAGAAGTGCCGGACGAGGAGGTCGGTGACGGCGGCGGGCTGTTCGACCGGCACCAGGTGGGAGGCGCCCGGTACGACGGCGAGGCGGGCGTCCGGGATGCCGGCGACCAGCGTACGGGCCTCCGCGGGGCCGGTGACCTGGTCGTCCGCGCCGACCAGGACCAGGGTGGGCACGCCCACGCGGGCGAGTTCGGGCCGTACGTCGAACGACGCGAGCGCCTCGCAGGCCGCGATGTAACAGCCGGGGTCGGTGGTGCGCACCATCTGCACCGCCCAGTCGGTGATCGCGGGCTGCGCGGCGGCGAACCCGCCGGTGAACCAGCGGTCGGGCGCCGTACGGGCGATCGGGTCGAGCCCGTTGGTCCGCACGATCACACCGCGCTGCCGGAACTCGTCGGCTGTGCCGAACCGGGGCGAGGCGGCGATCAGCGCGAGCGAGGCCAGGCGCTCCGGACGGCGCAGCGCCAGCTCGACACCGATCGCACCGCCCAGCGCGCAGCCGGCGTAGCCGAAACGCTGCACGCCGATCCCGTCGAGGGTGGCGAGCAGCCGTGCGGTGAGGTCGCCGACCGAGTCCGCCGGGTACGCCGGGGCGCCGCCGTGCCCCGGCAGGTCGAACCGGAAGACCCGCCACTGCCGGGCCAGCTCCGGGACCTGACGGTCGAACATGTGCCACGTCGTCCCCAGCGACGGACCCAGCACGATGACCGGGGCGTCCTCGGGGCCGTCGAAGCGGTACTGGAGGGCAGGGGTGTTCGTCTCGCTCACCGCTCCACGCTAACCGCCGATTCGGGGACCCCGGGCGCAGGGCCCCCAGTCTCCGCACGCCGGACCCGAACATCACCGGCGAACTCTCACACCGCCTTCACGGGATGCCGGACCGGACGGCGAGGGGCTCAGAGCTCGTTGGGCGCCCCCAGGCCGGTCAGCGCGCCGACCGGATCGAGGTCGGGGGTGCCGCGGGGCCACCAGTCGTCGTCGCCCGGCTCCGATTCGTACGCATACCACAAACCGTCGCGGCCGAGGCGGAGTTGGACGTGGCCCTGGGGGTGGGTGAGGCGGTTGCGCCAGGGTCGGAAGGCGGGGAGGTCCGCGCCGAGCAGGAGCGGGCGGGCGCGGTCGAAGCGGCCGGCCGGCGGATCCCAGGGCTCTTCGAGGACGGCGAGACCGTCGAGGCCGCCCTGCCGCCAGGCGGCGACCGCGCGCGCCAGCTCGGCCGGGGAGCGGTCGGCGGCCGAGGCGAGCGCGGAGTACAGGGCGCGGGTGGCGGCGGTGAGCCCCGATCCCGGGCGGGCCGCGGCGAGCCGCACCGCGTCCTGCCACAGGGTGAGTTCGCCGACCTCGTCACGGCCCGTGGAGAGCAGGGCGTGGGCGCGGGCCGCGGCGTCGGTCGCCAGCTGGTCGAGCGCGAAGGGGTCCGGGCCGCCCGGGGCCGCCGGGTAGACCGGGGGCTGCTCGGGGTGCGGGGGCACGGGCAAGGGCGTGGGAAGGGGCGGGAGTTGGCGTGGCGCGAGGGCTTCGGCGGCCCGGACGCCGGGGAGGGGCGCGGGCTGCTGCTCCTGTGCGGCGCGGGCCGCGCGGGTTGCATTGCGGCGGGAGAGGGCGTCGAGCACTTCGCGTTCGCCGCGGCCGCGGAGCAGGAGCAGGACGAAGGGGTCGGCGTCCAGCAGGCGTGCGGTCTGGTAGCAGAGCGCGGCCGCGTGTTTGCAGGGGTGGCCGCGGTCGGGGCAAGTGCAGTGCGGTTCGAGGTCGCCCGGGCCCGGCAGCAGCGGCACACCGCAGTCGGCGAGGGAGTGGGGCAGCTCCTTGTCCAGCAGCGCGGCGATGTGCCCCGGCCGTTCGACGGCGGCATCCAGGAACCGATCCCAGTCGGCGTCTCCCAGCGTCCGCAGCCGCACCTGTACCCGGTACGGGCGGGGGCGGCTGCCCCGCACATAGGCGAGCACCAGCCCGGGCGTGACCGTGATCGCGTCCACATGCCCCATGTCGGCGTAACCACGCCCCCGTGCCAGCCGCTTGACGTCCAGGGCGCCCTCTTCCAGGGCGGAGACCCAGGCGTTGCCCCACCAGGTCTCGGCGAAGCGGGACCCGTCGTCCGGCGTCCGGGGCGGGAAGGCGGCGAAGGTGCGGCGGTGGTCGCCGTCCCGGGCGGGGGCGGCCATGGAGCGGGGGAGGTGGGGGGTCGGCGGAGGTGTGGGGGTTGCGGGGGCGGTGGGCCTCGGGGGCGTCCGGGGTGCCGGGTGGGGAGCAGAGCTCGCTTGCCGTCCCGCGGTGTTGTCGGCCGGTGGCTCCTCCGGCATGTCCGTCTCCGGCGGCATCCGGAAGGCACCTGCCAGCAACTCCCGTACGTCACGGTCCCGGACGCCGCGCGCGCGGTCACCCGAGTCGGTCCGGCGCCGAGGACGCGCGGACCGTCGGCGTCCGGCGTCGTCTCCGGTGTCTCCGGCATCCGTCCCGGCCTGCCGGGCCTCCGCGCGAGCCGCTCTCAGGGCCTCACGGGCCAGGTCCGCCGGGCGCGCACCCGACGGCTGTGCGTCACCCTCACCGGACCCGGGCGGGGCGTCGGGCGTGGGGCCGTCGGCGTCGGGCGTGGGGCCGTCGGCCGCCCCACCGGGGTGTTCCGTCGTGGTATCCGGGGCTACTTGCGATGCGTGGGTGCCCAGGCCCCGCCGGGCGACGACCGCACGCCGCAGGGCCGCGCGAGCCGCGTCTCCGGGCCGGGCCACGGGGCCGGCGCTCGCGGTCTCCTCCGCATCGGCCGTGTGGCCCGCAGGTCCCTCCGGGCCGGCCGCCCGCCCCTCGGACTCCTCCGAGACCGAGCCCTGGCCGCCGGGGCTCTCGGACGCCCCCGCCCCGGGCGACTCCTGCCCCTCCGAGGTACTCGCGGCGGCCGCCCGCGCGGCCCGCAATGCCCGGCGTGCCGCGTCGGCGGGCCCGGGCTCCTCCGGCCGGCTTGCCTGCGGTTTGGAAGCCCCCATCACGCCTCCCTCCGCAGTGACACCAGGTCGGCCAGCTCACGGTCCGTCAGTTCCGTGAGGGCCGACTCGCCGGAGCCGAGGATCGCGTCGGCGAGGGCGCGCTTGGACTCCAGCATCTCGGCGATGCGGTCCTCGACCGTGCCCTCCGTGATGAGGCGGTGGACCTGGACCGGCTGGGTCTGCCCGATGCGGTAGGCGCGGTCGGTGGCCTGCTCCTCGACGGCCGGGTTCCACCAGCGGTCGAAGTGGACGACGTGACCCGCGCGGGTCAGGTTCAGGCCCGTGCCGGCCGCCTTCAGGGAGAGCACCAGGACCGGGGAGGCTCCGCTCTGGAAGCGGTCCACCATGCGCTCGCGCTCCGGCACCGGAGTACCGCCGTGGAGGAGGTCCACCGGGACCGCGCGGGTCGCCAGGTGGGACGTGATCAGACGGGCCATCCCGACGTACTGCGTGAAGACGAGCGCCGAGCCGTCCTCGGCCAGCAGGGTGTCCAACAGCTCGTCGAGGAGGGCGAGTTTGCCGGAGCGGGCGGCGAGCCGGTCGCCGAGGGCGGCGTCCTCCTTGAGGTACAGCGCCGGGTGGTCGCAGATCTGCTTCAGTGCGCCGAGCAGTTTCAGGACCAGGCCGCGGCGCGCGATGCCCTCCGCCGTCTCGATCGCCAGCATCGACTCGCGCACCACCGCCTCGTAGAGCGAGGCCTGTTCGCGGGTGAGCGGGACCGGATGGTCCGTCTCCGTCTTGGGCGGCAGTTCGGGGACGATGCCGGGGTCGGACTTCTTGCGGCGCAGGAGGAACGGCCGGACCAGGCGGGCGAGCCGGGCCACCGCCTCCTCGTCCTCGCCGGTCTCCACGGCGCGCGCGTGCCGGGCGCGGAACGACTTGAGGGGGCCGAGGAGACCGGGCGTCGTCCAGTCCAGCAGCGCCCAGAGTTCCGACAGGTTGTTCTCGACGGGCGTGCCGGTCAGGGCCACGCGCGCGGGGGCGGGGATCGTGCGCAGGGCCTTCGCGGTCGCCGAGTACGGGTTCTTGACGTGCTGTGCCTCGTCCGCGACGACCATGCCCCACCGCTCCTGGGCCAGCGTGGGTGCGGCCGAGCGCATCGTGCCGTACGTGGTGAGGACGAATCCGCCGGAGAGGTCGTCCAGGCTGCGCTCCGGGCCGTGGAAACGGCGGACGGGAACGCCGGGCGCGAACCGGGTGATCTCCCGCTGCCAGTTGCCGAGCAGCGAGGCCGGGCAGATCACCAGGGTCGGCTCGCGGCGGGCCCGCTGGAGGTGCAGCGCGATGACCGTGATCGTCTTGCCGAGTCCCATGTCGTCGGCGAGGCAGCCGCCGAGGCCCAGGTCGGTCATGAGGTCCAGCCAGGCCAGGCCCCGGAGTTGGTAGTCCCGCAGACGGGCGTTCAGGCCCGCGGGCGGCTCGGCGGGGCGGACCCCGGCCGTGAGGCGGTCGCGCAGTGCCGCCAGCGCGCCGACCGGGACCGCCTCGACCGTCTCGCCGTCGACCTCCGCGGTGCCGGTGAGCGCGACGGACAGCGCGTCCACCGGGTCGAGGAGGCCGAGTTCGCGTTTGCGGGCCTTGCGCACCAGGGCCGGGTCGACGAGCACCCACTGGTCGCGCAACCGGACGACCGGCCGGTGGGCCTCGGCGAGCGCGTCCATCTCCGCCTCGGTGAGCGGGTCGCCGCCGAGCGCCAGCTGCCAGCGGAACTGCAGCAGGTCCTCGCTCTCGAAGAATCCGGTGCCGTCGGTCGCCGAGCCCGGCGCGGGCCGTACCACCGCGGCCGCGGTCAGGTCCTGCGCCAGGTCCCGCGGCCAGTGCACGGCGACGCCGGCCGCCGCGAGCCGGCCGGCCGCGACGCCGAGCAGTTCGCCCAGCTCCTCCTCGGACAGGGCCAGGACGTCGGGCGCGTCCTGTTCGGCGAGCCGCTCGAGCGGCGGCCAGATCCGGGCCGCGCGGCGGACGGCGAGGGCCGCGTCGACACGCGCGCGTGGACCGAAGGCGTCGTCGGCCTCGCCCGCCCACAGGGCCGCCGCGTCGGCCACGAGGGTGGGGTCGGCGAGGCTGTGCACCTGGACGATCGCCGCGCCGACGCCGCGCGCCCGATCGCCGCTGTCGAACAGCTCGTACGCCGACAGGTCCAGGCGGAGCGAGATCCGCACACCCGTGTCCATGCCGGCCGCGACCTCCGCGGCCCAGTCGTGCGCGTCGGGCAGCCGCTGGGCACGGCGGTCGGCGAAGGGCTTCCCGGCGGCGTACGGCGCGGCGGGGGTGCGGGGCAGGGTGTCCGCGACCGCGTCCAGGAAGGAGCGCATCAGCGCCTCCGGCTGCGGCAGCCGGAGTGGGCCGGGGCCCGGGAGGGGGACCGCATGGCCCTCGTACGGCAGGGCCGCGGCGACCGCCCGCAGGTGCGCCACGTCCTCCGGGTCCAGCGGGCCGGCCCGCCAGGCGTCGTGGCCGGTGGAGGTGAGGCCGGGGAGCAGACGGCCGCGGGCGGCGAGCCGCAGGGCGTGCAGGGCGGCGGCGCCCCAGCAGGCGGTGGCGGGGTGGGCGGCCGGGTCACGCCGGGCACGCACGAGCAGCGGGAGCGCCTCGCCGAGCGGCAGCGACAGCGCGGGGGCCGTCCTGCGCCGCACTCCGGCGCCGTGCCGTCGTACGACGGTGAGTTGGGTGTCCCCCGCCGGCAGCGGTCCGTCCTCCGGGTCCCAGAAGGCGATCCGTCCGTCGCGCGGAAGGGGGGCGGGCAGGAAGACGGCCGCGAGCCGCACGGGGACGGGCACGGATTCTCCCGTGTGCCCGGCCACCGCAGCCGTGTCGCTCATACGCTCTGTTCACCTCCCGCCCGTGCGTCGGATCAGACGTCTTCGACTCTACGGGCGGGGTCTGACAGCCGGCCGTCAGGGAACCGTGCGCGAGACGACGTACACCATGGGGTACGTGGGGTTGCCCGTGTTGACGACCACGTCCAGGGTCGGTTTCGGGTTCTTCTGCTCGTGGACGAGGCCGAAGTAGTCGCCGGTTCGTGCGCCCTCGCCCCAGAACTTCCAGCCGGTGACGCCGCGGTCGCGGGCGCTGATGGTGATGTCGTCCTTCTTCAGGTCGGCCCGGCTGACGCCCACCCCCGCGAGGAACTCGTCCAGGCCCTCGTTCGTGGTCTGGAACTGCACGTAGAGGCGGCTGGTCTTCCAGTTGTTCGTCTCGTAGTACGCGACCTTGTTCGAAGGGTGCGGGATCGGCACCTGGTACAGGCGGCGCTGGACCCTGGACGGCCAGCCCTTGGTCAGGCCGGTCGCGGAGTACTTCGCCTCCTTGTCCTTGCCGCTGTCGCGGCTCTGGTTGGCGGAGATCACCAGGTAGCCGGCCGGGACACCGATGAGCAGCACGATGATCAGCAGGGTGAGCGCCCTGCGGCGGATCATGTGACGGCGGTCCTCGGCCGGCCGGGGCGGCTCGTCCGGGGGTGAGGCCTGGCGGGGCAGCGACGCGGTCATGCCGTGTCCTGGGTGCGGCGGGCCTCCGTGTACCGCGCGTAGCGCTCGTGCCGCTCCACGCGGCGCCGGTTGGCGCGGCGGAAGCGGCGGGCGACCAGTCGGGCGAGGTCGGCGGCGCCCACCATGCCGGCCTCGGGGCCGAGCTGGGCGCGGACGATGCGCGCCTCGGGGCGGTAGCCACGGCCCGTGAGGTGCCGCTTGAAGGCGTCGCGCGCGGGGCCGATCAGCAGGTCGTCGGCCGCGGACACGCCCCCGCCGATCACGAAGCAGGACGGGTCGAGGGCGGCGGCCAGGTTGGCGATGCCGACGCCGAGCCACTGGCCGATGTCCTGGAGCAGCTCGATGCACATCGCGTCGCCCTCACGGGCGAGCTCCGTGATCATCGGCCCTGTGATGTCGCCGATCTGGCCCTTGACGTGCTCGATGATCCCGTACGCCACCGGGGAGTCCGCCGCCGCCAGCTCCTTGGCCTCGCGGACCAGCGCGTTGCCCGAGCTGTACTGCTCCCAGCAGCCGCGGTTGCCGCACGGGCAGCGGTGGCCGCCGGGCACGACCTGCATGTGCCCGAACTCGCCGGCGACGCCGTACTTGCCGCGCTTGACCTGGCCGTCCTCCAGGATCGCGCCGCCGATGCCGGTGCCCAGCGTGATCATGACGAGGTGGTCCTCGCCGCGGCCGGCACCGAAGCGCCACTCGGCCCAGGCGGCGGAGTTGGCGTCGTTGTCGACCAGGACGGGGACGGCGAGACGACCGGCGAGACGGTCACGCAGCGGCTCGTTGCGCCAGGACAGATGGGGCGCGAACAGGACGCGGTTGCGGTCGGCGTCGACCCAGCCGGCCGCACCGATGCCGACGGCGTGCACGTCGTGCCGGTCGGACAGGTCCAGGACCAGTTCGACGATGGTGTCCTCGACGACCTTCGGGCTCTTGGACTTGTCCGGCGTCTCCGTGCGGACCTTCTCCAGTATGTTGCCGTCGGCGTCGACGACGCCCGCCATCACCTTCGTACCGCCGATGTCGATACCGACCGTCGGCACGCGGGGTGCGGTCAGGTGCGAGCGGCGCTCTCGTGTGCCCACGGTTTTCAGTGCGGGGGCACGGCGGGAGCCGATGGGGGCGGTGAAGTTGCCGTAGGTGCTCATCGGCCTCGATTCTGCCTCACCGTCGCGGCGGGTGCTGTGCGGGGGAGCGAAGGGGCGATGCTTCACAGGCGCCGCATTGTCCGAACATTGCGACGAAGCGTGCACTCCACGTGGCCGTGCTCAGGGACGAACCAGGAGCTGGAACTCGAACGAGTAACGGGTCGGGCGGTAGATGTGGTCGCCGAACTCGACCGCTCGGCCCGTGTCGTCGAAGGTCGTGCGCTGCATGGTGAGCAGGGGAGCACCCTCCTCCTCCGCGAGGCGCTCGGCCTCGTCGGCGGTGGCGGCGCGTGCGCCGATGGACTGGCGGGCGCTGTGCAGGGTGATTCCGGCGGACCTCATCAGGCGGTAGAGGCCGGTGGCCTCGAGCTGTGCCGTGTCCAGGTCGAGGAGGTCCGGCGGCAGGTAGTTGCAGAGGTACGCCATCGGTTCGGCGTGTGCGAGACGCAGCCGCTCCACCCGGTGTACGTCGCTGCCCTCGGCCACGCCGAGCGCGGCCGCCACTTCGGCGGTCGCCGGGACGACCGTGTTGACGAGCACCTTGGTCGCGGGCCGCTGACCGGCCGCCTCCAGGTCGTCGTACAGACTGCTCAGCTCCAGCGGGCGCTTGACCTGACTGTGCACGACCTGCGTGCCGACGCCGCGGCGGCGTACGAGGAGACCCTTGTCGACGAGGGACTGGATGGCCTGGCGGACCGTGGGACGGGACAGGCCGAGCCGGGCGGCGAGCTCGATCTCGTTGCCGAGCAGGCTGCCCGGAGTGAGCGTTCCGTGCTCGATCGCGGCCTCGAGCTGCTGGGACAGCTGGAAGTACAAGGGCACCGGAGAACTCCGGTCCACACTGAGCTCGAGTCGCACGGTCGGGTCCACTTCTGGTTTCGGCACGGGCCGAGCGTAGCTCCGTGCGCTGTTGACGGGAAGTTGTGTAGTTCGATTGTCCGGACATACGAATTGACAGCGTGGGCGCTCCGACCACACTTTGTTCTCATGCGCATCGGCGTCATCGGCACGGGACGAATCGGCACCATTCACGCGAACACCCTCAGCCGTCATCGTGAGGTCGGGTCGCTGATCCTCACGGATGTGGACCCGGCGCGGGCCCAGGGGCTCGCGCACCGTCTCGGGGAGACGGCGGCACCCGGAGTGGACGAGATCTTCAAGTGGGGCGTGGACGCCGTGGTGATCACGACGGCGACGCAGGCCCACGCCGAACTGATCGGTCGGGCAGCACGCTCGGGGCTGCCGGTGTTCTGCGAGAAGCCCATCGCCCTGGACCTGCCCGGCACACTGCACGCGATCGCCGAGGTCGAAACTGCCGGGACGATTCTGCAGATGGGGTTCCAGCGCCGCTTCGACGCGGGCTACACGGGCGCGCGCGACGCGGTGCGCTCCGGACGGCTCGGGCGCCTGCACACCGTACGGGCGCTGACGTCCGACCAGGCGCCGCCGCCCGCCGCCTGGCTGCCGTTGTCCGGCGGGCTGTACCGGGACACCCTGATCCACGACTTCGACGTGCTGCGCTGGGTGACGGGGCACGAGGTCGCGGACGTGTACGCCGCCGGGTCCGACGCCGGGCCCGCGATGTTCCGCGAGGCCGGCGACGTCGACACGGCGGCCGTGGTCCTCACGCTCGACGACGGCACGCTCGCCACGGCCACCGCGACACGGCTGAACGGCGCGGGCTACGACGTGCGCATGGAGCTCGCCGGGGAGCTCGACCAGATCGTCGTCGGTCTGGACGACCGTACGCCGATCGCCTCCACGGAGCCGACCGGGCCGCCGGCCGCGGACAAGCCCTGGACCGGGTTCCTGGAGCGGTTCGCTCCCGCGTACGAAGCGGAGCTGGCCGCGTTCGTGGAGGTCGTGCGGGGTGAGCGGGCCAACCCCTGCGACGGGCGTGAGGCGTTGCAGGCGTTGCGGATCGCCGAGGCGTGCGAGGTGTCACGGCGGGAGCGGAGGGTCGTGCGGCTCGGGGAGATTCCGGGTGGGGCCGGGGCTGGGGGTATGTGAAGGGGCTCCGCCCCTTCGACCCCACCAGGGGGCTCCGCCCCCTGGACCCCCGGCCTACGCCCACCCACCACCGGACTCGCCCGGACAAGAAGCCGACCTCCAAAGCCCTACCAGCGCACCGGCAAGCTCCGCACCCCCCTCATCAGCATCCCCGGCAGCCACTCGCCGGGCTCTCCGTCGAGGGTGAGCTCCGGGGCCCGTTCGAGCAGGGACCGTATCGCCGTGCGGGCCTCCAGGCGGGCCAGCGGGGCGCCCAGGCAGTAGTGGATGCCGTGGCCGAAGGCGACGTGACCGCGGGCGTCGCGGCGGATGTCGAAGCGGTCGGGGGCCGGGAAACGGTCGCCGTCGCGGTCCGCGGCGGTCAGGCCGATCATCACCGCGTCGCCCTGCCGGACGGAGGTGCCGGCGATCCGCAGGGGCTCGGCGGCGAACCGGAACGTCGCGTTCTCCACCGGTCCTTCGTAGCGCAGCGTCTCCTCGACCGCGCCGTCGAGGAGACTCATGTCGGCGCGCAGCGCGGCGAGTTGGTCCGGGTGTGCGAGCAGGGCGTGGACGGCGTTGGTGATGAGGTTGACCGTGGTCTCGTGTCCCGCGATGAGCAGGATGAAGGCCATGCCCCGCAGCTCCTGCGGGGACAGCCGGTCGCCGTCCTCGGCGGTGGTGCGGATCAGGTCGCTGAGCAGGTCGTCGCTCGGTCCGGCGCACCGCTTGTCCTCGATCAGCCCGGTGAGGTACTCGGCGAGGCGGACGAAGGCGTCGTACTCGCTCTCGGCGCTGCTGGGTGCGACGGCCTCCGTCGAGATCTTCCGGAACTCCGTGCGGTCCATCTCGGGGACGCCGAGGAGCTCGCAGATCACGGTGATCGGCAGCGGGTAGGCGAAGGACTCCACGAGGTCGGCCCGGCCGTGCGGCAGCATCGTGTCGAGCAGGTCGTCGGTGATCTCCTGGACCCTGGGCCGCAGTTGCTCCACCCGGCGCATGGTGAAGGCACGCGTGACGAGGCCGCGCAGCCGGGTGTGCTGGGGCGGGTCGGCGATCAGCAGGTACTTGCCGATCAGCTCCTCGTCGAGGAACGTGATCCCGATCTTGGTGCCGTCCTTGGCGAGGCGGGGGTCGGCGAGCGCCGCCCTCGCCTCCTCGTACCCGACGACGAGCCAGGTCTCGTGGTGCGCCTCGTGCTGCGGCAGCCGCACCCGGTGCACCGGGCCCCGCTCCCGCAGCCGCGCGTACACCGTGTGCGGGTCCCGCCGGAACCCGTCCCCGAACTCCCCCAGGTCGATCACTTCCGCCATCGAACTCTCCCTCCCGTCACAGCGACAACGTGCGGCACGACCGCCCAGTGCCTGCCCGGGGCTCCCCCACTCACCCGCGCCGATCAGATGCCGCTGATTCCCTGCGACTTGCTCCGGGCAGGCACTAGTGCCCGCCCTCGGCCTCGTTCCCGACGAGCCCCGCGTCGTACGCCAGAAGGGCGATCTGCACCCGGTTGTTGAGGCCGAGCTTGGCCAGGATCCGGGAGACGTGGGTCTTGACGGTGGCGACGCTCATGAAGAGGCCGGTGGCGATCTCGGCGTTGGGCAGGCCCCGGCCGACGGCCACGGCGACCTCGCGTTCGCGCTCGTTGAGGGCGGCGATGCGTTCACGCGCGCGCTCGCCCCGGGTGCCGGCGGCGGTGCCGGCCGCGTGCTCCATCAACTGGCGGGTGACGGTGGGCGACAGGACCGGGTCACCGGCCGCGACCCTGCGCACGGCGTCCACGATGTCGGCGGGCGGGGTGTCCTTGAGCACGAAGCCGGCGGCACCGGCGCGCAGCGCCCGCAGCACCTGCTCGTCGGCGTGGAAGGTGGTGAGGACCACGACCTGCGGGGCGTCCTTGCGGCCGCGCAGCCGCTCCGTGGCCGTCAGTCCGTCCATCGACGGCATCCGGATGTCCATCAGGACCACGTCCGGGCGGGTGCGGTCGACGAGCGCCTCGACCTCGTCGCCGTCGGCGGCCTCTCCGACGATCTCGATGTCGTCGGCGCCGCCCATCATGAAGGACAGCCCGGCCCGTACGAGCGGATCGTCGTCGACGAGGAGGACTCTGATCGCGGTCATGAGCCCCACGTAATCATGGTTGCGCCGATCCACCGGGTGAGTTGAGCGAACATCGGGCATGGCCGACTCCACGCACCGTCCGCGCGGCTGACCGGCTCACCCCCAGGGCAGCCACGCCCGAAGCCCGAACCCCCCGTCCGCCTCCGGCCCGTGCTCGAGCCGGCCGCCGGCCAGGGTGGCCCGCTCCGTCAGCCCGATCAGGCCCTGGCCGGAACCGGGAACGGGAGGAACCTCGCCCTCGGGGGGCGGGTTGCGCACCGACACGGTGAGGCCGTCGCCCGGTGCGCCCGCGACGGACACCGTGACCTCCGTGCCGGGGGCGTGCTTGCGGGCGTTGGTGAGGCCCTCCTGTGCGATCCGGTAGGCCGTGCGGCCGACGGAGGCGGGGACGGCGGCGGGGTCGGTGACGCGGTTGTCGAGGATGACCTTCGTCCCGGCCTCCCGGGACTCGGCGGCCAGCGCGTCCAGCGCGGCGAGCGTCGGCTGGGGACGGCCCGTCTCGTCGGGCTCGCCCGCGCGCAGTACGCCGATGATCTCCCGCAGGTCCTGCAGCGCCTCGTGGGCACTCTCCCGGATGACACCGGCGGCGCGCGCGATCTCCTCGCGGGGCGCGTCCGGCCGGAACTCCAGCGCACCCGCGTGCACGCTGAGCAGTGTCAGCCGGTGGGCGAGCACGTCGTGCATCTCCCGGGCGATCGCCTCGCGGGCGAGCCGCTGCGCCTGCTCCGCCCGCAGTCGCGCCTCCGTCTCGGCGCGCCTCGCCCGGTCCCGCAGGCTCAGCATGAGCTGCCGTTTGGACCGTACGAACATGCCCCAGCCGATGACGGAGACGGTGAGCAGCACGGTGAACACGACTGCGGCCACGAACGGCAGGTCGGGTTCCGGGCGCAGCCAGAAGAACACCGGTATCAGGGCGAGGGAGACGCCGCCGATCCAGGCCACGTACCGGAAGGGCCGGTGGACGGCGAGGGTGAAGAGGGCGAGGAGGCCGGCACCGCCCGCGGTGTTCGAGAGGAAGCCGACGGGGACCATCGCCACGGCGAGCCCGACCGGCCAGCGGCGGCGCAGCCAGACCGCGGCGCAGGCGAGGACACCGAGGACCCGGTCGAGGGTGGCCAGGGCGTGCGGGAGTTCCGGCTGGCCGCTCAGGGAGTCCGCTCCCGCCAGAGCGCCGAGGACGGCCAGGACGAAGCACGAGAAGTCGACGATCCAGTCCCGCACGGTGCGCCGGGGCCGCCCGGACCGTCCCGCGTCGGCGTCGAGCTCGTGGAGCACCGCTGACGGGAACAGCCACCGTCGCCCCGAGAAGGCCGGCGGCGTCGGCGCCGGCATGTCACCGCTCACGGTCGGCAAATCTACGCAGGGACGGCCCGTGACACCCCCGCCCACCCGCAATCTCCGACCGAAGTCGCGGCATCGCAGACTTTCGGCGCGGCCCGTACGGAGGAATCAAGACTTTCGGCCGCCCGGATCGTCTGGGTCGTCCGGCTGCGACCGACCGAGACGGGATTTCCACGCAGGTTAACTTCCCGAAAACTCATCGGACTTGACGGGAAATTCTCCGAAGTTGTCATTGACATGCCACTGTCTACGCGCGTCATCATGAGGTCATGCGATTCCCCCCACGTGCAACACGCATCGGCGCCGCAGCCGCCCTCCTGTCCGCCCTCCTCGTGGGCGGCACCGTCTCCGCCACCACGGCGGACGCCGCCGCCACCTCGGTCGGCAGCATCTGCTACAGCGACCTGCCCTCCCAGGCGTACGACACACTCGACCTCATCGCGTCGAACGGGCCCTTCCCGTACTCCCAGGACGGCAGCGTCTTCCAGAACCGCGAACGCGTCCTGCCCACCCAACCTTCCGGCTACTACCACGAGTACACGGTGAAGACGCCGGGCTCCTCCACGCGCGGCGCACGCCGCATCGTCACCGGTGAGGAGTACCGGGAGGACTACTACACCTCCGACCACTACGCCACGTTCGATCTCGTCGACTTCGGCTGCTGAGGTCCGGCAGCAGGCCGGCATGACCGGCCGGCATCCGTTCGACGCCGAGCCCCTCGCCCCGCGCACCCCCCACATCGCGCGGGGCGAGGCACTTGAGCAGGCGATCGCCACCACCGCCATGTGCGCGCTCACTGTTGCGCGAGGTTCAGGTTGAAGTCCATTATCAGGAAACCTGTTATTTCAACCTTGCAGCAGTGGAGGGCGCAGCCATGCCGATCAGCCTCAGAATGCAAGCGAGGGGCGTCCAGCTGCTGCTCGGCGGAATGATCGCTCGTGTACACAAGGACCTGCGCTTCACCGACATCCCCAAGCGCACCGAGTCCCTTCGGGTGGAGACCGGCGCCGGACCGGTGACCTGCACCGTCTATCGCCCGCCGGCCACCACCGAGGCCCCCGCCCCCGTGTACGTCAACTTCCACGGCGGCGGCTTCGTCGTCGGCCGCCCCGAGCAGGACGACCACATCTGCCGCTACATAGCCGCCACAGCCGGCTGCGTCGTGATCAACGTGGACTACGCCGTGGCCCCGCAGCGGCCGTACCCGGTACCCGTCACCCAGGCGTACGACGTCACCGCGTGGGTCGCCGAGAACGGCCGGGCCAACGACTGGGACGGCTCACGACTCGCCGTGGGCGGACACAGCGCGGGGGCCAACCTCACCGCCGCGGTCTGTCGCACGGCCCGGGACCGCGGCACCTTCTCTCCCCGGCTCCAGATACTCGACTACGCGCCACTCGACCAGCTCGCCGATCCCGCCACCAAGCTCTCCCCCATCGCCAAGCCGCTCCTCGCCCCCCACCTCATGCGCGTCTTCACGGCCGCCTACGTACCTGACCCCGCCGACCGCGCCCACCCCCTCGTCTCCCCCGGACTGGCCGACGACCTCGCCGGGCTGGCGCCCGCCCTCGTCATCACCGCGGAGCACGACCGCCTGCGCGCCGAGGGCGACGCCTACGCCAAGGCCCTGGAGGCCGCGGGAGTCCCGGTCACCCACCGCGTCTTCGAGGGCGTCGACCACTACTTCACCCACACCGGACCGGTGCCGGACGCGAAGGAAGCGATCGAGCTGATGGCCACCACCCTGCGCACCGCACTCGGCGCCTGACGCCGGCGATCACTCCGTTTCGGGGAGTTCGTACGAGCCGTACTCCGGGCGGCCCGCCAGGTCGTACGACTGGATGGAGATGCCCGTGGAGGTGATGAGGCCGCCGGTGTGCTTGAAGGCAGTGGGCAGCGCGCCCTCCGCGAAGAGGCGGCGCCCCGCGCCGAGCACCACCGGGAAGGTGTGCAGGTGGATGGTGTCGATCAGGTCGAGCGCCAGCAGGGAGCGGGCGAGGGCGCCGCTGCCGTGCAGCTGGAGCTCGCCGTCGGTGCGCTCCTTCAGGCCGGTGACCTCCTTGTCCAGGTCGCCGCTGATCACGGTGGTGCCGGACCACTCCGGCCGGTCGAGGGTGGCCGAGGCCACGTACTTCGGCAGGGAATTGAGCCGGGAGGCGACCGGGTTGGCGGGATCGGTCACCTTCGGCCAGTACGCCGCGAAGATGTCGTACGTGCGGCGGCCGAGGAGGAACGCGCCCGCGCGGTCGAAGAGCTCCGAGATGAACCGGCCGAAGTCCTCGTCGCTGTACGGAAAGCTCCAGCCGCCCTGCTCGAAGCCGTCCCTGCGGTCCTCCTGGGGGCCGCCGGGTGCCTGGTAGACGCCGTCGAGGGTGACGAAGATGTTGTGGACGAGCTTGCCCATGGCGGGTGCCTTCCTCCCTGAGGTGGGGTCTGCGGTCATCAGTGCAGACCCCGGCGGCACCCGCAACTCATCGGTCGTCCGTACGGTCCATCAGCGCTCAGCCGCCCAGCTCCTGGTGCCGTGCGGCCAGGCGACTCGCGCCCTCCTCCGTCAGCGAGCCGTACAGCCGCAGACGCGAGATGCCGCCGTCGGGGAAGATGTCCACGCGCGCGTGCGTGCCGACCGCCGAAGTCGGCAGTACGAAGCGGTGGTTGGTGTCGGGCTGGAGGCGGGTGCGCGGGAGGATCTCCGTCCACGCGCCGTCCGCGCCGTCCTTGACGGACACCGACGCCCACCCGGCCGCGTTGCCCTTCAGGTACGCCGTGTCGATCTCGATCGCGCGGATCCGGGACTGCGCCACCAGCCGGTAGCGGATCCAGTCGTTGCCCTGGTCCCGGCGGCGGCGTGTCTCCCAGCCGTCGTCCATCTTGCGGGAGCGGCCGGGCTGGATGGTGTTCGTGGCCGGGGAGTAGAAGAGGTTGGAGGCGTCCTCCGCCTGGCCGCCGTTCTCCAGGGCGACCACGTCGAAGGTGCCGAGGGCCTCCAGCCATGCCGGGTCCGCAACCACCTCGCCGTACACCCGCAGGCGCGCGATTCCGCCGTCGGGGTGCTGGTTGACGCGCAGGTGGGTGAAGCGCTGTTCCAGCGAGACGGGGAAACCGTTCGCCGCATGGCCGCCGACCGCCGTGCGCGGCACCAGCGTCGTCCACTTCACGTCGTCCCCGAGGAGCTCGCCGGGCGACGGGGAGCCCGGCACGGAGGTCCCCTCGATCGACACCGCCTGCGGGTAGTTGCCGCGGAAGTGGGCCGTGTCGACGACGATGCCGCGGATCACGCCGGGCGCGCCCAGACGTACCAGCGCCCAGTCGTGGTCCTCGGCCGTGGGCCAGGGCTGGTCGGCCGAGGTCCCGCGGCGGCGGCGCGTCTCCCAGCCGTCCATGACCTTGCCCTTGTGCCCGAAGTGCTCGGGGTCGAACTCGGCTCGGCCGGGCACCAGCAGGTTCTCGCGCTGGGCGAAGAACTCGTCGTTGGCGGCGACGACCCCCGCGCCGAGCTGCCGGTCGGCGAGGTTGGCGTACCGGGTGAAGGGGAAGTCGGCGGTGCGGTAGTCCGCGTACGGGTCACCGCCTCCGTAGGGGTTCGCGTCGCCGGTGAAGGGAGCCGAAGGGGATTGCTGCTGCGCCGTCACGGTGATCAGGTCTGCCTTTCGGGAGTCGGCCGCTGCGGGTGCGGGCGGTAATCAGGGGTTCCGGGTGAGGAGTTCGCCCTTCGGTTCGGTGAACGCGCCGTCGGCCACGATGCGTTCGCCACGCAGCCAGGTGGACTTCACGACGCCGTACAGGGTCCTGCCCGCGTACGCCGTGACCCGGTTGCGGTGCTGGAGGGCCGCCGGGTCGACCGTGAACGTCGCGTCGGGTGCGAGGACCGCGAAGTCGGCGTCGCGGCCCGGCGCGATGGCGCCCTTGCGATCGTCGAGCCCCACCAGCTGTGCCGTGCGCGTCGACATCCAGCGGACCACGTCCTCCAGGCCGTGTCCCCGCTTGCGGGCCTCGGTCCAGACCGCCGCCAGGCTCAGCTGGAGGCCGGATATGCCGCCCCAGGCGGTGGCGAAGTCGTCGGTCTTCAGGTCGGCGGTCGACGGCGAGTGGTCGGTCACCACGCAGTCGATCGTGCCGTCCGCCAGCGCCTGCCACAGCAGGTCCTGGTTGGCGGCCTCACGGATGGGCGGGCAGCACTTGAACTCGCTGGCGCCGTCGGGGACCTCCTCGGCGGTCAGGGTCAGATAGTGGGGGCAGGTCTCGACGGTGATCCGCACACCGTCCGCCCTGGCCGCCGCGATCAGCGGCAGCGCGTCGCTCGACGACAGGTGGAGCACGTGCACGCGCGCTTGGAGGCGCTTCGCCCGTTCGATCAGGCTCGCGATCGCCGTGTCCTCGGCGCCACGGGGACGGGAGGCCAGGAAGTCGGCGTACTTCGGGCCACCCTGCTGCGGGGCGGCGTCGAGGTGGTGCGGATCCTCGGCATGCACGATCAGCAGGCCGTCGAAGGAGGCGATCTCGGCCAGCGACCGGGCGAGCCGCTCCTGGTCGAGGTGCGGGAACTCGTCCACCCCGGACGGCGACAGGAAGGCCTTGAAGCCGAAGACCCCGGCCGCGTGCAGCGGGCGCAGGTCCTCTACGTTGTCGGGCAGGGCGCCGCCCCAGAAGCCGACGTCGATGTGCGCCTTGTCGGCGGCCACCTTCTGCTTCGTACGGAGGTTCTCCACCGTCGTGGTCGGCGGGAGCGAGTTGAGGGGCATGTCGACCAGGGTGGTGATGCCGCCGGCCGCCGCGGCGCGCGTGGCGGTCCAGAAGCCCTCCCACTCGGTGCGGCCCGGGTCGTTGACGTGCACGTGGGTGTCGACGAGGCCGGGCAGCAGGACGTCGTCGCCGAGGTCCTCCAGGCGTGCGGCGGCGGGAGGGGGCGCGTCGTACGGCAGAACGGCTGTGATCTTCCCGGCGGAGACGGCGACCGATGCGGCGCGTGTCCCCTCCGGGGTGATGACGCGTGTCGAGCGAAGCACCAGTTCTGCGTCGGACACCCGAACCCCTCTCTCTGCCGCCGTTTTACTTCCGGGAAACGGGATTTACTTCCACGTAACGGAATTCAACGTTCTGTTGAAGGAGTCTTCACTCCCGCCCTTGCGCCGTCAAGAGGCACACTCTCCACAGTGCACCCCGGGGCCCACACTCTGGATGTTTTCACAACGCGGAATTAGAATTTCACCCAGCAGAACGTAGCTACACACAAGCGGGGAGTCAACCGACTGCCGGGTAGGCTTCTGCCCTTCCCGCCAGTCCCGAAAGGAACGCGCCGTGCCGACGTCCAGCGCCAGCACCACCGACTCCGCCAAGTCCGCCGGCGGCGGGGTCCAGTCCCTCGAGCGCGCCTTCGACCTGCTCGAGCGGATGGCGGACGCCGGCGGCGAGGTCGGGCTGAGCGAGCTGTCCGCGAGCAGCGGGCTGCCGCTGCCCACCATCCACCGCCTCATGCGCACGCTGGTCACCTGCGGTTACGTGCGCCAGCAGGCCAACCGCCGCTACGCCCTCGGCCCCCGCCTGATCCGCCTCGGCGAGTCCGCCTCCCGTCTGCTCGGCACCTGGGCCCGCCCCTACCTGGCCCGCCTGGTAGAGGAGACCGGGGAGACGGCGAACATGGCGCTGCTCGACGGCGACGAGATCGTCTACGTCGCACAGGTGCCGTCCAAGCACTCGATGCGCATGTTCACCGAGGTCGGCCGGCGCGTCCTGCCGCACTCCACGGGCGTCGGCAAGGCGCTGCTCGCGGGCTTCCCCGACGACGAGGTGCGCGCCCTGCTGGCCCGCACCGGCATGCCCGCCGCGACGGAGAAGACGATCACCACGCCCGAGGGCTTCCTCGCCGCACTGGAGGACGTGCGGCGCAACGGGTACGCGATCGACGACAACGAGCAGGAGATCGGTGTGCGCTGCCTGGCGGTCTCCGTGCCCGGCTCCCCCACCGCCGCCGCCATCTCCATCTCCGGCCCGGCCGGCCGGGTCACGGAGGTGGCCACGGACAGGATCGTGCCGGTGCTGCAGCAGGTGGCCGTGGAGCTGTCCGACGCGCTCACCACCTCGGCGCCGACGGCCTAGGGGCGACGGCCTGGACGGCCTAGGGGACCCACACGTTCGGTCCGTCACCGGGAGCGGTGGGGGCACGCCGCTCCTAGCCTGTGGGCAAAGGAGACCGACGGCGGAGCGGGGTGCGCACCATGCTGCAGGAGAACAAGCACTGGTCCTCGGGGAGCTGGCAGATCAAAGAGGGAAGTGCCGACGAGTTCGTCGAACGCTGGCGGGAGTTCCTCATCTGGACCAAGGAGGCGAACACGGGCTTCCTCGGGGCTCGGCTGATCCGCAGCCTGAACAGCCCGAACTCCTTCGTGTCCTTCGCTGCCTGGCAGGATCTCGACTCGATGCGCGCCTGGCAGGGTTCACCCGAGTTCGCCGAGCGCTTCAGCGCCTGCCGCGCCCTGTGCGAGGACATGCAGAGCGGCGGCTACGAGCTGGTCGTCACCGTCTGAGCGCCGCGTGCCCGCCACGGCTCAACGGCGCGGCGGCTCCCCGAACAGCTCCACCGCGTGCCGCACGTCCGACAGGCCCCGCGCCAGGGCGCTGACCGAGCCGATGGCGCCGGCGATCAGCAGCAGGGAGCTGCGCAGGCGGGGGATCTCCGGGACCCCGCCCGCGGTCATCGCTGCGAGGGCGGCCAGTTCGTCCTCGGCGATGGCCCGGTCCGGGAACTCCGCGGGATGCGCGGCGAGTTCCCGGCGCAGCCGGGACACGGCCGTCCTCAGCTCCGCCACCCTCGGATCCTCGTCGCTGCCGGTCACTGGCCTCTGCCCCAAGCTCCGCAACACAGCTCTCCCCCCCTGCATGCACCGCCCGCTGTCCCGCCCGACATCCCCGTGGCGTTGGTCGGGCGCCGGGGGGACGCGGGTCAGTAAACGCCACCCGATGCCGGGTGCGCCACTGTGCGGACCGAAATTCAGCCCTTCGAAGCCGTGCGGTCGCCGCCCGGTCAGGTATGCAGGACGTATGACGCAAAGGCAGGACCAGGTCGCCGGGTTGCTCCTCGCGGCGGGCGGGGGGCGACGGCTCGGCGGGCGGCCCAAGGCGCTGCTCGAACACCGGGGGCGTCCGCTGGTGGAGTACGCGGTGGGGGCGCTGCGCGCCGCCGGGTGCACGCGCGTCCATGTGGTCCTGGGGGCCCGCTCCGATGCCGTACGGGAGCGCGCCCGGCTCGACGGCTGCGTGCTCGTGGAGAACCCGCACTGGCAGCAGGGCATGGGCTCCTCCCTGCGGGCCGGGCTCGACTCGCTCACCGGCACGGGGGCCGGAGCCGCGCTCGTGTCGCTGGTCGACCAGCCCGGGATCGGGCCGGCGGCCCTGGCGCGGGTGATCGGCGCGTACCGGGGGGAGACGTCCCTGGCCTCCGCCGCGTACGACGGGCAGCGCGGGCATCCGGTCCTCCTCGGCGCCGCCCACTGGGCCGGCATCGCGGCGGCCGCGACCGGCGACCGGGGGGCGCGCGCCTATCTGAAGGAGCACGAGGAGGCCATCACGCTCGTCGAGTGCGGGGATGTGGCGCGGCCGTACGACATCGACACGGAGGCGGACCTCGTCCACCTTGAGTGAGCGGTACGGCACTGAGCGCCACGTTGGCTCGACTCAGAGAATCTCGACATCAACAAACCATTGAAGTTCCACGATAAGGAAACTACTATCCACTGTTCAGAAGCGCTCGACTGCTCTCCGGGCGCCGACCGCCGTACCCGGGTCGACTGGCACCCGGTGCCTCGCTGAAGGAAGTGACAGCTCATGTCCGCACCAGCGCCGTCCCCGCTGGCCATCGTCGACGCCGAGCCCCTGCCCCGGCAGAAGGAGGTCCTCACCGACGCGGCGCTCGCCTTCGTGGCGGAGCTGCACCGGCGGTTCACGCCCCGCCGCGACGAGCTCCTCGCCCGCCGTGCGGAGCGCCGCGCCGAGATCGCCCGCACCTCGACGCTCGACTTCCTCCCGGAGACCGCCGCGATCCGCGCCGACGACTCCTGGAGGGTGGCCCCGTCCCCCGCGGCCCTCGACGACCGCCGTGTCGAGATCACCGGCCCCACCGACCGCAAGATGACCATCAACGCCCTCAACTCGGGCGCGAAGGTGTGGCTCGCGGACTTCGAGGACGCCTCGGCGCCGACGTGGGAGAACGTCGTCCTCGGTCAGGTCAATCTGGCCGACGCCTACACCCGGAACATCGACTTCACCGACCCGGTGAGCGGCAAGCCGTACGCTCTGCGCCCGGACGAGGAGCTCGCGACGGTCGTGATGCGCCCGCGCGGCTGGCACCTCGACGAGCGGCATCTCGTGGACGCGAACGGCACCCAGGTCCCCGGCGCCTTCGTCGACTTCGGCCTGTACTTCTTCCACAACGCCCAGCGCCTGCTCGACCTCGGCAAGGGCCCGTACTTCTACCTCCCCAAGACGGAGTCGCACCTGGAGGCCCGCCTCTGGAACGACGTCTTCGTCTTCGCCCAGGACTACGTCGGCATCCCGCAGGGCACCATCCGCGCCACCGTGCTGATCGAGACGATCACGGCCGCGTACGAGATGGAGGAGATCCTCTACGAACTCCGCGACCACGCCTCCGGATTGAACGCCGGCCGCTGGGACTACCTGTTCTCCATCGTCAAGAACTTCCGTGACGGCGGGCCCAGGTTCGTCCTGCCGGACCGCAACGCGGTCACGATGACGGCCCCGTTCATGCGCGCGTACACCGAACTCCTCGTCCGCACCTGCCACAAGCGGGGCGCGCACGCGATCGGCGGCATGGCCGCCTTCATCCCCTCCCGCCGCGACGAGGAGGTCAACAAGGTCGCCTTCGAGAAGGTCAAGGCCGACAAGGACCGGGAGGCGAACGACGGTTTCGACGGCTCGTGGGTCGCCCACCCCGACCTGGTCCCGCTCGCCATGGAGTCCTTCGACAAGATCCTCGGCGACCGGCCCAACCAGAAGGACCGCCTGCGCGAGGACGTCCACGTCGAGGCCGCCGACCTGATCGCGATCGACTCCCTGGCCGTCAAGCCGACGTACAACGGCCTGATCAACGCCGTGCAGGTCGGCATCCGTTACATCGAGGCCTGGCTGCGCGGCCTCGGCGCGGTCGCCATCTTCAACCTGATGGAGGACGCGGCCACCGCCGAGATCTCCCGCTCGCAGATCTGGCAGTGGATCAACGCCGGTGTCGAGTTCGAGAACGGCGAGAAGGCCACGCCGGAGCTGGCCCGCAAGGTCGCCGCCGAGGAACTGCAGAACATCCGCGCGGAGATCGGCGAGGAGGCGTTCGCGGCCGGCCACTGGCAGCAGGCCCACGATCTGCTGCTCCAGGTCGCCCTCGACGAGGACTACGCGGACTTCCTGACGCTGCCTGCCTACGAGCAGCTGCAAGGCTGACCAATCGGAATAGCTGTCCGTAGTGAGCCTGTGGCGGACTGTCACGCACACGCCCGGCGCCCAGGCGACGTCGGGCACCCTCCTCGGTTCGGCCGCAAGGCCTGCCGACCAGCGTCCGGAGGGACGTGCCACGCGGGCTGGGTCAGAGGCGCTCACTTGTCCGAGTGGCCCAGGGACTTCCCCGGGGCCACTCGGTCGCGTACGGCCTGCTTCACGGCCGTCGGTTCCGGGAAGCCCTGTTCGCGGCGGTCCCAGACCACCTCGTCGTTCACCCGGACGACGAAGACCCCGCCCTTGCCGGGCTTCAGGGACAGTTCCGTCAGCTCCGTCTCGAAGGTCGTGAGCAGCTCCTGGGCCAGCCAGGCCGCCCGCGGCAGCCAGCGGCACCGGGTGCAGTACTCGATCTCGACGCGCTGGATGTCACTCATCCCAGGTGCACCGACCAATCCTGTTCCGCCGCCGGTTTGCCGTGCAGGTCCGGGACCCGCTTGAGCCAGTTCGGGCGGCCCTGTTGTGTGCGTGCCGCGCGGAGGGCCTCCTCGGCGGCGAGTTCCTCCCGGGTGGGGAAGTCCGTGGGGAGCCAGGCGGCGGACGCCTGGACGCGCGCGTGGAGGTAGTCCACGTACGCCTTCCGGATCTCGTCCGGCGTCCCCGGCTCGTCCGCCAGCCAGGCGTCCGGCACTGCGGCCGTGACCTCCCGGAGCAGATCGAGTGTCACCCGTGGCGCCAGCTCCGCGTCGGCCGCCCGCACGTCCGGCGCGTAGTGGCCGAGGGCGTGGTGGCGGAAGTCGTACGCCTTCGCGGGGTCGGAGGTGTCCCAGCGGTGGTGGAAGACGAGCGCGGCGCCGTGGTCGATGAGCCACAGACGCGGGGGCACGATCCCGAACGTCGGCCAGACCATCAGGTTGGAGCTGTGGACGGTGCGGTCGACGTTCACGGTCAGGGCGTCAAGCCAGACGATCCTGCCCGCCTCCAGCGGGTCCACCCGGAAGGTCCTGGCGACCTCCTGGGTGAAGTCCTTCGCGCCCGGCAGGTAGTCCATGCCGAGATTGAGCCCCGCGCTCGCGTCGTGGAGGTCGCGGACCTCCTGGTGCGGCTCGTGCCCGGCGATCGACGGGTCGAAGTGCACGAGGACCAGCTCCGGGAACCGCAGCCCCAGGGCGCGGGCCAGCTCGCCGACGATCACCTCGGCCACCAGCGCCTTGCGGCCCTGCGCGGAGCCGGTGAACTTCACGACGTAGGTGCCCAGGTCGTCGGCCTCGACGACGCCGGGGACGGAGCCGCCGGTCCTCAGGGGTGCGACGTAGCGGGTTGCGGTGACCTCAGTCAGCATTTTCCCGGGCCACCCGAGTCTCCGGCCTCACCGTCCACGACCTCCCAGCACGCGTACCCCAGGGAAGCGAGCATACCGGGGCGGCGTCGAACACAATCGGATCATCGGGCATGCTGAACAGTGGTTCGACAGTGAACGGCGAGGGGAGCTGTGGTGGACGAGGGCGCGCAGGGCCGGGGCGATGCCGCGGTGCCCGGGGCTTCGCCGCAACTGCGGCTGGACGAGCTGCTGGAGGGTCTGCAGCAGCAGGTCCAGCAGGTGCGGGCGGCTCGCGATCGGATGCGCACCTTGCTGGACGCGGTGCTGGCCGTCGGCTCCGACCTGGACCTGGAGGTGGTGCTGCGCCGCATCGTGGAGTCCGCCGTCGCCCTGGTCGACGCCCGCTACGGAGCGCTGGGCGTGCTCGGCGAGGAAGGCACGATCAAGCAGTTCATCACGGTCGGCGTCGACGAGGAGACCATCGCCCGGATCGGACACTACCCGCGCGGCGAAGGCATCCTGGGCGAGCTCATCCGCCACCCGGAGCCGTTGCGCCTGGCCAATCTCGCGGACCATCCGGCGTCCGTGGGCTTCCCGGCCGGGCACCCGGCGATGACCACCTTCCTCGGGGCTCCCGTCCGGGTGCGCGACGAGGTGTTCGGCAATCTGTACCTGACGGACAAGCACGGCGGCGCGGAGTTCGACGCCGACGACGAGGCGGTACTGCGGACCCTGGCCGCGGCGGCCGGCGTGGCGATCGACAACGCCCGTCTGTACGACGACGCCCGCCGCAAGCAGCGGTGGCTGGCGGCGAGCGACGAGCTGACCCGCAGCCTGCTGGCGGGGCGGGATCCGGCCGAGGTCCTGGAGTCGGTCGCCGCCACCGTGCGCGAACTGGCCGGCGCGGACCTGGTCACCCTGGCCGTCCCGGTCGGCGACAGCGGAGAACTGGTCGTCGAGGTCGCCTCCGGCGCGCGGGAGGAAGAGGTCCGCGGACTGGTGCTGCCGACCACGACACTGGCGGCGAAGGTGTTCGCCACCGGGGAGACGGTCACCAGCGACGCGGTCAGCGCGGACCCGCGCGCCGAGGGCGGCAGCTCCTCCGTGGTCGACCTGGGGCCGGCGTTCTACGTGCCGCTCGGCACCCGCGGTCATGTGCGCGGCGTCCTGCTGGTGGCGAATGTGCCGGGCGGGCGGATGTTCGCCGACACGGTCGTCGACATGGTCACCGGATTCGGCAACCAGGCGGCGCTGACCCTGGAGGTCGCCGAGCACCGCCAGGACACCGAACGCATGCTGGTCCTCAGCGACCGGGACCGGATCGCCCGGGACCTGCACGATCTGGTCATTCAGCGGCTTTTCGCGGGCGCGCTGACACTGCAGTCCACGCTCGGCCGCGTCGCCGACCGGCCCCAGGTGGGCGCGCGTATCCAGCGGGTGGTGGACGACCTCGACGACACGATCAAGGTCATCCGCTCCACCATCTACGGCCTGCGGGAGAGTGACCACAGTCGCGGCGGCGGCCTGCGGGCGAAGCTGGTGGCGGCCACGGACCGGGCCGCCGAAGCCCTCGGGTTCACCCCGGCGCTGCGCATGACCGGTCTGCTGGACACGAACGTGCCGGCCGAGTACGCCGAGCACCTGCTGGCGGTGCTGGGCGAGGCGTTGTCCAACGCGGCCCGGCACGCTCACGCCGGCGCCGTCGACGTCAGTGTCGAGGTGCTCGAAGGGACGCTCCGGCTGCGGGTGACGGACAACGGCCGCGGTGTCGATCCCGCCGTCGCCCGCCGCAGCGGTCTGGCAAACCTCCGGCAGCGGGCGGAGGACCTGGGGGGAAGCTTCGAGGTGTCCTCGAACCGGCCCAGCGGCACGATCCTGGCCTGGGCGGTGCCCCTGCCCCCGGCCGGCCGCTGACAGCCGTCAGCCGGTACGTTCCCAGCCGCGGCGTGGGGCTCGGGCGCCCAGCCGGGTGTCCCTGCTGCGGTAGACGATGTAGGGGCGGGTGAGATAGCCCAGCGGTGCGGTGAGCATGTGCACGAGCCGGGTGAACGGCCAGAACGCGAAGAGGATCAGGGCGCTGAGGGCGTGGAGCTGGAACAGCACCGGGGCGTCCGTCATCAGCGCCGGGTCGGGCTGCAGGTAGAAGATGGAGCGGAACCAGGGGGAGATCGTTTCGCGGTAGTCGTATCCGCCACCGACGATGTTCGCGGCCACGGTGGCGGCCAGCCCGAGCGCGATGGTCACGGACAGGGAGACGTACATGGCCTTGTCGTTGCGGGTGGTGGCGGAGAAGACCGGGCCGACGGTGCGGCGCCGGTAGATCAGGATCGCCAGGCCGCCCACCGTGGCCACGCCCGCGATCGTGCCGAGGAGCACGGCGGAGACGTGGTAGGCGTCCTCGCCGATACCGGCCGTCTCGGTCCAGCTCTTGGGGACGACCAGCCCGCCGATGTGGCCGATCAGGACGACGAGGATGCCGAAGTGGAACAGCGGGCTGCCGATGCGCAGCAGCCGCCTCTCGTACAGCTGGGAGGAGCGGGTGGTCCAGCCGAACTTGTCGTAGCGGTAGCGCCAGATGTGGCCGAGGACGAAGACCGCGAGGACGACGTACGGCAGGACGACCCACAGCAGGACGCCACCGGTGCCGGTCTCCACCGCCAGGTCGACTCGCTGTGCGGGCGCGGTCATCGGGGACCTCCTACGTAGGGGTCCAGGCCGACCTGTTCCTCTGGCGGCCCCTCGGCGGCGAGGCGCAGGACGGCTTCGCGTTCGTCGCCGCCCAGGGCCGGCAGCGTGGCGGACACGGAGTCCAGGACGTGTGCCCAGGGCGAGGCGGCGTCGTGCAGGGCGAGGCGCAGCAGTTCCAGGCCCGCGCGGTGGTCGGTGAGCAACCGGGGTCCGAGGGCGGGCTCGGTGGCGGCGAATTCGAGGACGACGGCCAGATGGTCGGGCAGTTCGTCGTCGGTGACCCGCCATCCGGCTCGGGCGTAGGTCTGCTTCAGGCGCAGCAGGGCGAGGCCGCGTTTGCGGGTGTCACCGTGCGCGTAGTAGGTCAGGAAGAGGCAGCAGCGCCTGCGGTGGTCGAAGGTGGCGACGTAGTCGGCGGCCAGGTCCGGCAGTGGGATGCGGCCGGCGTGTTCGGCGAAGCGGACGAGGGGGCCGCCGACCGTCCTCGGCTGAGTGGCGGCGACCTTGAGGGCCAGGGTGAGGCGCTGTTCGAGCTGGTCGTCGGGGTAGGCCAGCAGCAGCGACTGGGCCTGCCAGGCCAGGGCGTTGCGGGCGTCGGCGGGGAGGGGACTCATGACTCGTGGCCGTTCTCGTCGTGCGCGGCGGGTGGGAAGAGGCCGGGTGGGGAACCTTTGCCGTCCCAGTTGAGAAGGTTGACGCGGGTGGCCCTGTCGGTGGGGGCGGCGGGAGTGTCGGAGGTCTGGCGGTCGCGCAGGGCGTGGAAGGTCTCCACGGCGATGGGCGCCGCGCCTCCGGAGGTCTCGCCGAAGGGGCCGGAGCCTCCCATCCCGGGGCCGCCCTCGTAGTCGAGGCTGCACTCGGTGGCCAGTTCCTCCAACTGGTGGGCCTGTTCGGCGTGGGCGGGCGGGATGACGTAGCGCTCGTCGTACTTGGCCAGGGCCAGCAGCCGGTACATGTCGTAGAGCTGTTCTCCGCTCATGCCGACGGACTTGGGAATGGTGTCGTTCGGCTCGCGCCCGAGGTTGATGTCGCGCATGTAGGAGCGCATGGCGGCCAGGCGGTGCAGTACCGCGTCCACGGGGGCGGGATCACCGGCGGTGAAGAGCTGGGCGAGGTAGTCGACGGGGATGCGCAGGGCGTCGACGGCGGCGAAGAGGTTGCGGTGGTTCTCGGCGTCGTGGCCGGTGTCGCGTACGGCGTCGACCACCGGGGACAGGGGCGGGATGTACCAGACCATGGGCAGGGTGCGGTACTCCGGGTGCAGCGGCAGCGCCACCTTGTAGGTGTTGATCAGGGAGTGGATCGGGGAGCGCCGGGCGGCCTCGATCCAGTCCCGGGGGATGCCGTCGCGCTCGGCCGCCGCGGCCACGGCGGGATCGTCCGGGTCGAGGAAGACGCCACGCTGCGCCTCGTAGAGATCCTTGTCGTTGGGTGTGGAGGCGGCGTCGAGGACGCGGTCGACGTCGTAGAGGACGAGGCCGATGTAGCGCAGCCGGCCGACGCAGGTCTCGGAGCACACGGTGGGCAGGCCGACCTCGACGCGCGGGAAGCAGAAGGTGCACTTCTCGGCCTTTCCGGTGCGGTGGTTGAAGTACACCTTCTTGTACGGGCATCCGGTCACGCACATCCGCCAGCCCCGGCAGCGGTCCTGGTCGACGAGCACGATCCCGTCCTCCTCCCGCTTGTAGATCGCGCCGGAGGGACAGGAGGCCGCGCAGGACGGGTTGAGGCAGTGCTCGCAGATGCGGGGCAGATAGAACATGAAGGTCTGCTCGAACTCGAACCTGATCTTCTGAGAGACCTCGCCCAGCAGGACGTCCTGCTCGCTGGTCGCGGCCGAGCCGCCGAGGTCGTCGTCCCAGTTCGCCGACCAGGAGATCTTCATGTCCTTGCCGCTGATCAGGGACTTGGGCCGGGCGACCGGGGTGTGCTCCTGCAGCGGGGCGTTGGTCAGCGTCTCGTAGTCGTAGGTCCAGGGCTCGTAGTAGTCGTCGAGGGACGGCAGCACGGGGTTGGAGAAGATCTGGATCAACTTCTTGAAGCGGCCGCCCGCCTTCAGCGCCAGTTTCCCGCGCTTGTTGAGCTCCCAGCCGCCCTTCCAGGTGTCCTGGTCCTCGTAGCGGCGCGGATATCCCTGGCCGGGGCGGGTCTCGACGTTGTTGAACCACACGTACTCGACGCCGGTGCGGTTGGTCCACGCCTGTTTGCAGGTGACCGAGCAGGTGTGGCAGCCGATGCACTTGTCGAGGTTCATCACCATCGCCATCTGGGCCATGCAGCGTCCAATAGTGACTCCGTCACGGGGCATGTCAGTACTCCACGTCCTGGTTGGCGCGGCGGCGGATGACGGTCACCTCGTCGCGCTGGTTGCCGGTCGGGCCGAGGTAGTTGAAGGCGTACGACAGCTGGGCGTAGCCGCCGATCAGATGGCTGGGCTTGATCAGCAGGCGGGTCAGGGAGTTGTGGATGCCGCCGCGCCGGCCGCTGGTCTCGGTGCGGGGCACGTCGATCAGCCGGTCCTGGGCGTGGTGCATGTAGACGGTGCCCTCCGGCATGCGGTGCGAGACGACCGCACGGGCGGCGACCACGCCGTTGCGGTTGACCGCCTCCACCCAGTCGTTGTCCTGCACCCCGACCCTGGCCGCGTCCTGTGTGCTCATCCAGATGGTCGGGCCGCCCCGGGACAGGGAGAGCATGAACAGGTTGTCCTGGTACTCGGAGTGGATGGACCACTTGTTGTGCGGTGTCAGGTAGCGGACGGTCACGCCCAGTTCACCGACGTCCCCGAGGCGCGGCTCGTCGAACAACGCGTCCATGTTCAACGGGGGCCGGTAGACCGGAAGTTGCTCGCCCAGGGCGGCGATCCAGTCGTGGTCGAGGTAGAAGTGCTGCCGGCCGGTGAGGGTGTGCCAGGGCTTGAGGCGCTCCACGTTGACCGTGAACGGGGAATAGCGGCGCCCGCCCGTCTCCGAGCCGGACCACTCCGGAGAGGTGATGACCGGCACCGGAGCGGCCTGGGTGTCGGCGAAGGTGATCTGTTTTCCCTCGTGCTCGGCGGCCAGATCCGCGAGCCGCGTGCCGGTGCGGGCCTCGAGCGTGTGGAAGCCCTGTTTGGCGAGGTGCCCGTTGGTGGTGCCGGACAGCGCCAGGATGGCCTCGCAGGCGTGGATGTCCCGGGCGATCGAGGGCCGCCCGTCGGCCGCTCCGCCGCGCACCGTGCCGTTCTTGTGGCGCAGGTACTCCAGCTCGCGGTCGACCTTGAAGGTGATGCCCTTGGTGGTGGCGCCGAGGGTGTCCAGCAGGGGGCCGAGTGCGCCCATCTTCTCGGCGACCGCACCGTAGTCCCGCTCGACGGTGACGAGTCTGGGCATGGTGCGACCGGGCACCGGCTCGCACTCCCCCGCCTTCCAGTCGCGCACCCTCCCGTGCGGAGTGGCCAGTTCGTCGGGTGTGTCGTGCAGCAGCGGCGCGGCGATCACGTCCGTGCGGACGCCGAGGTGGCCGTCGGCCTGGCGGCTGAACTCCTCGGCGAGCGTGTGGAAGGCGTCCCAGTCGGTGCGGGTCTGCCAGGGCGGGGCGATCGCCGGGTTGAAGGCTTGCACGAAGGGGTGCATGTCCGTGCTGGACAGGTCGTGCTTCTCGTACCAGGTCGCGGCCGGCAGGACGACGTCGGAGAAGACCGTGGTGCTGGTCATGCGGAAGTCCAGCGTCAGCAGCAGATCGAGCTTGCCGGCCGGGGCCTCCTCCCGCCACACCACGTCCCGCGGCCGGGCGTCCGGCGGAGCCTCGGTGGCACGCACCGAGGAGTCGGTGCCCAGCAGGTGCTTGAGGAAGTACTCGTTGCCCTTGGCCGACGAGCCCAGCAGATTGGCCCGCCACACGGTCAGCACCCGCGGGAAGTTCTCCGGCGCGTCCGGATCCTCGCCCGCGAACCGCAGCCGCCCCGCCTTGAGTTCGCCGACGATGTGCTCGGCGACCGGGCGGCCCGCCGCCTCCGCCTCGTCGGCGAGGTCCAGCGGGTTGCGGTCGAAGGTCGGATACGACGGCATCCAGCCCATCCGCGCCGACTGAGCGATCACGTCCGCGGTGGACCTCCCGGCGAAGGGGCCGCCGGCGCCCGCGGCGGCGAGGGTGTCGGCGGAGAACGGGTCGTAGCGGAACTGGTCGCTGTGCAGATACCAGTACGCGGTCTGGATCATCAGTCGGGCCGGGCGGTTCCAGTCCGCGGCGGTCGCGACGGCCGAGTAGCCGGTGATCGGACGGACCTTCTCCTGACCGACGTAGTGCGCCCAGCCGCCGCCGTTCACGCCCTGGCAGCCGGTCAGCGTCGTCAGCGTCAGGAACGCGCGATAGATGGTGTCGGAGTGGAACCAGTGGTTGGTGCCCGCCCCCATGATGATCATCGAACGGCCGCCGGACTCCTCGGCGTTGGTCGCGAACTCCCGGGCGATCCGGGCCGCCCGGACCGCGTCCACTCCGGTGATCGCCGCCTGCCAGGCCGGGGTGTACGGCTCGCTCGCGTCCTCGTACGACGACGGCCAACGGCCGGGCATCCCCTCGCGGGCCACCCCGTACTGGGCCAGCAGCAGGTCGTACACCGTGGTGACCGGTCGCCCGGCCACCCGGCGCACCGGCACCCCGCGCCGCAGCCGTCCCGCACTGCCGTCGGGCGCGTCGAAGCGGGGCAGGTCGACGGCGACCGGTGCCTCGTCGCCGCCTTCGGCGGACAGCGAGGGCCGGATGTCGCCGAGGTCCAGGTTCCACTTCCCGGCGCCGGCCTCGCCGTAGCGGTCGCCGAGCGTGCCGCCCGGCACCACCGGCCCGCCCGTGGCCGCGTCCAGCAGCACGGTCCGGAACTCGGCGTGCTCGGCCTGCGCATGCTCGCCGCCCAGGTCGGCGGCGGTCAGGAACTTGCCGGGCCGGTAGGTGCCCGGATCGCCCTCGACCTCGTCAAGGGCGACCAGGAACGGCAGATCCGTGTACTTCCTGACGTAGTCGGTGAAGTACGGCGTGGCCCGGTCGACGAAGAACTCCTTGAGGATCACATGCCCCATGGCCATCGCCAGCGCCCCGTCGGTGCCCGGCTGGGCCGCGAGCCACTCGTCGGCGAACTTCACGTTGTCCGCGTAGTCGGGCGACACGGCGACGACCTTCTGGCCCCGATAGCGGGCCTCCGCCATCCAGTGCGCGTCCGGCGTCCGGGTCACCGGCAGATTCGAGCCCCACATGATCAGGTATCCGGCGTCCCACCAGTCCCCCGACTCCGGTACGTCGGTCTGGTCGCCGAACACCTGCGGCGAGGCGACCGGCAGATCGGCGTACCAGTCGTAGAACGAGAGCATCGCGCCGCCGAGGAGCGAGTAGAAGCGGGCGCCGGCCGCGTGGGAGACCATCGACATCGCCGGGATCGGCGAGAACCCGGCCAGCCGGTCCGGGCCGTACTCCTTGATGGTGTGCACATGGGCGGCAGCGATCATCTCCACCGCCTCGTCCCAACTCGCCCGCACCAGGCCGCCCTTGCCGCGCTGCCGCTTGTAGCGGCGGGCGCGCTCCGGGTCGGAGACGATGTCCGCCCACGCCGCGACGGGGTCGCCCAGGCGGGCCTTCGCCTCGCGGTACATCTGCAGCAGCACACCGCGCACGTAGGGGTAGCGGACCCGCGTGGGCGAGTAGGTGTACCAGGAGAAGGCCGCGCCGCGCGGGCAGCCACGCGGCTCGTACTCGGGGCGGTCCGGGCCGACCGACGGGTAGTCGGTCTGCTGCGCCTCCCAGGTGATGACGCCGTCCTTGACGTACACCTTCCACGAGCACGAGCCGGTGCAGTTCACGCCGTGGGTGGAACGCACCACCTTGTCGTGCGACCAACGGTCCCGGTAGAACTCGTCCGCCTGACGGCCGCCCTTGCGGTGCAGGGTGCGCAGGTCGTCGGAGACCTCCGCCCGGGTGAAGAACCGGCGGCTGCGCACCAGCGCCTCCGCCAGATCGCCGTCCATGCCTGTGCGCTTCTGTTCCCGGCTGGTCTCCGTGCTCACCGTGCCACTCCGCCCCGGGCACCGCGGCCCGTTCGAGTTGTGATCGGTTCCGGCCGCACACGACTCTACGACCGCTGCCCCCCGGAGGGACCCAGCCACACCACGACCAATTCGGAGCTCGGTGAAGATCGCCTGCGTACTGCGGCGGTTACCCCGGCTTTCCGCGGCCATGCCCGCCGCCCTGCCGGCGTCGGCAGGGCGGCGGTTTCAGGCGGACGGCCGCGACGTCAGGCGGACGGCCGTGACAAGGTGCTGCCCGCCCTGGCGCGCGCGGCCTCGACCGCTTCCCACTCCTCGGTGCCGAGGTTCGCGAGTGCGGCCGGGAAGACGCCGTCCTGTTCCTTGAGGATGTGGTCGCGCAGCACGGCCATCGCCTCCATCAGCCGGTCCGGCCAAGCCGGGTCCTGTGGCGTCGCACCGTCGGCGGCCTCGGCCAGCACCGTCTCGATGCGCCGGTGCTCGGCCTCAAGGGCGGCGATCTGGTCGGGGAAGTCCCCGGCCAGCGCGGGGAACAACCCGTGCTCCTCCACCTGGGTGTGCGGACCGAGCACCCTCGCGATCTCCCGGGCGACCTCCGCCATCCGGGCCACCGCGCCCTCCCGGTGGGCGGAACGGAGGTGGCTGATCAGGCGAACCACCTCCTCGTGCTCCTGGGTCAGTTCGTCGATCGTCTCCAGAGCCTGGCAGCCGCAGTACTCGCACACCGGTCTTCCCCTTCGTTCCCGTGGGTTGCTTCGCTCGCTGTTACGCGGCGCTGTCGGCGGTGCGGTGACCGCGCCGGCGGCCGGTGCGCCGCCCCCGCTCGCCGCCTTCGGATGCGGCGCGGACACCGGTGAGGGTGAAGGCCAGCGCTGCGGCGGCCACGATCGCGAGCAGGGCGAGGCCGGCCGCGTACGTCCCGTACTCCCCGTACAGCGAGCCCATCACCAGCGGGGGCAGGAAGCCGCCCAGGCCGCCCGCGGCGCCGACGACTCCGGTGACCGAGCCGACCTGGTCGGCGGGCGTCCGCAGGGCCACCAGGGCGAAGGTCGCTCCGCTGCCCGCGCCGAGCGCGGCGGCCATGGCCAGGAAGGCGATGGTGCCCACCGGTGCCAGGGACGGGGTGAACGACTGGGTCACCGCTCCGGCCACGACCACGGCCAGCGACCCGGCCAGCACCCGGACCGGGCCCAGCCGGTCGGACAGCCAGCCGCCGATCGGGCGCATCGCCACCGCCAGCAGCACGAAGCCGGCCATGCGGTTCGCGGCGTCGGCCTGGGTGAGCCCGTAGCCGGTCTTGAGGTAGGTGGGCAGGTAGACGGAGAAGGCGACGTAGCCACCGAACGCGACCGCGTACAGTGCGGCTGCCTGCCAGGTGATGCGCAGCCGGGCGGTGGCGGCCAGTCGGCGGGCCAGCGGCTCGGTCGGCACGCTGCGGCCGGGTGCGTCGCGCAGCAGCAGTGCGGCCGCCACGGCGTAGACGGCCAGTGCCGCCGCGGTGATCAGGAAGGGGGTGGACATGCTGTTCGCGTCGACCAGCTTCACGGTGGTCAGGGCGCTGATGGCGGTGCCGCCCATGCCGGCGCCGAACACGCCGATGGCGAGTCCTCGGCGCTCCGGCGGGAACCAGGCGTTGACGAGGGGCACGCCGACGGCGAACGCGGTGCCGCCGATACCGAGGAAGAACCCGCCCACCAGCAGGGCGACGAGCGAGGAATGCCCTGCCAGGCCGAGGTAGAGCACCGGCACGATGGTGGCCGCCGACACGAGCGGGAACATCACCCGGCCGCCGAACCGGTCGGTCAGCGCGCCCACCGGGATCCGGCCCAGCGAGCCCACCACGACCGGCACCGCCACCAGCAGGGACTGCTCGAACGACGACAGGTCGAGGCTGTCCTTGAACCGGGGGCCGAGCGGGCTGAGCAGCGCCCACGCCCAGAAGTTCACGGCGAAACCGACCGTGGCCAGGGCCAGCATCAGCCACGCCCGGCCGGGCACCGGTGCGCCCGACGGTGAGCTGTCGCTCTTCGACTTCAACGGCTGGACCATGTTGTCCGTCCCTTTCTCCATGGTGGTACTGCGCCACCGGGATCACGCGCGCACCACGGGCCCCTTGCCTGCGAAGCGGCGTCCCGTCCACCACTGTCCGCATGGGGACTCACCGAAGGCATGGGCCGTCGGTCCCTGTCGGCGGACAGACGGTCCTCGGGTCGGGCCGAGGGGCTAGGGCCGGTCGGCCCTACCCGCTCGCAGCGACCGCGGGGACGATGGACCGATGTTCCAGAACGACGCCTTTCGCGCACTCGACCGGCAGGAGTGCCTGCGCCTGCTCACGAAGGTGCCGGTCGGCCGCGTGGTCTACACCAGGCAGGCTCTGCCCGCGGTCCTTCCCATCAACTTCTCCCTGGACTCGGACGCCTCCATCCTGCTGCGTACCTCGCAGGGCTCGGATCTGGTCCGCGCAATCGACGGCGTCGTGGTCGCCTTCGAGGCGGACGAGTTCGACGCGGCGACCCGGTCCGGCTGGAGCGTGGTCGTCACCGGACGGGCCACCGTGGTGACCGATCCCGCGGAGCACGAGCGCCTGCTGCAGGCCGGCCCCACTTCCTGGATGCCCCTGCGGGAGTCCGTGTTCGTGCGCATCGAATCCGAGATGGCCACCGGGCGCGAGCTCAGGGGCGTGACCGTCGCGCAGTGACGCGGCGCGCCGACGGCGCGACGTCAGGCCGTCGTCTCCCCGAGGTGTACGGGCGCACGAGGCGTCCGCCCTCCCTCCGGGCCGTATCCGAAGCGGATCAGCAACTGCGGGCAGCACCGCCGCCGTGCTCCGGCCATCGCCGCCCTCAGGTCGGGCCACTCCATCGCCTGGTGCAGCATCGACGTGCGCACGCCGCGCCGGGTCGCCGTGAGCAGCACGCGCTCCAGGGCCTGGCCCGCCCGCAGCCAGTCCTCCCGCCGGTCGCGGCACGTCCACAGCAGGGCCACCTGGGCGTGGCGTTCGAAACGCAGCGCGGGCGGCAGCAGTGCGGGCAGCGCGCCGGTGAAGTCCCGTACCGGCATCCGCCCGGACGCGTCCCGCGGGCCCAGGGCCGCTACGGGGATGCCGTAGGCGGCGCCCGTTCCCGGGGGTGTGACCCACGTGCGCGCCTCGGCCGTGCGGGCCGGGTGAAGGGCGTTGCGCGCCTCCGCTGCCCGGGTCAGGCACAGCAGGCGCCGGGTCCCCGGGATGCCGGGCACGTCCAGGTGGGCGCCCTCGGCCCGCGCGGAGTTGATCATCTCGGCCACGATCGGGTCCGGAACCGGGCGGCCGGTGAACGGCATCCGGCTCGTGTGGCGGCGCTCGACGGCCTCGTACAGGTGGCTCAGGGGCGGCTGCACGTCCGGGGTGGGACGGGTCAGTCGCACCGTGGCCAGCAGGTCCGGATCGTCGGCGGCGGTGACCGGCCGGACGAGGGGATCCCAGCCCAGATGCGCCGCGGCCACGCGGAGGTTGAAGACGGCCGCACCCACGGACAGATGCTGGGCGCGCAGTTCGGGATCGGCCATCGGCAGCGGCCGCCGCCGGTCGACACGGACCTCGATCGACCCGCTGTAGGGGTTCAGGCCGAAGCGCCAGGGCTGTGTGTTGTGGATCGACGGGGCCGCCACGGCGGCCGCCAGGAGCGACTCCACGGTGGCTGCGTCCAGGAGGGCTTGAGCGGGCATGGTGCCTTCTCTTCCTGTTTGCGTCGTGGCCGCGCCGTCACGTGGCGGGCAGAGCCGTGGCCAGCAGGACGACGCCGAGTGAGCCGACGAGGGAGACGACGGCCAGGGCCCGGGCCAGGTCGGCGCGCCCCTTCGCGTGGGCGATGCCGTGTCCGGCCGCGGCGAGCATCACCACCACGAAGAGCGCGAGTTTGGCTGCCAGGGTGCGGCCGTAGCCGGGTTCGGCGAGGGAGGCCCAGGTGACTCCCCTGTGCCAGGCCATGGCGCAGCCGGTGGCCAGCTGCACGGGCAGGAACACCGCTCCGGTCAGCATCCCGAACCGGCGGCCGGCCGCGGCGGTGAAGTCGTCCTTGACCTCCGGGGCGAGCAGACGGCGGGCCAGCGGCAGGATCACCAGGGAGAGGGCCAGTTGGCCGCCGACCCACAGGGCGGCACCGGCCACATGCGCGAACCGCACCAGGGACCACAGGCCGACGGTGTCCATCAGCGGCTCACCTCCACCATGCCGTGCGCGCCGGCTTCGGCGTGGCGCATGTCGTGGTCGACGAACGCGTAGTGGCCGGCCTGGGGGAACGTCGTCTCCACGAAGCCGCCCTGCGCCGCGGCCAGGTCCAGCACCTGCGCGCCGCCCGCCTGGTCCGGCTGGAGCAGGTAGGCGCCCTCCTTGTACACGGTGTCGAAGACGGTGCCGACCATGTGGAAGGCGATGCCGTCGCTCGGTCCGGCGGCGACCACCCAGAAGCGGGCCCGATCGCCGGCCTTCACCTTCAGCGGCTGTTTGGCGTACTGGTCGGCGACGCCGTTGAACACCCAGGCGTCCGGGGTGTTCTGACGCATCTTCGCCACCTGGGCGGTACTGCCGGGTGTGCCGAGGTAGAGCTCGGAGGAGACCAGCACGTATTCGTGGTCGGCCTTCTCCAGGCCGGGCGGGTCGATGATCACTGCGCCGTACATGCCGTTGCCGATGTGCTGGAGCATGGGCGCGGTGCTGCAGTGATACAGCCAGGCCCCGGCCTTCTCGGCGCGGAACCGGTAGACCAGGCGCTCACCGGGCTGGATGGTGCGCATCGGCACGTCCGGGGCGAGGGAGCCGGCGTGGAAGTCGATGCCGTGGCCCATGCCTTCGTCGTCGTTGGCGAGCGTGACCTCGAAGGTGTCGCCGACCTTGCCGTGCAGGGTGGGGCCCGGTGCCGAGCCGCCGAAGGTCCACATCTGCTGCTGCACGCCCGGAGCCACCTCGACCGTGGTGTGCGCGGCGTGCAGTTCGACTTTGTGGACGGTTCCGCCGGGCGCGGGGGCCAGGTCGGCTCCGCGTGCCTGCCAGCCGGTGGAGAAGTCGGCGGAGAGGTCCGGGCCGCCGTCGGCGGCGGCGGCCGAGGTGTGCCCCTTGTGTTCGCCGCTGTCCGTGGCCGTGTCTTCTTTCACGACGATGTCCATGGTCATCCCGGCCGCCCGGTGGCCCGGCAGGGTGCACCACGCCTGGCGGTTCCCCGTGACCTGCCCGAGGTCGAGTACGCGGGTGCCGCCCTTGGCGAGCATCGGGGTGGCGGGACCGTCCTCGATCTTGAGGTCGTGGCGCTGGGCGTCGGTGTTGGTGACCTTCAGCCGCAGTACGGTGCCCGCCGCGACCTCGACGCGGGCCGGCCGGATACGCATGTCGGCCAGGGTGACGGCGACCGTGCGGGTGGTCCCGGCGCCCGCACCCGACGTCCCGGCGGCGCTCGTCCCGCCGCCCGTGTCCCCGCCGCTGTTGGCCACGAGCACGGCCAGCACGGTCAGTACGGCGCCGGCGACCGTGCCCCACAGGGCGGGCCGCCGTGACACGCCGGCCCGGTCCGTGTTCTGGAGGAGACCCCGTCCGCCGCGGACCAGCACACGCACTGCCAGGGCGAGGAACACGGCCCCGGCCGCCCCGGCCATCAGCATGCCCGCCGTGCCCGGGGGCCCGGGCAGCGGAAGCGCGAGCAGCGCCACGCCGAGGTTGAGCACGACGAGCCGCGCGGCCCAGCCCCGCTCGAGTACCGCCCGTAGCGCGGCCCTTTCCTTGGGACCGCTCGTCAGGACGATGGGCAGCAGATAGGTGAGGGCCCCGATGAGGACCTGCGCGACCAGGCCGACGAGCAGCACCGGAAGCAGGGACCCGATGTCGTCCCGCAGCTCGGCCGGCGGCCGTACGACCAGGAGCACCAGGTCCGTCACCACGCCGACGACCAGCCATCCCCCGGCGGCGGCCAGCATCCACGCGGCGGCCGCCGAGATCGCGGGCCGCCGGCGCACCGTACGGGCGAACAGCTGCGCGGCGACGGCGACGCCCACCGCGTAGAGGGCGACTCCGAGGACGGCGGCGGAGCGCCGTCCGGCCGACAGGCCGGCGACGGTGATCAGCAACCCGCCCCCGGTCAGGGCCAGCACCCGGCGCGCCAGCCGGGTGGTGCGTTCGGCCATGCGGACGCCCAGGACGGTGGGCCAGAGCATGAACAGCGTGCCCAGCACGGGCAGTCCGATCCAGCCGAGGAGGGTGACATGCACATGGGCCAACTTCAGCCCGGTGTAGTGCTGCGGGCCGGCCTGGCCGGTGGCCAGCAACCAGCCCAGCACCGCGCCGACGATCAGTGCCGCCGCTGCGGCCCGGTAGTAGTCGGCGATCGGGGCGAGCCGTCCGCCCAGCGCGCCCCGGCCCATCCGGACCAGCACCACCAGGTGCGCTCCTACCGCGGCGATCAGCAGGGCGCACCCGGCACCGGTCAGCACGGGCAGGTCGGCCCACACGCCGGCGAGGACGCCCGCGGCCCCGGCGTTGACGCCCGCCAGCCGGGCGTTGCTCCACCGCCGGTCGGGCTGCGGGGCGTGCAGCATGGCGACGGCGAAGTGCTCGCTCCACACCACGATCGCGGTGGTGGCGGCGCCGAGCAGGAACAGGTGGATCGCCAGCCAGCGGGCAACCGGCAACGTCTGCTGCGCGCTCGCCGCCAGCAGCGCGAGCACTGCCCAGGCCGCGACCACGACATGGGCGGCCAGGTGCCGGCTGCGCAGTCCGGACGCCTTGAACCTGCTGGGCGGGCGACCACCGCCACCGGCCGGGTCATCGTTCTTGCTGTACACGGCGCTCCTTGCCACCCGGGGCGGCGGTCGAACCGGGTTCCGCCTCGGCGCCGCCGGACAGCAGCGCGGCCAGTTCCCGTCGGCGGGGGAAGGAACCGGGGACGTAACCGCACCAGGGCTCCTCGGCGTACGGGTCGCCGGTGAGGCCGTACGCCCTGGAGCGCGAGCCGCCGCAGACACGGCGGAACTCGCACGCCCCGCACCGGCCACCCAGCCGGTCGGCGTCCCGCAGCCCGGTGAACAGTTCCGAGGTGCGGTAGATCTCCGTCAGCGGTGTCTCACGAACGCTTCCGGCGCCCAGCGGCAGGAAGCCGCTGGGGTGCACGGTTCCGGTGTGGGAGACGAAGACGAAGCCGCGGCCCGCGTTCACGTCCAGCGGCGGTCGCCGCACCCGGCGCGCTCCGGCGTCCAGCCCCAGCTCGGTGGCCCGCTCGCGCAACTCCCGGTACAGCGGCCCGAGTCCGAGCACCGCCACGTGGTCGTCGCCGGTGGCGGCGAGGATCTGGCGCTGCAGCGCGACGCGCCGGAAGTGGTGTGCCTCGGTGGTCTTGGCCGGCACGGTCAGGCCGACGTCGTGGACGAAGTTGAGGACGTCCTCCACCTCGCCGGCGGTCAGTGCGCCGAGGCCGCGGCCGCGGCCGGTGGGGACCAGGAAGAAGGCGCTCCACAGCATCGCCCCGTGCTCGGCGACCAGGCGGACGATGTCGGGGAGGTCGTGCAGGTTGTGCCGGGCGACCGTGGTGTTGATCTGCACCTTCATGCCGAGGGCGCGAGCGGTGTCCCAGGCGTCCAGGGTCCACCGGAACACGCCGGGCACCCCGCGGAAGTCGTCGTGGATCTCGGCGGTGGAGCCGTCCAGGCTGAGCGAGAGGCCTACCGCGCCTGCCGCGTGCAGCTCCCGCAGCCGCTCCGCGGTGAGCGTCGGCGTACCGGACGGGGACACCGCGACCCGGACCCCGGCCTCCTTGCCGTGAGCGACGAGCTCGGTCAGGTCGGGGCGCTGGAAGGGGTCACCGCCGGTGATCACGAACAGTGGGGCGGGCTGCCCGAAGGCGGCCACCTGGTGCAGCAGGTCCTTCGCGGCGGCGGTGTCCAGCTCGCGCGGGTCGCGGTCGGGCACGGCCTCGGCACGGCAGTGCAGGCAGGCGAGCGGGCAGGCCCGGGTGGACTCCCAGATGACGATGAACGGCCGCTCTGCCGCGTCGTGCCGCTGGCGGCGGATGGCATGCGCTGCGGCGCTCATCGCACGGCCCTGCCCAGCGCCCCGAGGGTGTGTCCGGCCGCCCTGGAGTCAGGGCAGACGAGGCGGGCGGCCGGACGGTGACCGGGCCGGACCGCGCGCGGCTCCCACCGCGAGCGACAGCGGCGGGGTCGGCCTTGAGGGCGGTCGACATGGTCGTGCACGGGATACCTCCGGATCGGTCGCCGTCAGCATCCACCGGCGGCGGTGGTCGGCGCGGCGGCCGATGGTCTTCTGGAACAGGGCCGACAGTCCCTCTTCTTGGACGGTCCCTCTTCTTGGACGGTCCCTCTTCTTGGACGGTCCCTCTTCTTGGTCAGGAGCGGTTCGGCGAGCGGGGTGCCAGGGAGTCGGCGGTGGCCACCAGGGCGACACCCAGACCGGTCAGGGCGGCGCCCAGGCCCGTGACCAGGGTCGTGAGGTGCCATGCCTGGTAGGCGGACATCAGGGAGGCGCGCAGGGTCTGGCCCATGAACGCGGTCTGGCGCAGCTCGGAGAGCTTCTCGTCGTCGCCTCCGGCGGCGTGCAGCTCGGCGGTGATCTCGGCATAGGTGCGACCGCCGGTGGCATGGGCGAGGTTGCCCTTGATGAACTCGGCGTAGGCGTGCGCGTCGGGGCCGGTTTCCACACGCCGGCCGGCGTAGCAGGCGAGTTCGGCGGGCAGCCCCCGCTCGGGGAAGGTGATCTTCTGGGCGGCCAGCTCGGTGCGGATCTCCTTCCTGCCACTGCGACCGCGCCACAGCATGACCGGCCCGGCGACTCCCAGGGCTGTTCCGACCGCCCCGAGCAGGGTGGCCCGGCGGTGCAATGCGTCCATCACGTTGTCCTTCTTTCCTCAAGTGCTCGCGGGGCGGTCAGCGGTGGTTGAGCCGCAACCGCCAGGCCTCGGGGCCGCGTTCCAGGTACTCCACCGAGAACACGCCCGGGCTGCGCTGTTCGATCTGCGCCAGCAGCGGCAGCGGGTCGTGCGGGGCGACCAGCACCATCGCGGCGCCCGCCGGAACGGCGTCGAGTGCGCCGAGGACCGTGGCGTGGCGCAGGGCGTGCGGCACCTCCCGCACGTCCAGTTCGGGCTCGGCCGTCTCCTCCGCCCCGCCGCAGCCGCAGACCCCGCCGCAGCCGCCGGTCTCCTCGATCTGTCCTTCCTGCATGTCCTGTCCTTCCTCGATGTGCCGGTCCTCTCGGGTGCCGCTGTCGGCCGTGCCGTTCGCGAGCCGTTGGTGCATGTCCCTGAGCAGCGCCGCCAGGGAGACCTCGGGCGTCATGGCGAGCAGGGGCAGCACAAGGCCGTTCTCCTTGGCGACGTGTTCCTCGAAGAGCACCTGCAGGGCCCGGGCGTCGGCCGCCGCGGCAACCGGGCCCGGTGCGGCGCGCAGGGCGTCGACGAGTGCGGTCAGGCAGCGGTGTTCGCCGATCAGACTCTCGATGAGCAGGCGGGCCTCGGGCATGCCGTGGGCGGCGGGGTAGAGCACGGCCTCCTCGGCGGCGGCGTGCGGCAGCAGCGAGCGGTCGCAGAAGGCCACCAGACCGGCGTGGATCTTCGCCGCGGCGCTCGGGGGGCGGTCCACGGCGGTCAGCATCCTCACCCGTCCGGCCAGTTCACCGGCCAGGCGGGCGTGATGCGCCTCGGCACTCTCGAGGGCCGTGGCGTCGTCGGGGTTCGAGGCGAGGGTCAGCACGCTCATGACGGTCTCTCCAGCGGGTCGGGGCGGCTCGGCCGGGCGATGCGAGGGGCACTCGGGTGCCTGCGCCGGGCGGATGCCGCGTCCGGCCGCGGTGAACGGCCGGACGCACGACCGAACCGGCACGCTCCGTACGCGCTGCACCTGCGGCGGCCAGGGACGGGAGAATTGGCCGCCCGGCACGGGACGCGGTCGTACGGACAGGTGGGCATCCGCGGTCCGATCAACGCCCAGCATGCAACCTCGACCACACCAGGCTCCCTGGCCGACCGGACCCCATCACCGGGACCATTGGTCCCCAGTGGGACCAGCCGGATTGGGCCGGAAGGTCATACGGCGGGGACCGCCGGCCCCGGGTGCTGCGGGATCCGCCCCACCTAGCGTTCCTGGCCATGGAGAACGATCAGAACGGACGGCGTCGGAAGTCGCCCGCCGGTGAAGGCTGGCCCCTGGCCACCCGGCGACTGCTCACCCGCCGCGAGGTGTCGGCCGACGGACGCGCCGTGTTCGGAGAGGGCGACTCGAAGTGGGAGGGCTTCTACCGGGACCGCTGGGCGCACGACAAGGTGGTGCGCTCCACGCACGGGGTCAACTGCACCGGTTCCTGCTCGTGGATGGTGTACGTCAAGGACGGCATCATCACCTGGGAGCACCAGGCCACCGACTACCCGTCGATCGGCGCGGACTGCCCCGAGTACGAGCCCCGCGGCTGCCCGCGCGGGGCGTCGTTCTCCTGGTACACCTACTCCCCCAGCCGGGTCCGTTACCCGTACGTGCGCGGCGCGCTGCTGAAGCTGTGGCGCGAGGCCCGTAAGCGGCTCGGCGATCCCGTGGCGGCCTGGGCGGAGATCACCTCCGACCCTGCCAAGGCACGGGCGTACAAGCGGGCCCGCGGCAAGGGCGGCCTGGTGCGCGCCGACTGGGACGAGGTGACCGAGCTGATCGCCGCCGCCCAGGTGCACACCGTCAAGACGTACGGCCCCGACCGGGTGGCGGGGTTCTCTCCCATCCCGGCGATGTCGATCGCGTCGTTCGCGGCCGGCGCCCGGTACCACTCGATGATCGGCGGCACGCTGCTGTCGTTCTACGACTGGTACGCGGACCTGCCCATCGCCTCGCCGCAGGTCTTCGGCGACCAGACCGACGTGCCGGAGGCCGCGGACTGGTGGAACGCGGGCTTTCTGATCATGTGGGGCTCCAACATCCCCGTGACCCGCACGCCCGACGCGCACTTCCTGACCGAGACCCGCTACAACGGCACCAAGGTCGTCGCGGTCAGCCCCGACTACGCCGACAACGTCAAGCACGCCGACGAGTGGCTCGCCCCGCACCCCGGCACGGACGGCGCGCTGGCCATGGCCATGGGCCATGTGATCCTGCGCGAGTTCCTCGTCGACCGCGAAGTGCCGTACTTCCGGGACTACCTGCGCAAGTTCACCGACGCCCCGTTCCTGGTGGCGCTGCGCGAGCACGAGCGCGGTCTCGTCCCGGACGGGTTCCTGACCGCCGCCGACCTCGGACAGGACACGGAGCACGCCGAGTCCAAGACCGTCCTCGTCGACTCGGCCACCGGCGAACCGGTCGTGCCGAACGGTTCGCTCGGCTTCCGCTGGGCGAAGGAGCAGGGCCACTGGAACCTCGACCTCGGCGACGTCGTGCCCGAGCTGAGCCTGCTGGAGCGGGCCGAGGAGACGGCCGAGGTCGCGCTGCCCCGCTTCGACGAGGGCGCGACGGAGGGCGGCTCGGTCCTGGTGCGCGGGGTGCCGGTGCGCCGGATCGGCGGCCGTCTCGTCACCACGGTCTTCGACCTGATGCTCGCCCAGTACGGCGTCGGGCGTCCCGGTCTCCCGGGCAGCTGGCCGTCGTCGTACGAGGACGCGTCGCAGCCCTGCACCCCGGCCTGGCAGGAGACGATCACCTCCGTGCCGGCCGAGCAGGCGGCCCGTATCGGCCGGGAGTTCGCGCGCAACGCCGAGCGCACGGGCGGCCGGTCCATGATCGCGCTGGGTGCCGGAACCAACCACTGGTTCCACTCCGACACCATCTACCGGGCCTTCCTGGCGCTGATCACCATGACCGGCTGCCAGGGCGTCAACGGCGGCGGCTGGGCGCACTACGTCGGCCAGGAGAAGGTCCGCCCGGTCACCGGGCAGCAGCACCTGTCGTTCGCCTTCGACTGGCAGCGGCCCACCCGGCACATGGCGGGTACCTCCTACTGGTACCTGAACTCCGACCAGTGGCGCTACGAGGCCTTCGGGCCCGACGAGATCGCTTCCCCGCTCGGCGAGGGACGGTTCCAGGGCAAGGGCTTCGCCGACTGTCTGGCGCAGGCCGTGCGACTGGGCTGGACGCCCGGCCACCCCGGCTTCAACCGCAACCCGCTCGACCTGACGGACGAAGCCGCCCGGGCCGGCCGGCCGGTCGCCGAGCACATCGTCGACGAGCTGAAGTCGGGGCGGCTGCGGTTCGCCGCCGAGGACCCCGACGACCCGGCCAACTTCCCGCGCGTGCTGACGGTGTGGCGGGCCAACCTGCTCGGCTCCTCCGGCAAGGGCAACGAGTACTTCCTGCGCCACCTGCTGGGCACGGACGGGGCCGTCCGGTCGGAGGAGACCGCGCCCGAGAGCCGTCCGAAGGACGTGGTGTGGCGGGACGAGGCGCCCGAGGGCAAGCTCGACCTGCTGGTCACGATCGACTTCCGGATGACCTCGACCGGCCTGTACGCCGACGTCGTCCTTCCGGCCGCCACCTGGTACGAGAAGGACGACCTGTCCAGCACGGACATGCACCCCTTCATGCACGCCTTCACCCCGGCCATCGCCCCGCCCTGGCAGGCCCGCACCGACTACGACGCCTTCCTGACCATCGCCGACCGGTTCAGCGAGCTGGCAGCCGACCACCTCGGTACCCGCACCGACGTCATCGCGGTGCCGCTGCTGCACGACACGCCGGACGAACTCGCTCAGCCGGGCGGCGTGGTGCGGGACTGGAAGACCGGAGAGTGCGACCCGATTCCCGGGAAGACCATGCCGAAGCTGGCGGTCGTCGAGCGGGACTACACCGCGATCGCGCAGAAGATGCGCGCCGTGGGTCCGCTGCTCGACACCCTGGGCACCACCACCAAGGGCGTCACCGTCCACCCGGACAAGGAGATCGACGACCTCCGGCGCCGCAACGGCACCGTGAGGGACGGAATCGCCGCCGGACGGCCCTCGCTGGCCACCGCGAGCCACATGTGCGAGGCGGTCCTCGCCCTGTCCGGCACCACCAACGGACGACTGGCCGCCGAGGGCTTCCGGGCGCTCGAGAAGCAGACCGGCAGCGAGGGTCTGGTCGAACTCGCCGCCGAACGCGAGGCGGAGCGGATCACGTTCGCCGACACCCGCACGCAGCCCCGCTCGGTGATGACGTCGTACGAGTGGTCGGGCTCGGAGACCGGCGGACGCCGTTACTCACCGTTCGTCATCAACACCGAGCACAAGAAGCCCTGGCACACCCTCACCGGCCGCCAGCACTTCTTCGTCCAGCACGACTGGATCTCCGAGATCGGCGAGCAGCTGCCCGTCTACCGGCCTCCGTTGAACTCGCCCCGGCACTACGGCGACGAGCACCTGAACGACGGCCGGGCCGAGGTCACGGTCCGCTATCTGACCCCGCACTCCAAGTGGTCCATCCACTCGAACTACCAGGACAACAAGTACATGCTCGACCTGTCCCGCGGCGGCCCGGTGATCTGGATGTCCACGGCCGACGCCGAGAAGATCGGCGCCAAGGACAACGACTGGATCGAGGCGTACAACCGCAACGGCGTGGTGGCCGTGCGGGCCGTGGTCACCCACCGCATGCCCGAGGGCACGGTGTACATGTACCACGCCCAGGACCGCAACGTGAACGTGCCGAAGACCGAGGTCAGCGGAAAGCGCGGCGGCATCCACAACTCCCTGACCAGGCTGCTGATCAAGCCCACCCATCTCGCGGGCGGCTACGCACAGTTCACGTACGCCTTCAACTACTACGGCCCGACCGGAAACCAGCGCGACGAGATCACCGTCATCCGCCGTCGCTCGCAGGACGTGGAGTACTGACATGCGCGTGTTGGCCCAGATCGCGATGGTCATGAACCTCGACAAGTGCATCGGCTGCCACACCTGCTCCGTGACCTGCAAGCAGACGTGGACCAACCGCACCGGCGTCGAGTACGCCTGGTTCAACAACGTCGAGACCAAGCCCGGTATCGGCTACCCCCGCCGCTACGAGGACCAGGAGCAGTGGAAGGGCGGCTGGATGCTCGACAAGCGCGGGCGTCTCGTCCTGCGCTCGGGTGGCCGGGTCCGGCGGCTGCTGTCGCTGTTCTCCAACCCCGACCTGCCGTCCATCGAGGACTACTACGAGCCGGTCACCTACGACTACGACAACCTCGTCAGCGCCCCGGCAGGGGACGACGTCCCGGTCGCCCGTCCCCGCTCGGTCCTCACCGGGAAGCCGACGGCGATCACCTGGGGCGCCAACTGGGAGGACGGCCTCGGCGGCGCCGCCGAACACGCGGGCGGCGACCCCAACCTGAGCGGTGAGTGGGCGAAGAAGGTGAAGTTCGAGTTCGAGCAGACCTTCCTGTTCCACCTGCCCCGGCTCTGCGAGCACTGCCTCAACCCGGCCTGCGTCTCCGCCTGCCCGTCGGGCGCGATGTACAAGCGGGTCGAGGACGGGATCGTCCTCGTCGACCAGGACCGCTGCCGGGGCTGGCGGATGTGCGTGACCGCGTGCCCGTACAAGAAGGTGTACGTCAACCACGCCACCGGCAAGGCCGAGAAGTGCACGTTCTGCTTCCCGCGCATCGAGGCCGGGCAGCCGACCGTCTGCTCCGAGACCTGTGTGGGACGCCTGCGCTACCTGGGGCTGCTGCTGTACGACGCGGACCGCGTCGGCGAGGCCGCGGCCACCCCCGACGAGAAGGACCTGCTCGACGCCCAGCGCGGCGTCTTCCTCGACCCGCACGACCCCGAAGTGATCGCCGCTGCACGGGAGTCGGGCATCCCCGAGGACTGGCTGGACGCCGCACGCCGCTCCCCCGTGTACGACCTGGTGTCCCGGTACAAGGTGGCACTCCCGCTGCACCCGGAGTACCGGACGATGCCGATGGTCTGGTACGTCCCGCCGCTCTCCCCCGTCCTGGACGCCGTGGACGTGGCGGGCGGCAATCAGGACGACCCCGACCACGTCTTCGCCGCCGTCACCCGGCTGCGCATCCCGCTGGAGTACCTGGCGGAACTGTTCACCGCCGGCGACACCGACGTCGTCGCCGGGGTCCTGATGAAACTCACCGCGCTGCGCTCGTACATGCGCGAGCGCACCCTCGGCGAGGCGGGTGACGAGGCCGTGCTGCGGGCCGTGGGGCTCGACGCACGTGAGGCGGAGGACCTGCACCGGCTCCTCGCGGTCGCCAAGTACGCCGACCGGTACGTCGTCCCGGCCGCGCACAAGGAGGACGCGGCCGCGCTCACCGCGATGGAGAACCGCTGCCCGGTGGAGTCCGCCGGAGAACCGTCCGAGCGCAAGGTGATGCTCGGCATCCCCACCCTGCGCCGCAACTCCGCCGGAGGCCGTCCGTGAGCCCGCTGCCCGCAACGATTCCCGCCATTGTCCGCACGCGCGTCCGGGCGGCCGTGCGCCGCCCGGCCCGGCTCACGCCTGAGGAGGCCGAGGCACGCACCCTGCTGCTGCGCCTGTGCTCGCTGCTGCTGCAGTATCCGGACACCGAACTCGCCGCCGCCCGCGCCGTGTTGACCTCGACCGTCGGGGCGCTGCCGCCCTCGCCGGCCGCCGATCACCTGGCCGCCTTCACCACCTGGTTCGCCGACCAGGAACCGCAGGCGCTGGAGCGGCACTACGTCGAGATGTTCGACCTGCGCCGCAAGAGCAGCCTGTACCTCACGTACTACCTGCACGGCGACACCCGTCGCCGGGGCATGGCCCTGCTCACCCTGAACCAGCGGTACCGGGCGGCGGGTTGGGACACCGACGGAGGTGAACTGCCCGACCATCTGCCGGTCGTGCTGGAGTTCGCCGCGCTGGCGGGCCCCGGGGGCGGCGAGGCGCCGCTGCGCCAGCACCGGCGCGGCCTTGAGCTCATCCACCGGGCGCTGACCGACGCCGACTCCCCCTACCGGCACGTCCTGGCCGCGCTGCTCACCCTGCTGCCGCCGCCCACCGAGGCGGACCGCGCGGCGGTGGCCCGGCTCGTGGCCGAGGGCCCGCCGAACGAAGAGGTCGGCCTCGACCCCTACGGGACCTACGGGGACGGGGAGTTCGCGCCTCCGGGCACCTTCGTGCCGCCGATACCCGCTCCGCCGACCCGTGTGCCGCCCGCCCCGACCAGCCGTACGGAAGGTCCCCGATGAACGCCCCGCTCTCCCCCTTGGCCGCCGCTTCGGTGAGCGGCGCCGATCTGCTGCTGTGGGTCGCCGTTCCCTACGTCTGCCTGGCCGTGTTCGCCGTCGGCCATGTGTGGCGCTACCGCCAGGACCAGTTCGGCTGGACCTCCCGCACCACCCAGCTCCTCGAGCACCGGTGGCTGCGCTGGGGCAGCCCCTTGTTCCACCTGGGCGCCTTCATGGTGATCGCCGGGCATGTCGTGGGACTCGCCGTTCCGGACTCGTGGACCGAGGCCGTCGGCATCAGCGAGCACACCTACCACACCACGGCCGTCTGGGCGGGCTCGGTCGCGGGCGTCGCCATGGTCACGGGCCTCGGCATGCTGTGCGCCCGCCGCCTGCTGACCCGCCGGATCCGCCTCGGCACCGACCGCAGCGACAAGTTCCTCTTCCCCCTGCTCTCGGCCACCGTCCTGCTCGGCATCACCGCCACGGCCGCCCACAACGTCTTCGGCGCCGGCTACGACTACCGCGCGACCGTCTCCGTCTGGTTCCGCGGCCTGTTCGTCCTCCAGCCGCAGCCGGATGCGATCGCCGGCGCACCGCTGCTGTTCCAGCTGCACGCCCTGACCGCCTTCCTGCTCTTCGCGGCCTGGCCGTTCACCCGGCTGGTCCATGTGTGGAGCGTCCCGATCGGCTACCTGGCCCGGCCGTACCTGGTCTACCGCCGGCGGGCCGCACCGGCGCCGGCCCCGGCGGCAGGCGGCCGGACCCGGTCCGCCTCGGGCTCCCGCCGAGCCGCATGAGTCACGGACCCGCACTCGCGCCGGACGCCCAGACCGTCCGGCGCCCGTACACCGTGGGCGCGAGCCGCCGCACGGGATGGGTGATGGTCCTCTCCGGGATCGTCGGCTGGCTCGCCTCCTTCCAGCTCACCGTGGACGACTGGCGGCTGCTGCGCGACCCCGCGTACCAGCCCCCCTGCAACATCAGCCCGGTGGTGAGTTGCGGCAGCGTCATGTCCAGCGCGCAGGGCAGCCTTTTCGGCTTCCCCAACATGCTGCTCGGACTGGGCGCCTTCGCCGCCGTGACGGCCCTGGGCGTCGCCGTGCTCTCCGGGGCGTGTCTGCACCGTCGGCTGTGGCTGGTGCTGGGCGCCGGGGCGCTGGTGGGGGTGGGGTTCGTCCACTGGCTGATCTGGCAATCGCTCTACGAGCTCAACAAGATCTGTCCCTACTGCGCCGTCGTGTGGGTCGTGACCATCGCTCTGTTCTGGTACGTCACCGTGCACTGCCTGGAACGAGGGATGGTCCCGGTGCCCCGAGGGGTGCTGTACGTCGTCCGCGACACGCACTGGATTCTGCTCGCTGCCTGGTACGGGGTGATCGCGCTGCTCGTCCTCACCCGCTTCTGGCCGTACTGGAGCAGCCTGTTGTAGCCCGCCGGCCCGGTCCGGCATGCCCGGCCCGTCGGTGGCGACGGGCCCACTGGGCCGGTCGATCGGGACCTTCGGCCCCCGCACTCCGGCATCGCCCCAAGTTAGGTTCACCTAAGTAGTACCGATGCGGGCAGAGAGCGAGGCACGAACATGGCATCGACGGATCACCCGGCCCTGCGGAAGAACGTTCCCCTACCCGGCGACGGACTGGACGCCTCCCGTATGCCCGGCCACTGGCTGCTGGCCCGGCTGGGCAAGCGGGTCCTGCGCCCCGGCGGTGTGGAAATGACGCGGTGGATGCTGGACGCCCTGGGCGTGGACCTGGAGGACCGGGTGGTGGAGCTGGCCGCCGGCCTCGGGGCCACCGCCCGGCTGACCCTCGCCCGCCGCCCGGCCGTCTACACCGCCGTCGACCGCGACGCCGCCGCCGTGGCCGCGCTCGGCGCCCTCGTGGCCCCCGGCTCGACCGAGGTGCGTGCCGTGTGTGCGGACGCCGGTGACACCGGGTTGCCGGACGGGGACGCCACCGTCGTGTACGGCGAGGCGATGCTGACGATGCAGCCCCACCCCGCGAAGCGGCGCGTCGTACGGGAGGCACGCCGCCTCCTCGACGGCTCCACCGGCCGGTACGCCGTCCACGAACTGTGTCTGCTGCCCGACGGTCTCGACCCGGCCCTCGCCGACCGGATCGCCGCGGACCTGCAGGACGCCATCCACGTCGGCGCCCGCCCCCTGACGCCCACCGGCTGGAGTGAACTCCTCGCCGAGGAGGGCTTCACCGTCACCGCCCGCACGACCGCGCCCATGGCCCTGCTCGAACCGCGCCGGCTCGTCGCCGACGAAGGGCCGGCCGCCGCCCTGCGCATCGCCGGCCGGGCGCTGCGGGACCCCTCCGCCCTGCGCCGTGTGCTGCACATGCGCCGCGTCTTCCGACGCCACAGCGCCCACCTGGGCGCGATCGGCCTGCTCGCCGTCCCCACCCCGTCCCGCCCCTGAGGAGGAACCCCCGATGACCGCCACCGTGATCACCGACCTGACCGCCGAACTGGCCGTGCCCGGGGACGGCACCCTCAGCCGCGTCCTGTACCGCGACGACCGTCTGCGCGTGGTCGGCTTCGCCTTTGCCGCCGGCCAGGAACTGACCGAGCACACGTCCGCCCTGCCCGTGGTCATCCAGGTCGTCCAGGGCCGCCTCGACCTCGTCCTGGGCGAGGAGAAGACCGAGGCGAGGCCCGGCAGTTGGATCCACCTGCCCGCACGGCTTCCGCACACCGTGCGCGCCACCGAGCCCAGCGTCATGCTGCTGACGATGCTGCCCGCCCCCGAGGCGTCCGGACCCGGGACACCCGCGGCGGCTTGAGCCGAGGGCCGATCGGCCCTCGGCTCAAGCCCCGTTGGGCTCTGCCGCCGGCCATCGCGGATCCGTCACCGTGGCGGTGTGATGGTCAAGTCCATCGTGCCCGGAGGGAAACACGCATGCTGAAACGGAGTGGCAGGGACCGGCTCTGGCGCTGGCGGCGCAACCCGCTCAGGCGGCGCTCCGACGTCACCGAGAACTGGATCGGCGTGACAGCGGCGGCCATGCTGCTGGTCGTGGCGCCTGCCGTGGGCACGGTGATGGCCGGCGTCGGCGAGCGCTCCGCTCTCGACCAGGCGCAGGGCCTGCACCGCGCTGCCGCGCTCCTGGTCGAGGACGCCCGTGCGACGCCGTCCCGGTTCTCCGCGACGGCGGACGACCGCGCGCGGGCGACCGTGCGGTGGACGAGGCCCGACGGTTCCTCGAAGACCGGTGACGCCCCGGTGGCGGTGGGCAGCAAGGCGGGCTCCGCCACCACGGTGTGGCTCGACGACGCGGGGCGCCTTCGCGCCGCCCCGCCCACCCCCGCCCAGGCCCGGTCCCAGGGAGCCGCGCTCGGCGCGGCCGCCGGAGCGGGTGTGTGCATGCTGGTGGTGGGCGGCTGGTGGGCCGCCCGGGTGCGGCTGGATGTGCGTCGCCGAGCGCAGTGGGACCGGGACTGGGCCGAGTTCGACGCCAACCGGGGCCACCGGCACGCGTAGGACGCCTGTCACGTGTAGGACGCCTCGACGGTCCCGACGCCCTACGTGATCTCGAGGACGTCCCGCACGGGCCGGCGGGGCGTCGCCGGTCCCAGTGGCCCGTAGCCGAGCCGCAGCACCATCTGCACCTGCCCCGTTCCCGATTCCGGGTCGCGGGCCAGCAGACGCAGCTCGGGGTCCTCCAGGGCGTGGGAGGTCAGGGAGGCGGCGAGGTCCGCCAGGGTGGCCTCCAGCAGGACGCGCTCCAGTGCCTGGCCCGCGCGCAGCCAGTACTCGGGTCCGTCGCCGGGGGTGCTCAGCAGGGCCAGATGCGGGGTGTGCTCGAAGGCGGTGGTGCCGCGGTCGGCCACCGGCCGGCGTCCTGCGAAGTCCCGCACGGGGGCTTTTCCGTTGCGTTTGCGCGGCCCGAAGGCGTACTCGGGGACGCCGTCGACGGCGGTGTCCGCCTCCACTCCGAGCCGTGTCCAGCGCACCAGATCCTCGTTGGCGTCCGGATCCATCGTGTCGCGGCTCTCCGCGTCGCGGACCAGCTCGAGCACGGTCTCGGCGTGCCAGGGGCCGGGGAAGAGCAGTACGGCTCCCTCCCGGCCCGCGGCGTCCCGCAAGGTGGCCCGTACGTCCTCGGGGATGTCCTTCTCGGCGAAGGGATGACGGCTGGTGTGCCGCCGCCGGATCGCCGGGTGCAGCCCCGCCGGATCGTCGTCCGCCGCGCCCGCGGGCGGGTCGGCCAGACGGACGGCGGCGAGCAGCAGCGGGTCGTCGGGCTCGGGCAGCAGCGTCGTCTGCGGGGCGAGCCCCGCGTGTGCGGCGGCGACGCGCAGGTTGAACAGCGCCGCCCCGCACCCGATGTGCAGCGCCCGGTCATCGGGATCGGACCGGGGCATGGCCCGCCGGGGGTCGGCCCGCAGCAGCAGAACACGTTCCCCGCTCAGGTAGCGGAAGCGCCACGGCTGCGCGTTGTGCATGGACGGCGCCGCGGTGGCCTCGGCCACCAGCGTCGTCACCGTCTGCTCGTCGAGCGGTCGCTCAGCCATGGCATCATCCTCACACTGCGCCGGGGCGCCGGGACCGCGCGGCGACGTACTCGGTCAGGTCCAGCAGCCGGTTGGTGTAGCCCCACTCGTTGTCGTACCAGCCGAAGACCTTCACCAGCTCGCCGTGCGCCTGGGTCAGCGGGGCGTCCAGGACGCACGAGGCCGGGTCACCGACGATGTCGCGGGAGACGATGGGCGCGTCGGACACGCGCAGGATGCCCTTCAGCGGCCCGTCGGCGGCCTCCCGGAAGGCGTCGTTGACCTCGTCCGCGGTCACCGGCCGGTCCAGCACCACGCTCAGGTCGGTCAGCGAGCCGTCCTCGACCGGAACGCGCACGGCGATGCCGTCCAGGGTGCCGGACAGTTCCGGCAGGACGAGGCCGACCGCGCGGGCGGCGCCGGTGCTGGTGGGGATGATGTTGACGGCGGCGCTGCGGCCGCGGCGCAGGTCCTTGTGCGGGCCGTCGAGGACGACCTGGTCGTTGGTGTAGCCGTGGATGGTGGTCATCAGGCCCTTGACGAGGCCGAAGTGCTCGTCGAGCACCTTCACCATGGGCGCCACGCAGTTCGTGGTGCACGAGGCGTTGGAGACGACATGGTCGCGCTCCGCGTCGTACGTGCCTTCGTTGACACCCATCACGATCGTGGCGTCGACGCCCTTGCCCGGCACCGACAGCAGAACCTTGCGCGCCCCGGCCTTCAGGTGCAGGCCGGCCTGCTCGCGGGTGCGGAAGCGGCCGGTGGACTCGATGACCACGTCCACGCCGAGGTCGCGCCAGGCCAGGGCGGCCGGGTCGCGTTCGGCCGTCACCGTGATGCGGTGCCCGTCGACGGTGATCGAGTCGTCGTCGTGCTCGACGGTGCGGCCGAGGCGGCCGTACGTCGAGTCGTACGTCAGCAGGTGCGCCAGTGCCGCCGGCGAGGTGATGTCGTTGATCGCCACGACCTCGACCGGGGTGCTGTTCCCGGCCTCCGCGCGCTCCAGCACACAGCGCAGGTAATTGCGTCCGATACGGCCGAAGCCGTTGATGCCCACGCGCACGTTCATATCCGTCGCCCTCCCGGTCGATCCGCATCTCTGTGTGCTGCCAGCCTGGTGGCCGGGGATGCGATCGGGCTTGGGCCGGACGGGGACGGGCCGCGGGACGTTCGGCCCCGCGGCCCGCCCCGTGTCGTCAGTGGCCCTCTTGCTTCAGCCGGTCCTGGGCCTGGGTGGCGATCACCGCGGCCTGGATGCGCCGCTCCACACCGAGCTTGGCCAGCAGCCGGGAGATGTGGTTCTTCACCGTCTTCTCGGCGAGGTACAGCCGCTGGCCGATCTGGCGGTTGGTCAGGCCCTCGCCGATCAGGGCCAGGATCTCCCGCTCCCGCTCGGTCAGGCCCGGCAGGGCGTCCGGCTCGGGCTCCGGCTCCTGGCCCTGGCGCAGCCGGGCCATCAGCTTGGCGGTGGCACTGGGGTCGAGCAGGGACTGGCCGGCGGCCACCGTGCGCACGGCCGACACCAGATCCGAGCCCTGGATCTGCTTCAGCACGTACCCGGACGCCCCGGCCATGATCGAGTCCAGCAGGGCCTCCTCGTCGTCGAACGAGGTCAGCATCAGACACGCCAGCTCCGGCATCCGCGAGCGCAGCTCCCGGCACACGGTCACCCCGTCGCCGTCGGGCAGGCGTACGTCCAGGACCGCCACCTGCGGGCGCAACGCGGGTACGCGGACCAGGGCCTGCTCGACGGTGGCGGCCTCGCCGACGACGGTGATGTCCGGCTCGTCGTCCAGCAGGTCGTGCACCCCGCGCCGTACCACCTCGTGGTCGTCCAGCAGGAAGACGCGGATCGGGTTGTCGGGTCCGGGCTGTTCGCCGTCCGCCATCGGATGCTCCTAATTCTGCGTTCCGCTCCGTCTGAATACTGCACCGTGCCTGGCCCACCGGGCGAAACCGGCCCTGCCTGCCGCAGATCCTGCGCGATCCCGGGCCGAAGGGCCAGGGCCGGTCGGCCCAACATCTCGCGTTCCGTGCGGCTCCGAAGGCCCGGTTCCGCGTGGTCGGGGCCGATGGACCCCACTCACGAGGACATCCGGCACCTGCCGCCGCACCGGGGACCTGGCCGACGTTGGAACCGCATCGCATCTCACCGTACCGACAGAGCTTGAGGAGCATTCCATGAAGGCAGCAGTCGTCCGGACCTTCGGCGAGCCGCTGGTGATCGAGGAGCGGCCGGACCCGCAGCCCGGCCCGGGCCAGGTCCGCATCAGGCTCGAGGCGTCCGGCCTGTGCCACACCGACATCCACGCCGCGCACGGCGACTGGCCGGTCAGGCCGGCCCCGCCGTTCGTCCCGGGCCACGAGGGCGTCGGCATCGTCGAGGCACTCGGCGACGGAGTGACCCACCTGACCGTCGGGCAGCGGGTGGCCGTGCCCTGGCTGGGCTGGGCCTGCGGACGGTGCGAGCACTGCCTGTCCGGCTGGGAGACACTGTGCGAGCAGCAGCGCAACACCGGCTACAGCGTCGACGGCGGCTACGCCGAGAAGATGCTCGCCCCCGCCGACTTCGCCGCTCCGGTCCCCGACGGCATCGACCCCCGGGACGCGGCCCCGCTGACCTGCGCCGGCGTCACCACGTACAAGGCTCTGAAGGTCGCCGACGTACGTCCCACCCAGCTGGTGGCGATCTCCGGTGTGGGCGGGCTCGGTCACCTGGCCGTGCAGTACGCGAAGATCGCCGGAGCCACCGTCGCCGCGATCGACGTCACGGACGACAAGCTCGAACTCGCCCGTGAGCTGGGTGCCGACATCCTCATCGACGCCCGCAAGGAGGACCCGGCCGAGGTGCTCAAGCAGCACGGGGGCGCCCACGCGGCGATCGCGCTGGCCGTCAACGAACAGGCGTTCGCCTCCGTCTACGGCGGTCTGCGGCGCGGCGGCAAGCTGGTCATGGTCGCCCTGCCCGCCGGCGGAACCATCCAGGTACCGATCTTCGACACCGTCCTGAACGGCACCTCCGTCATCGGCTCCATCGTCGGTACCCGCCAGGACCTCAACGAGGTCTTCCAGCTGCACGCAGCCGGACGCACTCGGGTGATCTACGAGACCCGGCCGCTGGAAACGGTCAACGAATCCATCGCCGACGTCCTGGACGGGCGGATCAAGGCACGCGTCGTCTTCGAGATGTGACCCGTCCGCATCCCTGGGAACCCCGAAGAAAGGGCACCGTCATGGTCCGTCACGTGTACGCGTTCACCGAGGGCGGCCGTGACATGGCCGACCTGCTCGGCGGCAAGGGCGCCAACCTGGCCGAGATGACCCGGCTGGGTATGCCCGTGCCGCCGGGATTCACCGTCACCACCGAGGCCTGCCGCGCCTTCCTCGCCACCGGCGCCGAGCCGGAGGGCCTCTCGCGCGAGATCTCCGATCATCTGACCGCCCTGGAGGAGGCCGCCGGGCGGACGCTGGGTCAGCCGGACGACCCGCTGCTGCTGTCGGTCCGTTCCGGGGCCCGCTTCTCCATGCCCGGGATGATGGAGACGATCCTGGACATCGGCCTGAACGACGAGTCCGTCCTCGGCCTGGCCAAGGCATCCGGAAACGAACGCTTCGCCTGGGACTCCTACCGCCGCCTCGTGCAGATGTTCGGCAGCACGGTCATGGGTGTCGACAGTGCGCTGTTCGAGAACATCATGGCCCGCCTCAGGGAAGCCCGCGGGGCCGTGGACGACCTGGGCCTCGACGCGGCCGATCTGGCCGAGCTCGTCCAGGCCTACAAGGAGCTGATCCGTCAGGAGACGGGCGGGTACTTCCCGCAGTCCCCCGCCGAGCAGCTGCGCCGGGCGGTCCTGGCGGTCTTCGAGTCCTGGAACGTCGAGCGCGCCCGCCTCTACCGGCGCCGCGAGCACATCCCCGACGACCTGGGCACCGCGGTCAACGTGCAGACCATGGTCTTCGGCAATCTCGGGCCCGACTCCGGCAGTGGCGTCGCCTTCACCCGCGATCCGGCCACCGGCCGCTCCGGCCTGTACGGCGACTACCTGCCCAACGCACAGGGCGAGGACGTCGTCGCGGGCATCCGCAACACCGTCCCGCTGGACGAACTGGGCCGCCTGAACCCCGACGCGTTCGCCCGGCTGCGCGACCACATGCACACGTTGGAGACCCATTACCGGGACCTGTGCGACATCGAGTTCACCGTCGAGCGGGGCCGGCTGTGGATGCTGCAGACCCGGATCGGCAAGCGCACCGCCGAGGCGGCGTTCTCCATCGCCGCCGAGCTGGTCGACGAGGGACTCATCACCTCCGACGAGGGGCTGGCCCGGGTCGGCGGCGACGGCCTCGCCCGTCTGATGTTCCCCCGCTTCGACACCTCCGCCGTCGGTGACGCGCTCGCGCACGGCATCCCCGCCTCGCCGGGCGCCGCCGTGGGCGCGGCGGTGTTCGACTCCGCCGAGGCGGTCCGGCGTGCCGCCGCCGGGGAGAAGGTCGTCCTCGTACGCCAGGAGACCACCCCCGACGACCTGCCCGGCATGGTGGCCGCCCAGGCGGTGCTGACCAGCCGGGGCGGCAAGACCAGCCACGCGGCGGTGGTCGCCCGTGGCATGGGCAAGGTGTGCGTGTGCGGCGCCGAGGAGATCGCGGTCGACCCTCAGAAGCGACGCTTCACCGTGGGCGGCACCACCGTCGAGGAGGGCACGGTCGTCTCCGTCGACGGCTCGGAAGGCGCCGTGTACGCCGGTGCGGCGCCGCTGGTGGATTCGGCCGTGATGCGGTACTTCGAGACGGGCGAGGCCTCGGCCGGGCTGGTCGAGGCCGTGGCCCGCGCCATGCGACAGGCCGACGACGTACGGCGGTTGGGGGTCCGGGCCAACGCCGACACCCCCGAGGACGCCGCGCGCGCCCGTCGGTTCGGCGCCGAGGGCATCGGTCTGTGCCGCACCGAGCACATGTTCCTCGGGGACCGGCGGCAGCTGGTCGAGGCGATGATCCTGGCCCGTACGGACGCCGAACGCGAGCGGGCGCTCGACGCGCTGCTGCCGCTGCAACGGCAGGACTTCGTCGGCATCCTGGACGCGATGGACGGACTGCCCGTCACCATCCGCCTCCTCGACCCGCCGCTGCACGAGTTCCTGCCGGACCGCACCGAACTCGCCGTACGCCTCGCCGCCGCCGAGGCACACGGCACCCCGCCGGACGCACACGAGACCGAGCTGCTCGAGGCCGTGAACCGCATGCACGAGGAGAACCCGATGCTCGGCCTGCGCGGCGTCCGCCTGGGGCTGGTCGCGCCGGGGCTGGTCGCGATGCAGGTGCGCGCGATCGCCGAGGCGGTCGTGGAGCGCAGGCGCGCGGGTGGGGATCCGCGGGCGGAGATCATGGTGCCGCTGATCGACACGGTCGAGGAACTGCGGATCGTGCGGGAGGAGGTGGAGCGGGTTCTGGCCGATGTCTCCAGGGAGTCGGGTGTCACGGTCGAGTGCCCGGTCGGCACGATGATCGAGCTGCCCAGGGCCGCCCTCACCGCGGGCCGCATCGCCGAGGAGGCGCAGTTCTTCTCCTTCGGCACCAACGACCTCACCCAGACCACGTGGGGCTTCTCCCGCGACGACGTCGAGGCGGCGTTCTTCTCCGCGTACCTCGACAAGGGCATCTTCAAGGTGTCCCCCTTCGAGACGATCGACCGTGACGGCGTGGGGCGCCTGGTCCGGATCGCCGTCGCCGAGGGCCGTGCCGCGCGGCCCGACCTGAAGATCGGCGTCTGCGGCGAGCACGGCGGAGACCCGGAGTCGGTGCACTTCTTCCACGCCGCCGGACTCGACTACGTCTCCTGCTCACCGTTCCGCGTCCCGGTCGCACGCCTGGAGGCCGGACGGGCCGCACTCCAGGGGACGGAGGCGAGCGACAGCAGGTGACGGGTGGCCCGGCGCCCCGCGAGGGGGCCGGGCTGCTCCTGGCCGGCCCCGGTGAGAGCGAACGGCGCTCACCGGGGCCGGCCGACTTGGTGGCGGGCCGGCGGAAGGAGTCGGCGTGATGACCCGCTCTGTCGGCAGGGCCGACCTGATACGCACCAGGCAGGCAGCCGGGCCCGCGCACGGCTGCGCACGACAGTCCGTGGGGCCACCCGGCCCGGACGTTCGGGGCCCGTCAGACGTCCGCTGGGGACCAGAGGGACCTGCGCGGCGGAGCCGCGGCCGAGAGACGCTGCGGGGAGAGCGGCGCCGCGGCGCCGCTCTCCTACGGGCCGCCGAATGTGCGGCGTCCCCTCTTCTCTCGATGACGGAGGCACACCCATGACCCGCCACGACGACCGAACCGCGACCGCCGCCCCCACCGGGGCGCCGTCGGACACCGTCATCGCCGTGGAGCGGCTGGTCACGAACGGGCTCAAGGCACTGTCCGACTACGAGGCCCTCGACCAGGAGCAGGTCGACCACATCGTCAAGAAGGCCTCGGTCGCCGCCCTGGACCAGCACACCGCGCTCGCGCTGCTCGCGGTGGAGGAGACCGGACGCGGCGTCTTCGAGGACAAGGCGGCCAAGAACATGTTCGCGTGCGAGCACGTCACGCACAGCATGGGCCACATGAAGACCGTCGGCGTCATCGCCCGCGACGACATAGAGGACATGGTCGAGATCGCGGAACCCGTGGGCGTGGTATGCGCGATCACGCCCGTCACCAATCCGACCTCCACCACGATCTTCAAGGCGCTGATGGCGCTGAAGACCCGTAACCCGGTGGTGTTCGCCTTTCACCCCTCCGCCCAGCGGTGCAGCACCGAGGCGGCACGAGTCGTGCGTGACGCGGCCGTCGCCGCGGGCGCGCCGGAGCACTGCATCCAGTGGATCGAGACGCCGTCGGTCGAGGCGACCGGCACGCTCATGCGCCACCCGGGCGTCTCGCTGATCCTCGCGACCGGGGGCAACGCCATGGTCAAGGCGGCCTATTCGGCCGGAAAGCCTGCCCTGGGCGTGGGCGCCGGTAACGTCCCCGCGTATGTGCACAGGAGCGCCAAGCTGCGCCGGGCCGTCAACGACCTGGTGCTGTCCAAGTCGTTCGACAACGGCATGATCTGCGCCTCGGAGCAGGCCGTCATCCTGGACGACGAGATCTACGACCAGGCGCTCGCCGAGTTCCGCACCCTGCACGCCCACCTGGCGACCGCCGAGGAGAAGGCGAAGCTGGAGGCCTTCCTCTTCCCGAGCGGCGCATCCGAGGGCGGCGGCTGCGAACCCAAAGTCAACTCCGCGGCCGTCGGCCAGAGCCCGGCGTGGATCGCCGAGCAGGCCGGCTTCACCGTGCCCGCCGGAACATCTCTCATCCTGGTCGAGGCCCAACGGGTCGGCCCGGACGAGCCGCTGACCCGTGAGAAGCTCTGCCCCGTGCTCGCCGTGCTGCGCGCCGGCTCCGAGCGGCAGGGCTTCGCCCTGGCCGCCGACATGGTCGCCTTCCACGGCCAGGGCCACAGCGCCGTCATCCACACCGAGGACAGCGCGCTGGCGGAGGCGTACGGCAAGCGCATGAAGACCGTGCGGATCATCGTCAACGCCCCGTCCTCGCAGGGCGCGATCGGCGGCATCTACAACAGCCTGCTGCCGTCCCTGACGCTGGGCTGCGGCTCCTGGGGCAGCACGTCGGTGTCCAACAACGTCTCCGCCGCCCAGCTTCTGAACGTCAAGCGGGTCGGCACGCGCCGCAACAACCTGCAGTGGTTCAAGATCCCCCCGAAGATCTACTTCGAGCCGCAGGCCATCCGCTACCTGACGTCCATGCCGGACGTGCACCGCATCACGATCGTCACCGACGCGACGATGACCCGCCTCGGCTTCGTCGACCGGGTCACCCGCGTCCTGCAGCGCCGCCGCGACCCGGTCACCGTCCAGGTCATCGACAATGTCGAGCCCGAGCCGAGCATCGAGTCGGTCCAGCGCGGCGCCCGCCTGATGCGGGACTTCCGTCCGGACACGATCATCGCGCTCGGCGGCGGCTCGCCCATGGACGCGGCCAAGGTGATGTGGCTGCTCTACGAACACCCGGACATCGACTTCGCCGACATGCGGCAGAAGTTCTCCGACATCCGCAAGCGCGCCTTCCGCTTCCCCGTCCTCGGCTCACGCGCCCGCCTGGTGTCCGTTCCCACCACCTCCGGCACCGGCGCCGAGGTCACTCCCTTCGCGGTCATCTCCGACCCGGCCACCGGCAAGAAGTACCCGCTGGCCGACTACGCGCTCACCCCCAGCGTGGCCATCGTCGACCCGCTGCTCACCACGGCCCTGCCCCCGGCGCTGGCCGCCGACAGCGGCTTCGACGCCCTCACGCACGCCATCGAGGCGTACGTGTCCGTGTACGCCAACGACTTCACCGACGGCCTGGCGCTGCACGCGATCCGCCTGATCTTCGACAACATCGAGGTATCCGTGAACGCCCGTGCCGACGGCGCCCGGGCCGAGGCACGCGAGAAGATGCACAACGCCGGCACCATCGCGGGCATGGCCTTCGGCAACGCCTTCCTCGGCATCGTCCACGCCATGTCCCACACCCTCGGCGCCACGTTCCACATCGCGCACGGCCGTACCAACGCGGTCCTGCTGCCGCACGTCATCCGCTACAACGGCACCGTCCCGACGAAGCTGACGGGCTGGCCCAAGTACGAGAACTACCGGGCCCCCGAGCGCTTCCAGGACATCGCCCGCACCCTCGGTCTGCCCGCCGCCACACCCGCCGAGGGTGTGGAGTCGCTCGCCCGCGCGGTGGAGCGGCTGCGCGACGCCGTGGGCATCGAGCCGTCGTTCCGGGCTCTCGGCGTCGACGAGCGCGCCTTCCTCGACGCCCTGCCCCAGCAGGCCCTCAACGCCTACGAGGACCAGTGCGCGCCCGCCAATCCGCGGATGCCGATGCTGGACGACCTCCAGGAGGTCATGCGGGCGGCCTACTTCGGACCGGACGGGACCGCCGGCGCATAGTCCGGGCCACAGCACCGCGACCCGCAGGAAGCCGATCGCAGCAGACCGGAGCCCTGGCCGGAGCAACTCCGGCCAGGGCTCTTGTGGCTTGTGCACCTCGCTCACGCCGCCGGTGAGCCGCTCGTTCAGAGCGCCCGCAGGCCGTGCTCCCGGAACTGCTCGCGTACCCGCTCGGTCAGCTCCTGGTCCGGCGTGGGGGTGTCGCGCAGGGGGAAGGGGATCCCCAGCGCGTCGTACTTGTGGGCGCCGAGCCGGTGGAAGGGCAGGACGTCCACGCGGTCGACGTTGCCGAGCCCCGCGAGGAACGCGCCGAGCCCGTCGACGGCCGCCGGGTCGTCGGTCCAGCCGGGCACGAGGACGTAGCGGATCCACGCCGGGACGCCGAGCCGGTCAAGGCGGGTGGCGAAGTTGAGGGTGGGGGAAAGGTCTCCTCCGGTCAGCTTCCGGTAGGTGCGAATGTCGAAGGACTTGATGTCGAGCAGCACCAGGTCGGTGTCGGCGAGCAGTTCGTCGCTCGCGCGGTCGCCGAGGAAGCCGGAGGTGTCGAGGGCCGTGTGCAGACCGAGCTCCTTGCAGCGGCGGAGGATCCCGGCCGTGAAAGCGGGCTGGAGCAGCACCTCGCCGCCCGTGAGGGTCACTCCCCCACGGGCGGTGGTGACGAAGGCCCGGTACCTCTCGATCTCGGCCATGACCTCGTCGACGGTGGTCCGCCTGCCGTCGCGCATGTGCCAGGTGTCCGGGTTGGCGCAGTACAGGCAGCGCAGCGGGCAGCCGCTGAGGAACAGCACGAACCGGGTCCCGGGACCGTCCACTCCCGTGGACAGGTCCCAGGAGTGGACGCGGCCCGTCACCGGCTCGACCGTGGTGTTCACAGGGATCCGTGGAAGGTGCGGCTGATCACGTCGAGCTGCTGCTCACGCGTGAGGCGGACGAAGTTGACGGCGTATCCGGAGACCCGGACCGTCAGCTCCGGATAGTTCTCCGGGTGTTCCATGGCGTCCTCGAGCGTCGCCCGGTCCAGGACGTTGACGTTCATGTGGAAGCCGCCGGAGGCCATGTACGCGTCCAGGATGCCGGCCAGATGGCCCGCGCGCTCCGCCGAGTCGTGCCCCAGTCCCTCGGGCGTGATCGTCGTGGTCAGCGAGATGCCGTCGCGGGCCTGTTCGTACGGCAGGTTGGCCACCGACAGCGCGGAGGCGGCCACCCCGTGCCGGTCACGGCCGTTCATCGGGTTGGCGCCGGGCGCGAACGGTGCGCCCGCGCGCCGGCCGTCGGGCGTGTTACCGGTGTGCTTGCCGTAGACCACGTTCGAGGTGATGGTCAGCACCGACTGCGTGTGCTCGGCGTCGCGGTGGGTGGGGTGCTTGCGCACCTTCGCCATGAAAGACTCCACCAGGCCGGCCGCGAGCGCGTCGGCGCGGTCGTCGTTGTTGCCGTACGCCGGGAAGTCGCCCTCCACCTCGTAGTCGACGGCCAGCCCGGTCGCGTCCCGGACGACCTTCACACGGGCGTGCTTGACGGCCGAGAGGCTGTCCGCCGCCACCGAGAGACCGGCGATGCCGCACGCCATGAAGCGGTGCACGGGGTAGTCGTGCAGGGCCATCTCGATGCGCTCGTAGGCGTACTTGTCGTGCATGTAGTGGATGACGTTCAGCGCGTTGACGTACGTGGCCGCCAGCCAGTCCAGCATGCGGTCGTACGCCGCCGACAGTTCCTGGTAGTCCAGGTACTCGCCGGTCAGGGCGGGCATCGGCGGGGCGATCTGCTCGCCGGTCATCTCGTCCCGGCCGCCGTTGACCGCGTACAGCAGCGCCTTGGCGAGATTGACGCGGGCGCCGAAGAACTGCATCTGCCGGCCCACCGCCATCGCGGAGACACAGCAGGCGATCGCGGTGTCGTCGCCGGTGCGCGGGCGCATCAGGTCGTCGGACTCGTACTGGATCGCGCTGGTGTCTATGGAGACCTGTGCGCAGAACCGCTTGAAGCCCTCGGGCAGCCGCGGCGACCACAGGACGGTCAGGTTGGGCTCGGGGGCCGGGCCGAGGTTGTAGAGGGTCTGCAGGAAGCGGAAGGAGGTGCGGGTGACCAGGGGGCGGCCGTCCGTGCCGATGCCGCCGATGGACTCCGTCACCCAGGTCGGGTCGCCGGAGAACAGGGCGTCGTACTCGGGGGTGCGCAGGAACCGTACGATCCGCAGCTTGATCACGAAGTCGTCGACGAGCTCCTGGGCGCGGGTCTCGTCGATCGTCCCCTCCTCCAGATCGCGCTGGAGGTAGACGTCCAGGAAGGTGGAGGTACGGCCCAGCGACATCGCGGCGCCGTTCTGCTCCTTCACCGCCGCCAGGAAGCCGAGGTAGAGCCACTGCACGGCCTCGTGGGCGGTGGTGGCGGCCCGGGAGACGTCGCAGCCGTACGAGGCCGCCATCCGGGTCAGCTCGCCCAACGCCCGGATCTGCTCGGCGAGTTCCTCGCGGTCGCGGATCACGTCCGGGCCGGAGGGCTGCGCGTCCAGCAGGGCCCGCTCGGCCCGCTTCGCCTCGATCAGGCGGTCCGTTCCGTAGAGCGCGACGCGTCGGTAGTCGCCGATGATCCGGCCGCGGCCGTAGGCGTCCGGCAGACCGGTGATGATCCCCGCCTTGCGGGCGGCGCGCATCTCGGGCGTGTAGGCGTCGAAGACACCGTCGTTGTGGGTCTTGCGGTAGGTGCTGAAGACACGTGTGACGAAGGGGTCGGCCTTGTAGCCGTACGCCTTCAGCCCGTTCTCGACCATCCGCAGACCGCCGTTGGGCATGATGGCCCGCCGCAGCGGGGCGTCGGTCTGCAGGCCCACGATCAGTTCGCGGTCGCGGTCGATGTAGCCGGGCCGGTGCGAGGTGATGGTGGAGGGCAGGCCCGGGTCGACGTCGAGGATGCCCCGGCGCCGTTCCTCGGGGAACAGCCGGGCGACCTTGCCCCAGACGGCGAGCGTGCGCTCGGTCGGCCCGGCCAGGAACGCCGAATCTCCTTCGTACGGCGTGTAGTTGGCCTGGATGAAGTCGCGGACATCGATCCGGTCCCGCCAGTGGTCACCGGCGAAGCCTCGCCATGCCTCGGCCGCCGCCCGGGGTCCAACTGTCACCGTTGCCGTCATGGCCGGTCTCTCCCTCGCTGTGCACGTGAACGTCTGCGCTTTTGATGCTCGCCGCCGGGGACGACTGCGGGGAGGGCCTGTCGGCGTACCCGGTGCCCGCCATCCGTCCCTCGTGCCGGGCCGGTCGGCTTCCTCAGGTCGTGGGCCCAGCGGTGGAGCGAGCCCGCCCGGCTGCGGGCGCGTGCCGATGACCACGACGCCGGCCTCGCGGGTGCCCGCCGGCAGGACGTGCGCCGGGCCGTGTGGACCGTGCGGCTGTCGACCTCGACGTCGGGGTACTCCTCCCGCAGTCGGGCGGGCCTGAACCGCGGCATGTCTTCCTCCGCCCGGTCGCTTTGGGACTGGCGCTGCTGACCGGGGCTCGTCGTGGCCGGCAGCGGGGGCGGTTCGGGCGTGACGTGCCGGTGCGCGGCGCAGTGCACGACCCGCAGCCGGGCCCCGCGCCGCGCCGCCTCCCGGAAGGCATGGGCGGCTGCGGCCGCGTCGGCGTCGCTTTCCAGGCCGAGCAGCACCTCGCGCCCCTCGTCGCGGGGGTTGTCCCCGCGGACGACCAGCAGCGGACCGTGCACATGCGCGGCCGGGCGCCGGCTCACCGAGCCGGCCGGCAGTCCGGAGGCGCCGCCGAACCCCCGGGTGCCCACGACGGTGAGGACCGCGCTCTCGCTCTCCTCCGCCGGCACCCGCACGGCGCCGCCCTCCACGGCCCTCGTCTCCACCGGCAGGTCCGGGTGACGCTCGTGGACCCGCGCGGCGGCCGACGCCAGGAGCGGCCCCGACTCGTCGCGATCGGCCACGGCGTGGACGACACGCAACGCGGTGCCGCGGCGCGCCGCATCCTCGGCGGCCCGGTCCAGCGCGCGTGGGGCGACCGGTGAACCGTCCACTCCGACGAGCACATCCCGGTCGGTGACCGTCCTGTTCCCCTCTGTGTCTGAAGGGGGGTCACGTTCAGGTGGTGAGATCCACGCCGTACAGGGTGCGTCCGGCGACGAGCTCGCGTCCGGTGACCAGTGCGGGTTCGATGCGGACGAAAACCTCCTGCGGGGCGGGCACCCAGGAGACCGGGCCGATGCCGGCCAGGCGTTCGTGCTCGGTGGGGTCGGTCACCACCCGGGCCGAGCCGGTGACGACAACGCTCCAGCCGGAGTGCCGGGCCGCGTCGACCTCGTCGGTCTCGAAGGCGACCACCGCGCCGTCGACCGCGCGGGCCAGTTCCGAGGCCGCGGAGGTGCGCAGCAGGACCGCGCCGTCGCCGTCCAGGCTGAAATTGACCGGCAGCACGGCGGGCAGGGCCCGGCGCGTGTAGACGATGCGGCCGACGGACACCTTGGCCATCAGCCGCAGGCACTCCTGCCGTTCGAGTTCGCGGAAGCCGTCATTGGGGTCCATGGGCCAGCCCGTCCTTCACCTGGTACAGCGGTACTGCGTCCTGCCATCGTGGGCCGGGTGCGGCGCGGGACGAGGGGGCCATCGGTCCCGGCGCCGGCGGAGAACGACCCGGATCGCCGCGCGATCGGTCCCCCACGCGGCCCACGATTTCGCCGATCGTGCCCGTCAGGCGTCGTTCGCCCCGTGCGGTACGACGACGACCGGGCAGGCGGAGTGGTGCAGTGCCGCGTTGGCGACCCGCCCCAGCTGGAGCCCGAAGCGACCCTCGCTGCGGCGGGCGCCCACCACCAGCAGATCGGCGTCGTACGAGGCATCGACCAGCACCCGGCGGGCGTGGCCCTCGACGGTGCGCCGACGCACCTCGACGTCGTCGGGGACGTCCTGCAGTGCCGCCTCCAGCTCCTCGGCCGCCCGCTCCTCGTGCAGCCGGGCGGGCTCACCGGCCGGCAGAGGGTGGCCGGTGGTCTCGTGCGCGGGGCACCGCCAGGCCCGTACGGCCTCCAGCGGCACGCCGCGGCGCCGCGCCTCCTCGACGGCGAACCTCAGGGCCGCCGACTCCTTCGGATCCTCGCCGACGCCCACGACGACGCGAGCGTGGACCGGGGGCGTCGCCTGGTTGTCGTGGCTGCCGCGCAGCACGATCACCGGGCAGTCGGCACGGGCGGCGACGGCCAGGCTCACGGAGCCCAGCAGCATCTCCGCGATGCCACTGCGGCCGCGGGTGCCCACGACCAGCGCGGAGGCGTTGCGTCCCGCGCGGACCAGGGCGTACTCCGGCTCCTCGAACACCACGTCGGCGGTCACCCGCAGGCCGGCGTGACGGGCGCGTGCCCGTCGAGCGGCGGCGCCGACGACATCCTGGGCCAACGGCAGCGCGGTCGGTTTTCCGATGTCCCGGGCGAGTGCGGCACCCTCGTACCGCTCCCAGAGACAGGCGTACACGACCTTCAGCGGCACCCCGCGCAGCGCGGCCTCGTCGGCAGCCCAGTCGGCGGCCCGCAAGCTCGGCTCGGAACCGTCCACACCCACGACCACGGGCTCGCCGAGGGCTCGTTCGACCGGTGCGTTCATGATCTCCACTCCTTCGGAGGGCGCGGGGTGGTCGGCGGGGCTGCCCGGGCGGGACACCTCGGCATGCTGTCCACCTGCTGAATCGGGTTGCGGACCCAGGGTGGTGGCCGGGGAAGGGCACGGTGCAGAGACCGCAGGTCCCCGGTACCGGGCCGGGAGGAGGCCGTCCCGGCGCCGTACGGCCCCCTTGCCGGAGGGGCCGGTGGACCCGATGTGCCCGAATCGACGGGGCCCTTCGGCCCTTCTTCGCCCGGCGCCGTGAAACAGCGCCGAATCGCGGTCGGTTGCCTGCTACACAGAAGGCGCCGCCCGATGCGATGCGGCGCACTTCCCACCCCATCCCCTGCCCGGGAGGCTTCATGCTGTCCGCAGAGTCCGCCGCCGTGGTCCGTGCCACGCTTCCCGCCGTGGCCGGCGCGCTCGACGAGATCACGACACGCTTCTACGGCGCGATGTTCCGCGACCGGCCGGAACTGCTCGACGGGATGTTCAACCGCGGCAACCAGGCCAGCGGGGCCCAGCGCCGTGCGCTGGCGGGCTCGATCGCCGGGTTCGCGACCGCGCTGCTCGACGCCCCCGACACGCGCCCGGACGCCCTGCTGGACCGGATCGCGCACAAGCACGCTGCCGTCGGCGTCACCGACGACCAGTACACGATCGTGCACAAGTACCTGTTCGGCGCGATAGCCGAGGTTCTCGGCGACGCGGTCACCCCGGAGGTGGCGGCCGCCTGGGACGAGGTGTACTGGCTGATGGCCGGTGCCCTGATCGGCCGTGAGGCCCGCCTGTACCAGGACGCGGGCGTCGAGCCCGGCCAGGTGTGGCGGCCGTGGACGGTCGTCGAGCGCCGCACCGAGACGCCGGACGTGGTGTCCTTCGTCCTCCGCCCTGCCGACGGCGAACCGGCGCCGAGGGCGCGGGCGGGCCAGTACGTGAGCGTCCGGGTCCTGATGGCGGACGGGGTCCACCAGTTGCGCCAGTACAGCCTGTCCTCCGACCCGGGCGGGGATCTGCGGCGGATCACCGTCAAGCGGGTCGCCGGCACCGGCGGCGCACCGGACGGCGAGGTCTCCGGCCTGCTGCACGACCAGGTCCACGAGGGGGACGAGCTGACGCTCTCCGCTCCCTTCGGGGACGTCTTCCTCGACGACCCGGCCGACGCCACCACTCCGGTCGTTCTGGTCTCCGCGGGCATCGGCGGCACCCCCATGACCGGCATCCTGGCCCATCTCAACGCCGTCGGTTCGACCCGCCCGGTGCTGGTCCTGCACGCCGACCGCTCCCCCGCCGACCACGCCCTGCGCACCGAGACGGGCGAGCTGGTCGGGCAACTGCCGGGCGCCCGGTCGGTCTTCTGGTACGAGCGCCCCGCCCCGGAGGAACCCGGCGCCCGCAAGGGCCTGATGAACCTCGCCGGCATCGAACTGCCCGATGACGCGACGGTGTTCCTGTGCGGCCCGCTGCCGTTCATGCGCGACGTCCGCGCACAGCTGCTCCGCGCCGGGATCCCCGCACGGCGCATCCGCTACGAGGTCTTCGGACCCGATCTGTGGCTGCCCGGGCCGGCTGCGTGAACGGCGTCGGACGTCCCACCGCACTCACAGGAGAGGAATCGACATGACCAGCGATGACACCCGGACCACCGCACCGGCTGTGCTTCTGCGTTCGGACGGCGAGGTGGACGAGGAGACCCTGGCCTACGCCCGCACGAAGATCGACGCGGTCGTGGGCCGGCCGGGACTGCCCGCCGTCAGCGGCGAGGTGCGTATCACGAGAGCGTCCGCCCACCACGCCGACCGCCCCTGGTCGGCCACGGCGGACCTGCGCCTGGGCAGGCTGCAGGTGGTCGTGCTCGCCGAGGAGGCCACCGGTCACGAGCTGGTCGACCAGCTCCAGGACCGGTTGCGCCGCCAGACCGACAAGGCGGCCCACGCCGGGCGCCCCGACCATCGGGCGGCGGCCCCGCCATGGCGCGGCGGAACCCACCCGGCGTGAGTCCGCGGTGAGCAGGGGCCCGGTCGGTGACGGTTCACCGACCGGGCCTTCGCGCTGCCCGCGCCGGCACGGGCCGTTCGGACCGGACGGGTGACCAACGGCCCACTGACGGCGCCGGTGAGCGCAGGACAGGCTGAGGTTGTGCGGTTCCCGGCCGACGGCGACGAGGAGTTGTGTGATGGCGAAGGCGTATCTGGTGGGCAGCGGGATCGCGGCGCTCGCCGCGGCCACGTTCCTGATCCGCGACGGCGGTTTCGACGGATCGGACATCCACGTCTTCGAGGAGCAGCGGAACATCGGCGGCAGTCTGGACGCGGGCGGCACGGCCGACGCCGGCTACACCATGCGCGGCGGGCGGATGTTCGAGGCCGAGTTCCGCTGCACCTACGACCTGCTGTCCGGCATTCCCACCCTCGACGACCCCTCGGTGTCGGTGACGCAGGAAATCCTGGCCGGACACGAGGACTTCGCCTGGGACGACATCGCACGCCTCGTCGACGGCGACGGGAAGATCGTCGACACCCGCTCGATGGGGTTCTCCGAGCGCGACCGGCTGGAGCTGGTCCGGTGCCTGGCCGGCCCCGAAGGGCACCTGGACGACAGGCGGATCAGCGACTGCTTCGGCGAGCACTTCTTCACCACGAACTTCTGGTTCATGTGGTGCACCACGTTCGCCTTCCAGCCCTGGCACAGCGCCATCGAGTTCCGCCGCTACCTCAGGCGCTTCATCCACCTCTTCCCCGAGTTCTCGTCCATGTCCGGCATCCACCGCACCCGTTACAACCAGTACGACTCCATCGTGCGGCCCCTCACCGCCTGGCTGCTCGAACACGGGGTGACCATCCATACCGGGTGCCACGTCACCGACCTGGGACTCGCGTCGCAGCGCCGGAAGACCACGGTCGAAACCATTCATCTCTCCCGGCACGGACGGGACGAGAGAATCGCCGTGGGCCCCGAGGACCTGGTCCTGGTGACCAACGGCTCCATGACCGACGCCTCCAGCCTCGGCTCGCACACCGCGGCACCGTCCCCGCAGCCCCACCGGTCGGACGCCTGGCTGCTCTGGCACCGCCTGGCCCGGGGGCGCGACGACTTCGGCAGGCCGGACGTCTTCGACAAGCACGTCAAGGAGTCCCGATGGGAGTCGTTCACCGTCACCGCGAAGGATCCCGTCTTCCTCGAGGCGCTGGAGAAGTTCAGCGGCCGTGAGACCGGCCGGGGCGGGCTGATGACGTTCACCGACTCCAACTGGCTGCTGACCATCGTCGCCAACCGCCAGCCCGTCTACCGCAACCAGCCCGAGGACGCCTCCGTCTGGTGGGGTTACGGCCTGTATCCCGGCCGCGCGGGCAACCACACGCCCAAGCCGATGACGATGTGCTCCGGCCGGGAGATCCTCGAAGAGGTCCTGCACCACCTCCGGTTCGACGACGCGGTGGCGGCTCGTGTGCTGGAGACCTCCACCGTCGTGCCCTGCCTGATGCCGTACATCACCAGTCAGTTCCTGGCCCGCCGCCGCGACGACCGCCCGCAGGTGGTGCCCGAGGGCTCGGTCAACCTCGCGTTCATCGGGCAGTTCGCCGAGGTGCCCGACGACGTCGTCTTCACCGTCGAGTACTCCGTGCGCACCGCCTGGACAGCCGTGGCCCGGCTCCTCGGCCTCGACAAGCAGCCGCCCGCGGTCTACAAGGGCCACCACGATCCCCACGTACTGGCCGCCGCGCTGGAAACCATGCACCGCAGGTAAGCCGGACCACGATCAGCCGACGCCGCGTTCCTCGCAACCGAAGCCGAGGCCCACGAGCGCGGCGAAGCAGTTCGGGAAACCACTCGTACCCACCACGGACGGCCTCCACGTCGGCGCTGCACAGCCGTCCACAGGGCGGCGGTGACGCCCGCGCCCGCCGCGGCCATGGTGCCGGGCGGCCACCGATCCGGGCCGACCCGCTCCCGCGCGTGCCCGCCGCCGCGATCAACCAACGCGTTCCTCACGGCGCGCCACGCACCCACAGCCGATCGCAACCGCGAGAAACAGCCCCATGACCCCGGCGCCAACTACGACCGCCACCCAGACCCGGCCAACGGCCACCAGGAAGACCGCCGAGACCGCCGAGACGGCCAGGCCGGCACCCACGAGGGCCACGAAGAAGTTCGGGAAACGACTCGTACCCACCCCGAGCGGCGCCCGGCGCGGCGCCGCCCAGTCACGGACGGCCTGCACGCCGACGCTGCACAGCCGCGCCCGCGAGACCGCGCCCGCCACGCATGCCCCGCCGCCGCGATCAACCAACGCGTTCCTCACGGCGCGCCACGCACCCACAGCCGATCGCAACCGCGAGAAACAGCCCCATGACCCCGGCGCCAACTACCACCGCCACCCAGACCCGGCCAACGGCCACCAGGAAGACCGCCGAGGCCGCCGAGGCGGCCAGGCCCGCGCCCACGAGGGCCACGAAGAAGTTCGGGAAACGACTCGTACCCACCCCGAGCGGCGCCCGGCGCGGCGCCGCCCAGTCACGGACGGCCTGCACGCCGACGCTGCACAGCCGCGCCCGCGAGACCGCGCCCGCCACGCATGCCCCGCCGCCGCGATCAGCCGACGCGTTCCTCACGGCGCGCCACGCACCCACAGCCGATCGCAACCGCGAGAAACAGCCCCATGACCCCGGCGCCAACTACGACCGCCACCCAGACCCGGCCAACGGCCACCAGGAAGACCGCCGAGGCCGCCGAGGCGGCCAGGCCCGCGCCCACGAGGGCCACGAAGAGGTTCCGGAAGCCGTGCGCGCCCACCCTGAGCGGCCCCCGGCTCAGCTCCGCCCAGTCATGGACGGCCTCCCGGGCCTCACGGCGGCGCTGCACGGCCGCGCGGATCCACAGGGCGGCCGTGACGGCCGCGCCCGCCGCGGCCAGCGTGCCGGGCGGCCACCACGTTTCGGCGATGAGCAGGAGTACGGCGATACCCGCGATCGTGGTCCAGCCGCTCAGGCAGGCCGCCGCCGAACTGCGCAGGGAGTCCGGCCGGTCGGCTCCCGCGCGCACCTCCGCGAGGGCCGGCAGGTACCAGACGCAGCCGGAGGCGGTCACCAGTGCGGCGCCCAGGCCCAGGACGGGTTGCGACACGGCTCAGGCCACCGTCTCGGTCGCGGCGATCTCCGGGTGGTGCAGGTCGAACGCCGGGGACTCGGAGCGGATCCGCGGGAGCGAGGTGAAGTTGTGGCGCGGCGGCGGGCAGGAAGTGGCCCACTCCAGGGAGCGGCCGTAGCCCCAGGGGTCGTCGACGGCGACCGGCCTGCCGTACTTCGCGGTCTTCCAGACGTTGTAGAAGAACGGCAGGATGGACAGGCCCAGCAGGAACGAGCCCATCGTGGACAGGGAGTTGAGGGCGGTGAAGCCGTCGGCGGCCAGGTAGTCCGCGTAGCGGCGGGGCATGCCCTCGACACCGAGCCAGTGCTGGACCAGGAAGGTCAGGTGGAAGCCGGCCGTGAGAGTCCAGAAGGTGATCTTGCCGAGGCGTTCGTCGAGCATCTTGCCGGTGAACTTCGGCCACCAGAAGTGGAAGCCGGCGAACATCGCGTACACGACCGTACCGAAGACCGTGTAGTGGAAGTGCGCCACCACGAAGTACGAGTCGGAGAGGTGGAAGTCCATCGGCGGTGACGCCAGGATCACTCCGGTCAGGCCACCGAAGACGAACGTGATCAGGAATCCCGTGGTCCACAGCATCGGCGTCTCGAAGCTCAGCGAGCCCTTCCACATCGTGCCGATCCAGTTGAAGAACTTCACCCCGGTCGGCACCGCGATCAGGAAGGTCATGAAGGCGAAGAACGGCAGCAGTACGCCACCGGTGACGTACATGTGGTGCGCCCACACGGTCACCGACAGGCCGGCGATGGCGATGGTCGCGCCGATCAGCCCCATGTAGCCGAACATGGGCTTGCGCGCGAAGACCGGGATCACCTCGGAGACGATGCCGAAGAACGGCAGCGCCAGCACGTACACCTCGGGATGGCCGAAGAACCAGAACAGGTGCTGCCACAGCAGCGCGCCGCCGTTCGCCGCGTCGAAGACATGGCTGCCGAACTTGCGGTCGCACTCCAGCGCGAAGAGGGCCGCCGCCAGCACCGGGAAGATCATCAGGATCAACAGGCCGGTCAGCAGCACGTTCCAGGTGAAGATCGGCATGCGGAACATGGTCATGCCGGGTGCGCGCATGCAGATGATCGTGGTGATGAAGTTGACCGCGCCCAGGATCGAGCCGAAGCCGGAGAGCGCGACGCCCATGATCCACAGATCGGCGCCGAGGCCCGGCGAGTGGACGGCGTCGGACAGCGGGGCGTACAGGAACCAGCCGAAGTCGGCGGCGCCGCCCGGCGTGAGGAAACCGAACGCGGCGATCGACGAGCCGAACAGGAAGAGCCAGTAGGCCAGCATGTTCAGCCGGGGGAAGGCGACGTCCGGGGCGCCTATCTGCAGCGGCATGATCCAGTTGGCGAAGCCGGTGAACAGCGGCATGGCGAACATCAGCAGCATGATCGAGCCGTGCATCGTGAACGCCTGGTTGAACTGCTCGTTCGACATGATCTGCAGGCCCGGGCGGGCCAGTTCGGCGCGCATCATCAAGGCCATCACACCGCCGACGACGAAGAACACGAAGGCGGTGACCAGATACATCGTCCCGATCTTCTTGTGGTCGGTGGTCGTCAGCCACTCCGTCCACGACGGCCGGTCCGCCCGCGGGACGGCCGCGCCGGCCTCCTCGCGGACCGCGGGGCGCGTCGGCACCTCTCCCGCGTGCTTCACCTGGTCCAGCTGCGCCTCGTCCATCGGACGGCGTCCTCCCCATCTGCTCATGTGGTTCACGAGCCGGGAAGCGCCGCTGGTGCGGTGGATGGGCGCGGCACTTCCCGGCCGCCGCCACATGATCGTCGGTGGGTACCCCCGGCCGGATAGGGTCGAACGGCCCCTGCATCGGCTCAGGGATGGGGCCCAATGGCCCCACTTCCTGCGGCGCGGCGGCTCGGCTACCCGTCGGCCAGCGGGTTGGGCAGCGGGAGGTAGCGCGCGTCGGCGCCGTCCGCGGCCGTCCAGCGCAGCAGCAGGTTGGTCTTGCCGGGCAGGGTGGGCGAGGTGAGCAGCTCGGCGGCCTCCGGGACGTCGTGCCGGGCCAGTGCACGGCGGGCGGCGGGCCAGGGGTCCAGCCCCGGGTGGCGTTCGGACAGGGCCCCGGCGATCTCGGTGAGGTGGTTGACGACCAGGCAGTACACCAGCCGCTCCCAGCCTGCGGCCCGGGACACGTCCGGCAGCAGCTTGACGCCCTCGGCGTCCCGGAACAGCGCCTGGACGGGCATGCCGTCCGCGTCGACGGCGACGAGCGTGTTCTGCAGATGCGCCTCGAGTACGACGCCGTGGCCGGCGAAGGCCGTCAGGGCGGGAGGTACGACGGCTGCCAGGTACGCCTCCCACCAGGCCGCCGGATCCGCCGTACCGTCGAGCGGGCTGCCAGTGAAGCCCTCCACCAGGCCCGCGGCGAGCAGCGGGGTCGCGCCGGGCAGGACGTGGTCGCGCAGTCCGTCGCGGACCAGGACGGCCAGCTCCTCGAAGGCGAAGTCGGCGGTGCGGTAGCCGCGGTCGCCGAGCCAGGCCGCCGGTCCGTCGAAGGCCCCGAGAGCGGAGCGTGCCGCCGTGTCCGTCCGGCGCAGTTTCAGCAGGTCGTGGCGCCACAGCCGGCGGATGTCGTTGGTGATGCGCACGTCGAGGCTGAACTTCAGGAAGAGATCGCGCTCGGGGGCGTACAGCGTGCGGATCGCGGCCGTCGGCCAGGCGTCGAAGGAGGTCGTGCCCAGCCGGACGAGCCGGCCGTCCGCGAAGGCCCCGGCGAGCTCCCGGCCCGCCAGGTCGAGCTGCCAGGGGTGGGCGGGCAGCAGGCGGTAGCCGGGCGGGGCCTCGCCGAGGGTGTCGAGCGCCGAGGTGTCGCCCTCCTCGACGACCGCGTCCTCGCGCAGCCCGAGCAGGACCAGCGGGAAGCGGGCGTGCGCCTCGGGCGCGTAGGGCAGCCAGCCGCTGTGCGGACCGCCGCCGCGCGCCTTGGGCGCGGGGTGGTGGGGGTGGCCGGTGACGAGGGACTGCTCGGAGCGCAGATAGAGGTCGTCGGGCGGGGTGGCGCGCGCGCGTGCCGTGAGGATCGCGGCGACCGCGTCACGACTGTCGATCATCTCGATGGGCAGTTCGTGGTTGGACAGCCCGGTGTGGCGGCGCAGCTCCTCGGCGACGAGCTTGACGAGTTCGGTGTGGCCGAGGCGGTGCCAGGCGCCCGCCGCGTAGACCTCGGGCTCGGCGGGCCGCCGTTCCCCCCGCACGCGCAGCAGCCGGCCGCCGCCGGGCAGCCGGTACACCCGCCGTCCGTCCCGCTCCGGCAGCGGCTCGGCCACCTCCCGCAGCAGGCAGTTGAGCAGCGGTGCGGCCGCACAGGCGTCGGCGCGGTCGGCAACGGCGTCGTGCGCCGGGGCATCATGTGCCTGGGCGTCGTCGCCGGCGGGCGGGGGCAGGAGGTCCACGCGATCCATTCGTTCCCTACGGTTCAGTCGGGCGCAGACGATCAGTATCGCTGCCGTCACGCCCCGGTGTGACGCCCTACCCGTACCCGAGGAGCCAGCCCGTGCACCGTCCCGACAGCGCCGAGACCGAGGTCGCCGCCGAACTGGCCGGCGTGCGTCCCGGCCTCGTGCCGCGGTTCGCCGCCGAGCTGCCCGGCGCCCGGGCGGCCGTGCTGACCCGTCTGTGGCGTGCCTTCGCCCATGAACCGCTGCCGTGGATCACGCACCGCGAGCGGGGCCGCGAGGGACTCACTTTGCGTCTGGCCGACGGCCGCCGGCTGCGCGGTCCGCACGCGGACCCGTACGCGACGTCCGACCACGTCACCGCCGTACGGCTCGACGAGGTGACGTACGACCGGCCTGCGCGGTTGCTCACGGATCTCGCCGTGCCGCACGGCTCGGGCTTCGCGGCCGAACTCGGCCACAGTGTCGCCTCGCTGGCGTTGGCGCGGGCCGGGCAGCCGTCTCGCCCGAGGGAGTGGCCCGGCACCGACTGGGAGTGGGAACAGCGGGTGGTCGACGGGCATCCGTACCATCCCAACTGCCGTTCCCGGCCCGGCTTCTCGGTGGCGGAACAGCTCGCGTACGGGCCGGAGCACGGGCCGGTGGTGGAGCTGGGGACGGTGCCGGTTCCGGCGGACGAGTGCCTGGTGACGGGTGCGTGGCCGCAGGAGTTGCGGGCCGGCGGGCGGGTGGTGATCCCGGTGCATCCCTGGCAGGCGGCGCACGTGCTCAAGACGCCGTGCGAACCGGGACCGCCGGCACATCCCCTGATGTCCCTGCGCACGGTTGCCGTACCGGACGGACCGCACGTCAAGACCGCGCTGAGCGCCCGGCTGACCTCCTCGGTGCGGGACATCTCCGTCGCCTCGATCGCCGCCTCCGCGCGCTTGTCGGCGTTCGGGGAGGTACTGGCGGCGCACACGGACGGACTGCTGCACGTCACGCGCACGCTGGGGGCGGCCACCGCCGACTCCCCCGACCTGGCGGCGGTGCTGCGGGAGTCGCCGCGGGCGTACGCGGGGCCCGGGGAACACGTCGTGCCGGTGGGGGCGCTCGCCACGACCGGCCTTCCCGGCTCTCCCGCCTGGCTGGCCGGCTTCGCGTGGCTCGCGCTCACGGTCGGGCTGCGGCTGCTGGAACTGGGCGTGGCCCTGGAGGCGCACGGACAGAACCTCCTGGTGGTGCTGTCCGACACGGGCGTCCCGCTGCGGCTGGTCTACCGCGACCTCGCGGACATCCGCGTCAGCCCGGCCCGGCTGGCCCGCCACGGCATCCCGGTGCCGGAACTGCCCGGCCGGATCCTCACCGACGACGTGACGGCCCTGCGGCGCAAGCTGTTCGGCTCGCTGGTGGGGGGCGCGCTGGCCGGGACGGCGGGCTCGGGGGCCGCGCTGCGGGCGGCGCTCGAGCCGGCCGTACGACGGCTGCCGCGCACGCCCGACCTCACGGCGCTGTGCGAAATGCCGCTGCCGGCCAAGGCGTTGACGCTGATGCGGCTGTCGCCGGGGGTGCCCGGGGATCAGTGGGCAAAGCTGCCCAATCCCCTGGTCACCGAGGTGTTCTGACCTCGTTTTGGAGCGGGACACCTCTGATCAATAGGATCCGCCGATGATCAGAACACAACGGCTGGCGGCCGGGGTCTGTGCCCTGCTCGCCGCGCTCGCGGCCGGGATCGCGTTCCCGGCCGGGGCGGTAGCCGACGAGACCACCGCCACCGCCCCGAAGGTCGACCTCGTCATCGACGTCAGCGGCTCGATGCGGGCGAACGACATGGACGGCAAGTCGCGGATGGCCGCGGCGAAGCAGGCGTTCAACGAGGTGCTGGACGCGACGCCCGAGGAGGTGCAGCTCGGCATCCGTACGCTGGGCGCCAACTACCCCGGGGACGACCGCAGGACGGGCTGCAAGGACACCGCGCAGCTCTACCCGGTCGGCCCGCTGGACCGCACCGAGGCCAAGACGGCGGTGGCCACCCTCACGCCCACCGGCTGGACCCCGATCGGCCCCGCCCTGCTGAAGGCGGCCGACGACCTCGAAGGCGGCGAGGGCTCCAAGCGGATCGTGCTGATCAGCGACGGTGAGGACACCTGCGCCCCGCTCGACCCGTGCGAGGTGGCCCGCGAGATCGCGGCCAAGGGCATCGGCCTGACCATCGACACGCTCGGCCTGGTGCCGAACGCGAAGATGCGGCAGCAGCTCAGCTGCATCGCCGAGGCGACCGGCGGCAGCTACACCTCGGTCGAGCACACCGACGAACTCACCGACCGTGTCAACCAGTTGGTGGACCGGGCCGCCGACCCGGTGGTGACGCCGGTCGCCACCCAGGGCGCGGACTCCTGCGCCAAGGCGCCCGCCCTCGAGTCCGGCCTGTACACGGACCGCGAGGAGTTCGGGCAGGAGCGCTGGTACCGCGTGGAGGTGGCACCGGGCCAGGAGGTGCGCGCCTCGGTGAGCGTCTTTGCCGACCGGGCCGTGAACCCGGACTACGGGGTGCTGCTGCGGGCGGTGACGGTGCACGGCCGCGAGATCGTGCGCGGGGAGGCGGCCGGCAACGGCCGTACGGACGTGATCTCGACCGGCCTGCGCTATCCGAAGGCCGAGAGCGACGAGGAGGACGCACCGGCCGAGACCGTGTGTCTCCAGGTCACCAACTCCTTCTCGGCGGCGTCCGGGGTGAAGACCACCCCCGGCCTGCCGCTGGAGCTCACGGTCGACGTCGTGGACGGGCCCTCGCAGGCGAGCGACGTGGCCTCCTTCGGTCTGGGGCGCGGCTGGTGGCTGCTGGGCGCGCTGATCCTCACCGGCTTCCTCGCCGGTCTGATCTGGGGCTGGCTGTCGCGCTGGCGGGTCGCGGTCTGGAGGACCAACTGATGCGGATCACACGCGTGTTGAGCGCCGCCCTGCTGATGCTGGGCCTTGCGGTGTCCCCCGCCGTCGCCGACTCCTCGCCGGCGTCGCCCTCGTCGAGCCCGTCGGAGGACGGCGCCGCGCCCACCGAGGCGGGCACGTCGTTCCGTACGGCGGCCGAGTTCGAGCAGGGGCAGACTGCCACGGCGAGCGGCTCGGCCGGTGACTACCTGTACTGGTCGTTCCCCGCGGACGCCGGACAGCGACCGACCGTCGAGGCGACGGTGAAGCTGCCCGAGGAGCACGCCGCCGAGACCTGGCAGATCGACGTGTACGACGGTCTGCGCCGCCGCCAGGCCTGCCAGTACGGGGCGCAGACGCGCACCGCCGCGGCGGGCGCGTCCTCCGTGGAGCTGGCCTGCGTCCTGCGCACGGTCCGCGCCTGGTCGGAGCCGTGGGCGGACGACCCGCTGCCGGGCACCTACTACATCCGCCTCACGGTGGTGAAGCTGCCGACGTCCGACCTCGGCCTCCCGGTGAGCGCCGAGGTGCGGGCCGGCTCCAAGGACATCGGCGGCTCGGCCGCGGTGGACGGCTCGCTGGCCGAGCCGCTCGTGCCCGGGACCGCGGTCAAGTCCGAGAAGACGGAGGAGGATTCGTCCGCCTCAGCCGTCCTGTCCAGCATCGAGCCCGAGGACGGCTGGGCCTCCGGCTGGTGGTCCGACCGATGGGTGTGGACCGCGGTGGGCGGTGTGCTGGCCGCACTCGCGGGCATCGGCGGGTACGCGCTGACGCGCGGTCCCGGACGGCCGACGCGGGTGCCGCCGGGCGCCTGACGGACATCCAGGGGCCCGCTGTGACCGCTCAGGTCACAGCGGGCCCCTGTCACGCTTCCCGGAGCGTTTTCGCGAGTGTCCCGTCGCCGGTCACCGTGATCCGCCCGTCGCGCACGGCGTCGGTCACGGTCGACTCCCCGCGGCTGACGGCCCCGCACGTGTCGACGTCCAGCTCCAGCCGGGCATCCGGCTCCCCCGGCGCGGGCCCGTCGCCGTAGACCGGCCCGTCCTCGGCGCCGACGTGGAGGTGGAAGTGGCCCTCGTCGAGCCGGACTTCGACGAGCCCCTCGCCGTTCAGCGCCCGCAGCAGCGGCAGCGCGAACCAGTGGGCGCGTACGGCGTCCGTGGGCCGCCGCTCTCCCAGCTCGCCCTCGCCCCACTCCCCCAGCGCCTGCAGCACAGGCAGCAACTCCCGCCCCCTCGCGGTGAGTTCGTACACATAGGCCGCGCCCGGCGGCGGCAGCCGGCGGCGTGTCGTCAGTCCGTCGCGCTCCATGTCCTTCAGCCTCGAGGCGAGTACGTCCGTGCTCACACCCGGCAGGTCGGCGTGCAGGTCCGTGTAGCGGCGCGGGCCCGCGAGCAGCTCCCGGACGATCAGCAGGGTCCAGCGGTCGCCGACGACGTCGAGCGCGCGGGCGGCGGAACAGTACTGGTCGTAGCTTCGGCGAGGTGACATGCGACGCAGTCTAGACATGTTGTTGGACTTTCCAAGCCCACACTTGGTAAAACCAAGTAACACCAGATACCGGAGGGACGCATGGAGTTCCGGCAGTCGAACAAGCTGAGCGAGGTCTGTTACGAGATCCGCGGCCCGGTGATCGAGCACGCCAACGCACTGGAGGAGGCGGGGCACAGCGTGCTGCGCCTGAACACCGGCAACCCCGCGCTGTTCGGCTTCGAGGCACCGGAGGAGATCCTCCAGGACATGATCCGGATGCTCCCGCAGGCCCATGGCTACACGGACTCGCGCGGCATCCTCTCCGCCCGCCGCGCCGTCGCCCAGCGCTACCAGAACCTGGGCCTGGAGGTCGGAGTCGACGACGTCTTCCTCGGCAACGGCGTCTCCGAGCTGGTCTCTATGGCCGTACAGGCCCTGATCGAGGACGGCGACGAGATCCTGATCCCCGCCCCGGACTTCCCGCTCTGGACGGCGGTGACGACGCTCGCGGGCGGCAAGGCGGTCCACTACCTCTGCGACGAGCAGGCCGACTGGTACCCGGACCTGGACGACATGGCGTCGAAGATCACGGACCGCACCAAGGCCGTCGTGATCATCAACCCGAACAACCCGACCGGCGCGGTCTACCCGAAGGAGATCGTCGAGGGCACCCTCGACCTCGCCCGCCGGCACGGCCTGATGGTCTTCGCCGACGAGATCTACGACCAGATCCTGTACGACGACGCCGTGCACCACTCGGCCGCGTCGCTCGCCCCCGACCTGGTGGTCCTCACCTTCTGCGGCCTGTCGAAGACGTACCGGGTGGCGGGCTTCCGCTCCGGCTGGCTCGTCGTCACGGGCCCCAGGCAGCACGCGAAGGACTACCTGGAGGGCCTGACGATGCTGGCCTCCATGCGGCTGTGCGCCAACGCGCCCGCGCAGTACGCCATCCAGGCCGCGCTGGGCGGCCGCCAGTCCATCCACGAGCTGACCACGCCCGGCGGCCGGCTGCACGAACAGCGGACCGTGGCCTGGGAGAAGCTCAACGAGATCCCCGGTGTGTCGTGCGTGAAGCCCAAGGGCGCGCTGTACGCGTTCCCGCGCATCGACCCCAAGGTGCACCCGATCCACGACGACGAGAAGTTCGTCCTGGACCTGCTGCTGAGGGAGAAGATCCAGGTGGTCCAGGGCACCGGCTTCAACTGGCCGACTCCCGACCACTTCCGCATCCTCACCCTGCCGCATGTGGACGACCTGGAGGCGGCGATCGGACGGATCGGACGGTTCCTGAGCGGCTATCGTCAGTAGCCCGGCGCGAGAACCAGGGCGAGGACCGCCGTCCCCGCCCGGCGGACCAGAGCCCGGCGTCCGCCGCTCAGGGCGGGCGGCGTCAGGCCGAGGATGCGGACGCGGCGCGGCGCTTCCCCGAACAGGCTGCGCCGGTCGGCCTTCACCGCGGCCTCCTTCAACGCCCAGGCGGCCGTGAGGAGTTCGGGCCGTTCCGTCACGACCGGCCGCTCCTCGGGGGTCAGGACGTGGTCCACGGCCCGGCGCACCGCGGCCGCCGAGGACGTCTCGCACAGGTCCACGCCGACCGCGCCGGGGGCGAGGGCCGCCGCGACGTGGTGAGCCGTGTGGCTGAGGGAGACGTACAGGGCGTCGACGGGGCCGCCGGCGACGGACATCCGAGGGCTGCCGTCGTCACGGGGAAGGATCTCCACCTCCGTGGCCGGCACGCCGGTCGCCTCGGCCACCAGGCGCTTGGCGAGGAACCGGCCGGCTCTCCACTCGCCCCGCCGCCACGGCGGCAGGGCGGCGAAGACCTGCCGTTCGGCCTGGGAGAGCAGCGCCGTCGCTGACCAGGACGGCGCCCCGTCGAGGACCTCGCGCCGGGCCACGACGAAGGCCGCTCCGCCCCATCGCTGGACACGGCCCGGAACGATCGCGTCGAAAGCGGGGCGCATGACGAGGGCCCCGGTCACGCGGCGGAGGCGACGCCGACATCCCGCAACTCCTGCTGCAGCGTCGCCACGGTGAACCGGATCTGGTCGGGCGTGTGGTCGCACGTGACGAAGAACCGCAGCCGGGCCAGCTCCTCGGGGACCGCCGGGTGCAGGATCGGGTTGACGCTGACGCCCTGCCGGAAGAGCGCCCGGGCCAGCCGCAGCGTGTTCGCCGAGTCCCCGACGACGCACGGCACGATGGGCGTGTCGTGGCTGTCCCCGGTGTCGATGCCCGCCTGGCGGGCCAGCCGCACGAACAGCGCGGAGTTCTCCCTCAGCCGCGCCAGCCGCTCCGGCTCGGCCCGCATCAGCCGCAGGGCGGCCAGCGAGGCGGCCGTGTTGGCCGGGGTCATACCCGCGCTGTAGACGAAGCCCGGAGCGGTGTACCGGAGGTAGTCGACGACGGCGCGGTTCGCGGCGACATAACCGCCGCAGCCGGCCAGCGCCTTGGACAGGGTGCCCATCCACAGGTCGACCTCCGCCCGCTCGACGCCGAAGTACTCGCCGACGCCGCGCCCGGTGGCCCCGAGCACCCCGATGCTGTGCGCCTCGTCGACCATCAGCAGCGCCCCGTGCCGGCGCTTGACCTCGACGAGGTCCGGCAGGGCGGCGATGTCGCCGTCCATGCTGTACACGCCCTCGACCACGACGAGTACCCGGCGGTACTGGTGGCGGACCCGGGCGAGGAGGGCGTCCAGTGCTGCCGCGTCGTTGTGCGGGAAGGGACGCCGGATTGCGCCCGAGAGCCGGCAGCCCTGCAGGACGCTGTCGTGGGCGAGCGCGTCGTGGACGATCAGGTCGCCGGGCCCGACGAGATGCCCGATCACGGTGACGTTGGTGGAGTGTCCTCCGACCAGGGTGATCGCGTCCTCGGTCCCCAGTGTGCGGGCGAGTTCGCTCTCCAGCTGCACATGGAGCGGACGGCTGCCGGACAGCAGCCGGCTGGCGGACGCCGACGTGCCGCACCGTTCGACGGCCTCCTTGACCGCCTCGCTCACCTGGGGATGCGTCGCCAGGCCCAGGTAGTTGTAGCCGGAGAAGGAGACGAGTTCCCGGCCGTCGACGACCGTCCGGTCCGTCATCCCGCCCTCGTGGACCAGGAAATAGGGGTTGGGCAGCTGGAGTTGGCCCAGTGCGCCCATGCGGTCGCGGTGTGCGGTGACCTCCGGAAAGCACTCGATGCGGGTCTGCTCCTCGGGCGGGGCGGGGAGTGCGGGGTCGGGGACTGCCGGAGTGGGAGGAACGGGAGGAGCGGGAGGAGCGGGAGGAGCGGCCGGTTCGGGCGCCTCGGCAGTGCCCGTGATCACCGCGGTAATGCTTCCGACGGTCGCCCGGGCGCTGCTCTCGTCGATCTTCAGGGACGGCCACCGACGTTGCAGCGACGTGAACAGGTCGGTCAGCATCAGCGAGTCGAAACCGAGGTCCTCGACCAGCAGTTGGTCGCTCCGCAGATGGTCCACGGGGAACGCGCTGATACGGGCGATCTGTTCGAACACCGCTTCCTCGGCCTCGGCGCCGGGTCCGGCACCCGGTGGGGCGCACGGCCGGGAGGACGAGGCGGGAACAACGGCGGGGGGCAGTGTTTCGCCGAGGCGCCTGAGTGCTGTCACCTGTTGCTGGATGAGGTCGAGCAGTTCGTACATCGGGTTCTCCTTGTTCATCGGGTTCTCCTTGTTCATGGGGTTCTCCTCGTTCGGGTCGCCGGTCGGCGTGCCGGCCGGGGCCGGAACGGAGGCGCTCCGCCGAGACCCGTTCCGCGCGGGCCGCGGCACCCAGTAGGGCTGCGCCTCCAGCCGGGCCACCGGCAGGTCCAGCAGCCCGCGTTCCTCCTCCCGCACCACGGCCCGGGGGTCGACCGGGACGCCCAGGACCGCGAGCCGGGCGAGGGCCCGCAGGAACCCGTACGCGTCGTCCGGCGCCGTACCGTCGGCGGCGACGACGTGCACGTCTCCCCGGCCGGCGAGGTTGCGGCGGACGGAGGTGAGGAGCGAACCGCCGCCCGTCACCTGGAGGAAGACGCGAGCGCCCGCGTCGTGGGCGCCGCGGACGGCGTCCCCGAAGCGGACCGGCGCGGAACCGTGACGCGTCCACAGCTCGCGCAGCAGCTCGGGCTCGCCGCACTCCGTCCCGCTCACGCCCGAGACGAACGGCAGGCGGGGAGCAGCGAGGGGCCGCCGTTCGAGGTCCGCGCGCATGACGTCGTCGGCCCGCGCGAGCCGTGGTGAGTGGAAGGCGTTCGAGACGTCGAGCGCAACCGTCGCGACGCCTGCCTCCGAGCAGACGCGGCGCAGCGCGTCGAGCCCCTCCTTGCCGCCGCTGACGACGATCTGCCGCGGCTGGTTGAAGCACGCGAGCCATACGTCGTCGATGTCCCGCAGGAGGCCGCGGCAGGTCTCCTCGTCGGTCTGCACGGCGAGCATCCCACCGCGTGGCTCGGCCTCCGCCTCCCGCAGCACCGCACCCCGGTGGGCCAGCAGCCGTACGGTCTCGGCGTCGCTGAGAACGCCCGCTGCCGCGGCCGCCGCGAACTCCCCGACGCTGTGGCCGAGTACGAGGTCGGGAGCGACACCGCACGCGGCCAGCAGCCGGGTGGCGGCGATCTGCACGGTGCCCAGCAGGGGCTGGCACACCTCCGTGCCGGACAGCCGCCGCCGGAGCTCCGAGTCCTCTTCGGAGCCGTCGGCCGTCCCGCCGTACAGCAGACCGGGGACATCGACGCCGGCGGCCTGCCGCGCCACCGCGCCCAGCCCGTCCACGGCCTCCCGGAAGTCGGGGAACCTCTCGTGGAGGTCCCGCATCATGCCCGGCCGCTGACTGCCCTGGCCGGGGAAGACGAAGGCGACACGCCGCTCGGCGGGCGGCAGCGGAGCGTCGGCGGCGAAGGCGCCGTCGCCGAGATCGCCCTGGGCGCCGTCGGCCAGCTGCCGGCGGGCCCGGCGCAACCGCTCGGTGAATTCGGCCGGTTCGGCGGCCACGACGGCCAGCCTGCTCGGCAGCGGCTCACGCCCGCCCAGGGTGTGGGCCACCGCCGCCATCGACGGCGTGGGCGTCTGCTCCAGGGTGTCGAGCAGCGCCCCGATGTGCTCCTGGAGCGCCTCCCGACCGCCCGCCGAGATCAGGGCGAGGTGGGGCTCGGCCGCGGACCTGGTGCGGGCCGGCTGTCGTACGGCGGCCGGGGCCGGGACCGGTGCCTCCTGGAGAACCACGTGGACGTTCGTACCGCCGAAGCCGAACGAGCTGACGGCGGCGCATCGCGGGGCGTCGCCGTCCGGCCACGGCCGGGCGGTGTCGGCGATGCGCAGTCCTGCGGCGTCCAGCCCGAGATCCTGGCGGGGGCTGACGTCCGGCTGCGGCACGACCGTACGGCGGTGCACGACCAGCGCCGTCTTGATCAGCCCGGCGATGCCCGCCGCGGACAGCGAGTGCCCGATGAGAGCCTTGGCCGAGGAGAGGTGACACGGGCCCGGAGCCCCGTCGGAGTCCTCGGTCCGCAGCCGGCGCAGCGCTTCCACCTCGACGCGGTCGCCGACGGAGGTGCCCGTGCCGTGGGCCTCGATGAAGCCCACGGCGGACGGCGGCACACCCGCGTCCGCGAAGGCGCGGCGCATGGCCCGCAACTGGCCTTCGGCAGTGGGGACCAGGGGGCCGGGGGCGGTACCGTCGTTCGCCGAGCCGATGCCCTTGATGACGGCGTAGACACGGTCACCGGCGGCGAGTGCGTCCCGAAGCGGCCGTACGACGACGGCTCCGGCGCCTTCGCCGAGGACGAAACCGTCGGCCCGCTCGTCGAACGGCCGGCACACCCCGCTGGGCGACAGGGCACCGATACGGGAGAAGCCCACGAGGCTGTCCGGGGTGAGGCTGAGGTAGACACCGCCGACCACCGCCGTCGTGCAGGATCCGCAGCGCAGGTGGAGCACTGCCTGGTCGAGGGCGATCAGGGCGCTGGAGCAGGCGGCGTCGACGGCGAAGCTGGGGCCGCCGAGGTCGAAGTGCCGACTCACGGTGGCGGGCGCCATGTTGAGCAGACTCCCCGGCAGGGCGAAGGTCTGGACGGGACCGAGCTGTTCGGCGGCCCGGTCCTTGAGGGCCTGCAGGAGGCCGGGGTCGGCCGCCCCGCCGAGCGACCCGTCGGCGAGGCCGATGGCACGCAGGCGTGCCGTCATGAGCTCCTTGTAGTCGGACACGGACAGGCCGAAGAAGACGCCGGTGTTCTCCCGGTCGAAGCCGCCCCTGCCCAGCCCCGCGTCGTCGAGGGCCTCGCGGGTGACGTCGAGCATCAGCCGGTGCTGCGGGTCCATGGCCTCGACGCGGCGGGGCGGCAGGCCGTAGTGCAGGGCGGCGAAGCGGTCCACGTCGTCGAGGAAGGCGCCCTGGTCGGTGTAGGCGCTGTCGGCGGCGCGCCGGTCGGCGGGTTCGTGGAACGTGTCGTGGTTCCAGCGGTCCCTGGGGACGGGGGCGAACTGCCGCTCTCCACTGACGAGGAGGTTCCAGTACGCCTGGCTGTCCGGGGCGCCGGGGAACCGGCAGCCGAGTCCGACGATGGCGATGTCATTCATGGCGATGTAATTCATGGGGATACCTCTTTTGGTTCTGGCGCCCGGGGCGGGCAGCCGGTGCGGGAAGGGGAAGGGCGTTGGGGTTCGGCCCGGGGCGGAGACGGCGAAGGGGGCGGGGGCGGGCGGGCCGGCGTCCTGCCACCGAGGGCACGCGGCGCCCACCAGTTGAGGCCGCCGGCGAGCCGCATGAGCGCCGGTACGAGGACACCGCGCACGAGGGTCGCGTCGAGCAGGACGCCGAACGCCGCGCCGATCCCGAAGAACTGCAGAAGGGCCATCTCGGAGGTGCCGAAGCCCAGCAGGGTGAAGGCGAGCAGGGCGCCGGCGGCCGTGACGATGCCGCCGGTGCGGGCGATCCCGGTCACGATCGAGTCGGCGGTGTCCTGCCCCGCGTCGTGCGCTTCCTTGATGCGGGCCAGGACGAAGACCTCGTAGTCGACCGAGAGCCCGAAGACGATGCAGAAGAGGAGCACCGGCATGGTGGTGCTGAGCGGTCCGGGCGTGAAACCGAGCAGGCTGCTCAGGTGTCCGGCCTGGAAGATCCACACCATGGCGCCGAGGACCGCCGCGAGGCTCAGTCCGTTGAGAGTGATCGCCTTCAGCGGAAGGAGCAGACTGCGCGAGAAGAAGAAGAGCAGGACGAACGTGCTGACGGTGATCATGCCGGCCGCGAGTGGCAGCCGCCGGGAGATCGTGTCCTTGGCGTCGACCAGCACCGCGCTGGGACCGCCGACGTGGATGTCGGTGCCCGCGGGCGTGGGTGTGCCGCGGATGTCGCGGACCAGCCGCTGGGCGTCGGCCGACCGGGGGTCGGCGGACGGCACCACCGAGAGGATCGCCGGACCGCCGGCACCGGACGGCGCGAGAGAGGTCGCGGCGCTGCCCGGCGCGGTCACCGGCTCACCGTCCCGCCACACTCCGGACGGCCCCCTGACCTCGGCCACACCGGGCAGGGAGGACAGCCGGGGCGCGTAGTCGAGGGCGACCTCGGGCGTGGGGCTGGTCGTGAACACCGTGAGGGCGGCCGCGTTCCCCCCGTCGAACTCGCTGCGCACCAGGTCCCCGGTCTGCCGGCTGGACGCGCTCCGCGGCAGCGTCCGGTCGTCCGGGGTCGCGAACCCCGCGTGCGTGAACGGTCCCGCGAGCACCGCCAGCAGGGCGAGGACCGGCAGCGCGGCGAGCAGCGGGCGGCGTACGACGACCCGGGCCAACCGGTCCCAGAACCGTGAGGCGGAGCCGGCGCGGGCCCTGCGGCGCCACGGCACCGCCCACGCGTTCACGCGCCGGCCGACCAGCACCAGCAGCGCCGGCAGGACCGTGGTGGCCGCCACCGCCGCGACGGCCACCACGGCGATGCCCGCGTAGGCGAAGGAGCGCAGGAAGTATGGCGGGAAGACCAGCAGGGTCGCCAGCGCCGCACAGACCGTCGCGGCGCTGAAGAAGATGGTGTGTCCCGCGGCGCCCACCGTCCGCCGGACGGCGTCGCGCGGCTGGTGCCCCGCGGTGAGCTCCTCCCGGAACCGGGAGACGATGAGCAGCCCGTAGTCGATGCCGAGGCCGAGGCCGAGCGCGGTGGTGAGGTTCAGGGCGAACACCGACACGTCGGTGACGCTGCCGAGCAGGCTGAGGATCAGCAGGGTTCCGCCGATGGCCAGGACCCCGATCAGCAGGGGCAGGGCCGCGGCCACCACACTGCCGAACACCAGGACCAGCAGCACGAGGGTGCCGGGCAGGACGACGGCCTCGGCCCGTTTCAGGTCGGAGGCGGCGATGTCCTGCATCTCGGCGTCGGCGAGCGCCGTCCCGCCCACGTGCACCGTCAGGGCGTACCGTCCGCCCACAGGCGGGGCCGTCAGGGTCTCGCGCACCTGCTCGGCACGGGGGCCGAGTCGCTCGCCCTCGCCGTCGACGTGCGCGATCAGCAGGGCCGAGCGGCCGTCCCGGCTGCGCAGTTCGGCCGCCCCGCCGCTCCAGTACGAGGACACGTCGCTCACATGCGGCTGGGCCGCGAGACGCCGGGTCAGCTCTTGGCCGGCGTTGCGGGCGGCGGGGTCGTCGACGTCGCCGCGCTCGACCTGCGCGACGACGACCAGGTTCGTGGCGGTCCCCCGGTACTCGGCGGTCGCGCGGGCCGCGAAACTCGAGTCGGACGAGGGGTCGTCGTACCCCTGGGTCTTCAGCCGTCCCGTCGCTCCCGACCCGGCCACCACCGACAGGACGAGGAAGCCGAGCGCGGCGAGCAGCACCAGTCGGGGACGACGGGCCGCGACGGCACCGAGCCAGCGGTACATCCGTCCTCCTCTCCGGTTCGCGCCCCGCTGCGGCGGTCGCACGGGCGGTCGTCTGCCACGGTGCCCCGCGACCGGGGAGGCTCCCCAGCCCCGGCTGTTCGTCACTTGACGGGAGGTGGGTCGTGAGCTACGCCCACGACAACGGCCGTCCGGCCCAGTGCGTCCTGCGGGCCGCCACGCCCGTGTGGCACGGTGCTGGGGAGGCGAGCTGGAAGGGTGCGCACGTGGCCGACCTCTTTCTCGTGCGGCACGGTCAGACCGAGTGGTCGCGGTCCGGGCGGCACACCGGATGGACGGACGTCCCGCTGACCGAGCACGGGCGGGAGGAGGCGCGCCGGCTGGTGCCGACGGTCGGCTCGCTGCGGATCGGGGCCGCGTTCGTCAGCCCGTTGCGGCGGGCGCGGGAGACCGCCGAGCTGATCGGGCTGCACGACGTACGGGTGGACCCGGATCTGCGCGAATGGGACTACGGCGGATACGAGGGGGTCACGACCGTCGAGATCCAGCGCACCCGGCCGGGCTGGTTCCTGTTCACGGACGGGGTCGCGCCGGGGACGCCCGAACACCCCGGGGAGACCCCGGAGCAGGTCGGGGAGCGCGCCGACCGGGTGCTGGCCAGGGCGGAAGCCGCGCTCGCCGACGGCGAGGGGGACGTGATGCTGGTCGCGCACGGGCATTTCCTGCGGGTCCTCACCGCCCGGCGGCTCGGGCTGCCGCCGTCGGCCGGGGCCTTCTTCCAGCTGGCGACGGGGACGCTGGGCCGGCTGGGCACGGAGCACGGGCGGCCGGTGATCGCGGAGTGGAATGTCAGACCCGGGTCGTAGTCTTCGAGTGGGCCCGCCGCGGGCCCGCGAGACCCCTACGAGCAGGCCGTTCACCGGGAAGGAGCACGCCGTGACACGACCGCCCACCGCCGCGCAACGCCGTGTCATCGACGCCGCCGATCCCGTCACAGGCCGCCTCAGGGGTACGGAGACGCAGCTCGCGGCGCTCGTGAAGCGCGGGCTCGCCTTCCGGCACCCGCGGCCGCCGCACGACCACTTCCTGACCCCGGCCGGACATCGCATACGGGAGGCCGAGCCGGAGGCGCCCGAGGAGCCGGAGGCCCGTCCGGCCACCGGCTTGTTCGCCGCTCGCGTCGGCGGCGAGGAGGACGCCCCGGACGCGGGCCCGGCCCGCGTCCGTGAGGTGCACAGCGCCTGGCAGGGGCTGCTGGAGCTGCGCCGGATGACCAATCCCGACGGTGCGACCGACCGCCCGTGCGCCTGGGAGCGGACGCATCTCGTGCAGGCCGCCGCGCTCGCCCTGGAGGCCGCCGGACACCGCCCGGCAGGCGGGGACACCGACGGCTACCGGGTGCGCGCGACCCCCCAGCCGGAGGCGGTGGCCGTGCGCGAACCGGACGCCGGGGCGCTGCGGGCCTGCGCGGCCACCCTGGAGAAGGCGGGCTGGCAGGTCGGAGAGCACACCGAGCCCCGCACTGGAGATCGCTATCTTCTGGCATCGCCGCGCCGGGCCTGACGGGCGTGCCAAGATCGGTGGACAGGGCAGCGAATGCGAGAAGGGGAAGCCATGAGCGTACCGTTTTCCGTCCGGGTCACCGTCCGCGGATACGAGACCGATGTGCAGGGTCACCTCAACCAGAGCGTGTACATCAACTACGCGGAACACGCTCGCTGGTCGTTACTGCAGGCGGCAGGCATCAGTCAGGCCGGTCTCATCGGCAAGGGCGTGGGCCCGGTCGCCCTGGAGACGACCATCCGCTACAAACGGGAGCTTCTCGCCGGTGACGAGGTCGACGTGACGTGCGCCTTCGAGTGGGGCGGCGGAAAGACCTTCCGGATCCAGCAGACCATCCGCAGGACGGACGGCACGGTCGCCGCCGAACTCACCGCGGTCGGCGGACTGCTGGACCTCGAGGCACGACGAATGGTGGCGAACCCGCAGGACTACTTCAAGGAACTGGCCACGGACCCGAGCCTGTTCGGGCTGTAGGCCGTCAGGCCGGCGCCGTCGGACCAGCGCCGTCGGACCAGCTCGGGTTCGTGCTCGGCGTCGTAGGCCACCCGGGACTGCGCGATGTAGACCCTGTTGCGCTCCGCCCGGTCCGTCAGGCGCTGCAGGGTCTCGTGCAACTCACGGGCCACCGGGGTGAGTTCGTACTCGCCCTTCGGGGGCACCGTCGGGTGCACGGTCCGGGTGACATGGGCCCGTGAGCCGCCGCGACGAGGATCTGCACGCTCCATTTGCCGGACACCCTGTCAAGAACTTCCCGGACCGGGCACGCGTGCGCGTTCATCATTCATGCGCACAGAGCGCACGATCGGCCACGAAGACCGCGCCGGGGCACGCACCACCGTGCGTACCCCGGCCACGGCCGCCGTGGACCCCGCTCGGGTCCACGGCCGCCGGCCGGGAGCCGTCCCTCCCGGCCGGAGTTCTCGGGCCGGTCAGCCCTGTCCGGCGATCCGCGCCAGGCGCCGGGCCTCGTCCCGTGTGGAGCGGGCGACGGCGTCCTCGTCGACATGCAGCAGGCGGCCGTTCTCGACGATCTGTGTGCCGCCCACGAAGGAGGCGGTCACCGGTGCCGCCGCGCCGAAGACCAGCGCGGTCACCGGGTCGGCGATCGAGGCGTGCGCGAGGGTGTCGAGCTTCCACAGCACCAGGTCGGCGAGCTTGCCCGGCTCCAGGGAGCCGGTCTCACCCGCACGGCCCAGCACCTGGGCGCCGCCGTACGTCCCCAGCCGCAGCGCCTGACGGGCGTTCAGGGCGGCCTCGCGGTGGGCGCCGAGGCGGTTGATGAGGAGGGCGTTGCGCAGTTCCGTGTGCAGCTCGCCGGACTCGTTCGACGCGGTGCCGTCGACACCGAGGCCAACCGGGACGCCCGCCGCCAGCATGTCGGGGACCCGGGCGATGCCCGCCGCCAGCCGGGCGTTGGACGAGGGGCAGTGGGCCACACCGGTCTTCGTACGGGCGAAGGCGTCGATGTCGGAGTCGTTCATGTGGACGCAGTGCGCCATCCACACGTCCTCGCCGAGCCAGCCGGTGGACTCGAAGTAGTCGGTCGGGCCCATGCCGAACAGCTCGTGGCAGAACTTCTCCTCCTCGACCGTCTCCGAGCCGTGGGTGTGCAGGCGCACCCCGAGGCGACGGGCCAATTCGGCGCCCTGCCTGAGCAGTTCGGTGGAGACGGAGAAGGGCGAGCAGGGGGCGACGGCGACCTGGGTCATGGCATCGAAGGAGGGGTCGTGATGCTGCTTGACGGTCTCCTCGGTCGCGGCGAGGGCGCCCTCGAGCGTCTCGACGGCGAAGTCCGGCGGCAGCCCGCCGTCCTTCTCGCTGCGGTCCATGGAGCCGCGGGCGAGGGTGAAGCGGACGCCCATCTCGCGGGCGGCACGGATGACGGCGCCCGACAGGTCGCCCGAGCCCTTCGGGAAGACGTAGTGGTGGTCCATCGCGGTGGTGACGCCGCCGCGGGCCATCATCGCGAGCGAGCCCTGCGCGGCCGCGTACACCATCCCCTCGTCGATGCGCGCCCAGGTCGGGTAGAGCGCGACGAGCCAGTTGAACAGGTTGTGGTCCGTGGCCAGGCCCCGGGTGATCCACTGGTAGAAGTGGTGGTGCGTGTTGACCAGGCCGGGGGTGACGAGGTGTCCGGTGGCGTCGATGCGCCGTACGACGTTCTCCAGACCGTCCGGTGCCCTGCCCGCGCCGAGCGACTCGATGCGGTTGCCGGCGATGACGACGTGTCCGGAGGCGTACTCGGTGTCGCCGGCGTCCACGGTCGCTATCGAACAGTTCTCGATGACGATGCGCTGTGCCATCGTTCGTCCTCTACTTCCGTGTCCGCGTCAGAGGTTGGTGAGGTCCGCCGGGATCTTCGCCTCGCAGCCGTCCCGCAGGACGGTGGCCTCGATCAGGCCGTAGGGGCGGTCGGCGGCGAAGTACACGGCTCCTTCGTCGGTGGCGTTCTTCAGCCCGAAAGGCTCCAGATCGACGAGGAAGTGGTGCTTGTTGGGGAGCGAGAAGCGGACCTCGTCGATCTCACCGCGGTTGTCGATGATCCGGGCGCCCATGGCGTAGAGCGTCTGCTGGAGCGAGAGCGAGTACGTCTCGGCGAAGGCCTCGAGCATGTGCCTCTTCACCTGCGCGTAGGACTCCTCCCAGTCGGGCGTCTCCGTGTCGTCGGCGGACCAGTTGAAGCGCCAGCGGCCGGACACCTCGGTGGCCAGAATGCGGTCGTGGGCCTCCGGGAGCGTCGTGTACTTGTCCTTGACGTAACCCCAGAACTCGGAGTCGGTCGAGTTCATCACGACGAGGTCCTTCAGGCCCGACACCACCTCCCACGAGGAGCCGTCGTACGTGATCTGCGTCAGCCGGGTCTCCTGGCCCTTGCGGACGAAGGAGTGCGCGCCCTGACCGGAGTGCTCGATCCGCTCCCAGGCGTACTCCTCGATGCGGATCCGGGCCCGGTGGATCGCGGGCTGCGAGGTCACGAAGTGGCGGGCGAGGTGGATGCCGAACTGCTCGGCGGACTCGATGCCGTGTTCCTTGGCGAACGCGTACACCGTGTTCTTGGTGGTGTCGGTCGGCAGGACGGTGGCGTTGGAGCCGGAGTAGTGGACCTCGTCCATGTCGCCGGAGAGCGACACGGACACGTTCAGGTCCTTGATGTGGTGGGTGGCGCCGTCCCGCGTGATCTTTACGACTCGGTTCTCGGCCTTGCCGTACTGGTTCTGTCCCAGGATGGGCATGTAGCTAGCTCCCTCGGTATACGGAGTAGCCGAACGGGTTGAGCAGCAGCGGTACGTGGTAGTGCTCGCCCGGCACGACGGCGAACGTGATCGCCACCTCCGGGAAGAACACTGCCGCGGCACCGCTGTCCCGATTCGCGGGGGCGTCCTGCTGCGCATCGGCTTGCTTCTTCTCGAAGTACGGCTCGACGGCGAAGTCGAGCCGTACCTGGGTCGTCCCTTCCGGCAGCGCCGGGAGGTCCTTGCACCGCCCGTCCGCGTCGGTCGCCGAGCCGCCGAGCGCCTGCCACTCCGCCTTCCGCCCGGAGCGGGCGAGGAGCCGGACGGCGACACCCCGGGCGGGGCGGCCGATGCTGGTGTCCAGGATGTGCGTGGACACGGAAGCGGTGGTGCTGGTGCTCATGGTCGGGCGTCCTCTTCGACGAGTCGGGCCAGTCGGATGCGGTTGATCTTGCCCAGCTCGGTGCGGACGATCTCCCGCTCCCGCTCTGGCGTGTTGCCGATCCGTTCCCCGACCGCGTCGCGCATCTGCTCGCCGGTCAGGCCGGTGGCGCAGATGAGGAAGACATGGCCGAACTTCTCCTGGTAGGCCAGGTTGAGGTCGAGCATCTCCGCCTTGAGCTCCTCGGAGGCGCCGGCCATGCCGCGCTGTTCCCGCGCCGAGGTGGGGTCGCCCGGCTTGGGGCGGCCGATCGGCGGGTGTCCTGCCATCGCCTCGGCCAGGTCCTCGGCGGTGAGCTCCGCCATGGCGGAGTCGTTCGCCGCGTACAGTTCGCCGGCGGTGGTGTAGGGGCGGGCGGCGAGCAGCCGCTTCCCCCATGCCGTGGAGGCGCACGCCTCGTGGAGGACGGCGAGGGCCGTGTGCTCCTCCATGGCGTTGAACCGGGCCAGGCCCGGGGGCGTGGAAGTCGACGTCACGGGAGCCTCCGTGGCCGTTGGACGGCCTTCGTGCTGAGCGGGCTGCGGCCCAGCTAACGCCCCCTCGCGACACACGTCAACACTTTGTTGAAAATTCGCGGTAACAACCCGCTCCGGAGCTCAGCCCTTGTCGCGGTTCAGGTAGTTGTAGACGGTGAAGCGGCTCACCCCGAGCGCGCTCGCCACGGTCTCCACGCCGTGCCGTACGGAGAAGGCGCCTCGCGCCTCGAGTATCCGTACGACCTCCTGCTTGGCCTTGCGGTCCAGGTCGGCGAGCGGCTTGCCCCGCTTGCGCTCCATGGCGGCCAGGATGTGGTCGAGGGAGTCCGCCAGCTGCGGCAGGCGTACGGCGACCACGTCGGCGCCCTCCCAGGCCAGCACGACGTCGTCGGGACCGGCCTCGTCCGGCGGGAGCATCTCGCCGCCCATGGCGTCGACCAGCGGCTTCACGGCGGTGATGAAGGGCTCGTCCCCGGTGCCGGTCACTCGCCCTCCCCCACGACGTTGACCTGCAGCGAGATCCGGGTGGCGCCGGCCTCCAGGGTCTTGCGCAACAGTGCGTCCACGGCGGTGAGGACGGCGTCCGCACGCCCTTCGGCGGTGTTGCCGAACGGGCCGACGTCCACGGCGTCCAGGTCGGCCGCCTCGACGACCTCGCGGGCGACCAGCGCGTGCGCGGGCGGCTCGTCGAGGTCGAAGGGTTCGGTCGTGAACTCCACTCTCAAGCGCATCGCGCCCCCAAACACATCCTGACCTGCGATTTTACCCGTATCGGGACAGACGGGCACAAGTGGAATCGCACGGCGGAGCCGGTTCGCCCGCCACGAGGTGACCCTAGCCGCTGCGGGCCGGACCGGAGCCCGGCCCGCACCTATTGCCGTCGGCCTTCGAACGTGCCGCGCTCCGCCCGGAGCAGCGCAAACCCGGCCGGGCACCCCTTGACAAGCCACGACGCACACAGGCAGGCTTCCATCAAGCAGAAACAAACTTCCGTAATACGGAATCAAGCCAGCGGAAGGGGGCGCGGCCCCGATGCCAGGTTCTGAATCGAGCACAGCCGCAGACCAGCGCTTCACCGTCAACCTGTCGATCCTCTTCACGGAACTCCCGCTCCTGGAGCGCCCCGCGGCCGCCGCCGCGGCCGGCTTCACCGCGGTCGAGTTGTGGTGGCCCTGGGTGGACACCCCCACCCCCCGGCAGTCCGAGCTCGACGCACTGAAGAAGGCGATCGAGGACGCGGGCGTCCGGCTCACGGGCCTGAACTTCTACGCCGGCCGGCTCCCGGGCCCGGACCGCGGCGCCCTGTCGGTCCCCGGCGAGGAGTCGGAGCGGTTCCGCGCCAACATCGACGTCGTCGCCGGCTTCGCCCAGTCCCTGGGCTGCACGGCTCTCAACGCCCTGTACGGCAACCGCGTCGAGGGCGTGGACCCGGCCGAGCAGGACGCGCTGGCTCTGGAGAACCTGGTGCTCGCGGCCCGGGCCGCCGACCGGATCGGCGCGATCCTGCTGGTCGAGGCGCTGAACCGGCCCGAGTCGCCGCTCTACCCGCTGGTGTCCGCCCCGGCCGCCGTCGGCGTCGTCGACAGGGTCAACCAGACGACGGGCCTCGGCAACGCGCGCTTCCTCATGGACCTCTACCACCTGTCCATGAACGGCGAGGACCTGCCGTCGGTGATCGAGCAGTACACCCCGAGGACCGGACACGTCCAGATCGCCGACAACCCGGGCCGCGGCGCCCCGGGCACGGGCTCGCTGCCCCTGGAGAACCTCCTCGACCAGCTCGGGAAGGCCGGTTACGAGGGCTGGGTCGGCCTGGAGTACAAGCCGGGCGACCGTCCGAGCGCCGAGGCCTTCGACTGGCTGCCCCGCTGATCCCCCGTACCGAGAGGCACTCCCCCATGAGCAACACACTTCCCAAGGTCGCCTGGATAGGCCTCGGCATCATGGGCTCCCCCATGTCCGAGAACCTGATCAAGGCGGGCTACGACGTCACCGGCTACACCCTCGAGCAGGACAAGCTGGACCGCTTGGCGGCCGCGGGCGGCACCGCGGCCGGTTCGATCGCCGGGGCCGTCCGTGACGCCGACGTGATCATCACGATGGTGCCCGCGTCCCCGCAGGTCGAGGCGATCGCCTACGGCCCCGACGGCATCCTCGCGAATGCGAGGCGGGGCGCCCTGCTCATCGACATGTCCTCGATCACCCCGCAGACCTCCGTCGACCTGGCGGCGGCCGCGAGGGACAGGGGCATCCGCGTGCTCGACGCCCCCGTGTCCGGCGGTGAGGCCGGCGCCGTCGAGGCCGTACTGTCGATCATGGTCGGCGGTGAGCAGGCCGACTTCGACGCCGCCAGGCCGGTCTTCGAGGCGCTCGGGAAGACGATCGTGCTGTGCGGCCCACACGGCTCCGGCCAGACCGTGAAGGCCGCCAACCAGCTGATCGTCGCCGTCAACATCCAGGCGTGCGCCGAGGCCGTGGTCTTCCTGGAGAAGTCGGGCGTGGACCTGAAGGCGGCGCTGGACGTCCTGGGCGGCGGCCTCGCGGGCTCCACCGTGCTGACCCGCAAGAAGGACAACTTCCTCGGCCGCGACTTCAAGCCGGGCTTCCGCATCGACCTGCACCACAAGGACATGGGCATCGTCACGGACGCCGCCCGCAACGTGGGCGCGGCCCTGCCCGTCGGCGCGGTGGTCGCCCAGCTGGTCGCGAGCCTGCGCGCGCAGGGCGACGGCGGCCTGGACCACTCGGCGCTGCTGCGGTCCGTGGAGCGCCTGTCCGGCGCGCAGGTCTGACCCACCTCCGAGACTTCCGGGCGGCGCCGCCGCTGACATCTGTCCTGTCGCGCCCAGGCGGCGGCGACGTCCGGAACCGACTGCCCGCGACGCCCGAGCGGCCCGGATGAGGGGTGGCCGAGCGGAGGCGTGCGGGCGAGGCCAGGGCCTGTCAGGCAGGTCCTGGGGACCGCGGCGGAGTGCGAGCCAGTGCGGTGGTGAAGGTCCGGGGCCTCCTCCTTCGACCTGAGGGGAGGAGCCCGCCGGTGCCGTCGCATCCGCCGCGGTCCCAGCCGCTCCCCGGAGATTCCGGGGTTACCGCGGGTTGCCCGGGTGCGGATCCGCCCCCGCCGCAGGACTCTTTAGGCATGGCACATCCAACGGAGCATCCGCACATAGTGGTGCACCCCCCGGCCCTGGACGGCTCCCGGCGGGTCACCGAGGGTGACGAAACCCTGGGAATCGCCTCGCACGTCGACGACGTCAGCGAGATTCTGCGGTTGGCCGACCTGTACGTGACCGACGTGGCGGAGACCGACCTCATCGAGTGGCAGGGCGGCGGCCCGGACGACTGGCCGGGCCTGTCCGAGCACCACGAGCATTGAAGACACGTACGCCACTGGTCGTAGGCCGTCTACGCAATCCTCAAATCAACCTCTGAACACGGTTCAAGAGGCTTCAACCTCCCCCGGCCGCGGGCACATTCTCCGTCACACGGGGCCCGCCGGCACGGGGGCGGCGGGCCCCGTGCCGGGGGGTGTGCCATGAGCAGTGGTGCGACGGGTCGGCTGGAGGCGCACGAGATCGCCCTGTTGCGGGGCGGTCCGCGCGCCGCGGTCACGGTGGCCGTGCTGGGGCTGCACCTGCGGGGCGCCGTGGAAGCCGGCCGGCCCGGCACCATGCGGGCCGCCGGGGCGACGGGTGCGCCTTCGCCACCGCCCCTCACGAAAGCGGTGCACGCCGCGCTCCACCGGCCCGCGGGCATGCGCCAGTTGCTGGACCGACAGGGTGTGCGCAGGGCACTCGGCGCGCTGCGCGACGAACTCAGGGCCGCCGGGCTGCTGCGCACCTTCCCGCCCGGCCGCACCGGCGCCGCCCGCCGCCTGTTGAAGGCCCTGCGGAAAGAGCACCCCCTCCCCACGAACCAGAGGGGCCTGTCGACGGACGACGTCCTCCTCGCCGTGGCCCTGCACGGCGACCGCGCGCTGACCGCCCTCGCTCCGCGATTCACCCGGCAGGCGGGCCTGACCGGCCGGGGCGGGACGACGGAGCGGGAGATGCGGCAGTCCTGGGGCGGCGGTTCGGGCGGAGGCGGCTTCAGCTGCGGAGCCGCGTAGCCAGGTCCGGAGCCTCGAGGAACGCCATTGTGTGCCGCAGGAACAGGTCGGGGCGCTCGTTGTACGGCTCGTGGCCCGTCGGCAGCAGCACGCTCACCGTGTGCGCGGGCAGGGCGCTCCGGGCCCGCCGCCCGTCCAGGAAAGCGGGGACCACCGGATCACGTCTGCCCCACAGCAGCAGCACCGGTACGCCGATCCCGCCCGGGTCCGCCAGGACGGTCGCCGGTTCCGCGAGGCCTCGCCAGATGGCACAGTGAACCGCCAACTTTCGCCTGTCATAGGGTAGTTGCCGTGCCCGCGCGTAGGTCGCACGCGCGCTCGGCGTGCGCAGGCCGCCCAGATAGGCGCGGGCCAGCGGGACGACGAGCCGGCGGGCGACGGCGGGGCGGCCCATCACCTCGCGGCAGAACCAGCGGGTGAGCGCGTTGTGCGAGGTGAATCCCGCCGGGTCGACCAGCACGAGCCCGGCGATCCGCGCCGCGTACCGCCCCTCGGCCAGTCGGCAGGCCACATAACCGCCGACGCTGTTGCCGACGACGGCGACCCGACCGATGTCACCGAGCGCGTCGAGCACCCGCTCGGCCACCGTCACCAGCCCCTCCGGGGTGACCTTCCCGGGATCGGGCACGGTCGAGTCGCCGTAGCCCGGCCAGTCGACCACGAAGACACAGTGGTGGTCGGCGAGGGCGGGCAGGACGGCGTCGTAGTCCCGCCCTTCGCCCGGGTTGGCGTGCAGGAGCAGCACGCCGGGCGCGCCGGGCGGGCCGGCGCGGCGCACAGAGATGTCACCGAGCTCCGTGGGAACAGTCATCCGCATGGGGCGAGCATGGCGGAGCACAGGGGTCACGCAAAGAGGGCGGCCCCACCACTCGACGGCCCGCCCGCCGGGCTCGGTTCCGTCTCAGACCTTCAGCGTCCTGATCGACGTCGGCGCGTGCCCCGGCTCCGTCGCGAGTTCCTCGAACTCGACGACGTTGCCGATGTCGTTGGTCGTGGACATCGAGATGTTGGTGACGCGTTCGAGGATCGCCTCGACGACGACCGGCACCCGGAACTCCGCGGCGAGCTTCTTGGCCTGCTCGAAGGCCGCGGCGAGGTCGTTCGGGTCGGTCACCCGGATCGCCCTGCAGCCCAGGCCCTCGGCGACCTTCACATGGTCCACGCCGTAGACGCCCAGCTCAGGAGCGTTGATGTTGTCGAACTCCAGGTTGACCTGGAAGTCGATGTCGAAGGCCCGCTGCGCCTGGCGGATCAGGCCCAGGTAGGAGTTGTTGACGAGGACATGGACGTACGGGATCTTGTGCTGTGCCCCCACGGCCAGCTCCTCGATCATGAACTGGAAGTCGTAGTCGCCGGACAGGGCGACCACGGACGCCTCCGGGTCGGCCTTGGCGACGCCCAGCGCGGCCGGGATCGTCCAGCCGAGGGGCCCGGCCTGGCCGCAGTTGATCCAGTGCCGCGGCCGGTAGACGTGCAGCATCTGCGCGCCCGCGATCTGTGAGAGGCCGATGGTGGTGACGTACCGGGTCTCGGGGCCGAAGGCCTTGTTCATCTCCTCGTAGACGCGCTGCGGCTTGATCGGGATGTCGTCGAAGTGCGTACGGCGCTGGAGCCTGGCCTTCTTCTCCTGTGCGGAGGCGGCCCAGGCACCGCGGTCGGGCAGTTCGCCGGCCGCCTTCGACTCCCGTGCCACCTCGACGAGGAGCTCGAGCGCGGCCTTGGCGTCGGAGGTGATGCCGTAGTCCGGGGCGAAGATCCTGCCGATCTGGGTGGGCTCGATGTCGACGTGGACGAAGGTGCGGCCCGCCGTGTAGACGTCGACGCGACCGGTGTGGCGGTTGGCCCAGCGGTTGCCGATGCCGAGGACGAAGTCCGACTCCAGGAAGGTCGCGTTGCCGTAGCGGTGCGAGGTCTGCAGGCCGACCATGCCGGCGTTCAGCTCGTGGTCGTCGGGGATGGCGCCCCAGCCCATCAGGGTCGGGACGACCGGGGTGCCGGTCAACTCGGCGAACTCCACGAGGAGTCCGGACGCGTCGGCGTTGATGACGCCGCCGCCGGCGACGATCAGCGGGCGCTCGGAGGCGTTGAGCATCCGGATCGCCTTCTCGATCTGCGCGCGCGTGGCGGCGGGCTTGTAGACGGGGAGCGGCTCGTACGTCTCCGGGTCGAACTCGATCTCGGTCTGCTGGACGTCGGCCGGCAGGTCGATGAGGACGGGGCCGGGCCGGCCGGAGCGCATGAGGTGGAAGGCCTGCTGGAAGACGCCGGGAACCTGCGCGGCCTCCAGAACCGTGACCGCCGCCTTGGTGACCGGCCTGGCGATGGAGGCGATGTCGACGGCCTGGAAGTCCTCCTTGTGGATCACGGCGGTGGGGGCCTGGCCGGTGATGCACAGGATCGGGACGGAGTCGCCGATCGCGGAGTACAGGCCCGTGATCATGTCGGTGCCGGCGGGGCCCGAGGTGCCGATGCAGACGCCGATGTTGCCGGGGCGCGTGCGGGTGTAGCCCTCGGCCATGTGCGAGGCGCCCTCGACATGCCGGGCGAGGGTGTGCTGGATGCCGCCGGCGGCCTTGAGCGCCGCGTAGAAGGGGTTGATCGCCGCGCCGGGGACACCGAAGGCGTGGGTGACGCCTTCGCGCTTGAGGATCTCGACTGCCGCGCGGGCAGCGGTCATACGAGCCATGGAGTACTCCTGCTTCGGCTGTTGGATTCGCTCTCCCGTCGCGCCCCGCGGTGAGAACTTTCCGCAAAACGGAAATTAAATTCTACTATCTGGAAGCAATGTAAGTGGGCGGTCGAATGCCGTCAAGGGACGGACAAGCGGGGCTCCCTGGAGGACGATGGGAGCCATGTCCGAGAGCGTGTCGGTGCGCTGCCCGGCCTGCCGTCGTGAGCATCTCTACGCCGCACCGTCCTACCCGTGTGCATGCGGCGCGCCCGTCGCCCCGCGGCTCGATCCGCGCGGTACCGCGACGGCCGTCAGCCATCAGGTCTGGGACGACCAGTGGGTCACCGTGCGCTGTACGTCCTGCGGCCGCCGGGACCAGTGGCCGCGGCCGGAACTCGGCTGCCCCTGCGGGGCGCTGCTCAGGATCCGGATGTGCGGCACGGCTGCGGCCACGGACGAGGACGCCACGCCGGCCGCCGAACCGCCCCGCCGCCGCACAGTGCGGCCGGTGACCATCCGCACCGCGCGCGACGCGGTCACCGCGGCCGCACTCCATCTGCGCCGGCTCGGATACCGGGACGTCCGCAGGGCCGACCAGCGTCCGCCGTCCGGCGTCGGCCTCGCCGCCCGCGGCCTCCTCGCCCAGGTCGACCCGACCCTGCGCCCGGCCTCGCTGCGGGACGTGGAGTGCCTGTGGCTGACGGCGATGTCGGAGTCCGCGAGATGCGTGTACTTCTCCCTCGCCGGATACGCCGACGACGCCCGCGCCCGGGCCGACGCCCTGGACATCCCCCTGTTCGTCCTCGGCCTCACGGGCACGGCCCAGCCGGTGAACGACCCGGCGGACCGGCTGGACGCGGGCGGCACCCAGTGACGCTCCACAGGGCCCGCCCCTTGGACTACCGGGCGTACCTCTCCCGCAGCTCCACCTTCCGCACCTTCCCCGACACCGTCATCGGGAAGGAGTCCAGGATCTGCAGCCGCCTCGGCACCTTGTAGTGCGCCAACTGCCCCTCGCAGTACGCCCGCAGCTCCTCCAGCGTCAGTGGGTCGTCCGGGTCGCGGGGGATGACGCAGGCGAGGACCTCCTCGCCGTACTTCTCATGGGGTACGCCGACGACCTGGACGTCCCTGATCTTCGGGTGGCCGTAGAGGAACTCCTCCACCTCGCGCGGGTAGATGTTCTCGCCGCCACGGATGATCATGTCCTTGATGCGGCCGACGATCTCGACGTAACCGTCCTCGCGCATCATCGCGAGGTCCCCCGTGTGCATCCAGCGCCCGGCGTCGACGGCCTCCGCGGTCTTCTCCGGCTCGTCCCAGTAGCCGAGCATCACGCTGTAGCCCCGGGTGCACAACTCCCCGGCCGTTCCCCGAGGTTGGGTGACCCCGCTCGCCGGGTCGACGACCTTCACCTCGATGTGCGGAAGCACCCGCCCGACCGTGCCCGTGCGGTGCTCCAGGTCGTCGTCCATCCGCGTCTGCAGCGAGACCGGGGAGGTCTCGGTCATGCCGTAGCAGATGGAGACCTCCTCCATGTGCATCTCGGCGACGACCCGCTTCATCACCTCCACCGGGCAGGGCGAGCCCGCCATGATGCCGGTGCGCAGCGTGGTCAGGTCGTACGACGCGAAGTCGGGCAGGTTCAGCTCCGCGATGAACATGGTCGGAACGCCGTACAGGGACGTGCACCGCTCCTGCTGGACGGCCTTCAGGGTGGCCTCGGGGTCGAAGGACGGGGCCGGGATCACGATGCAGGCCCCGTGGGAGGTGGCGCCCAGGTTCCCCATCACCATGCCGAAGCAGTGGTAGAAGGGCACGGGCAGGCACACCCGGTCCTGCTCGGTGTAGCCGATCGTACGGCCCACCCAGTAACCGTTGTTGAGGATGTTGTGGTGGGAGAGCGTGGCGCCCTTCGGGAAGCCGGTCGTCCCGGAGGTGTACTGGATGTTGACCGGGTCGTCGCAGCTCAACTCGTCGGAGACGGCCGCCAGTCGCTCGTGGGGCACAGCGGCCGCGTCCGCCGTCAGTGCCTCCCAGGACGGGTCGCCGATGTAGACGGTCTCCCGCAACTCAGGGCACCTGCCGCGCACTTGGTCCACCAGTGAGCGATAGTCGCTGGTCCTGTGCGCGAGCGAGGCGATCAGCACCGAGATGCCGGCCTGCTTGAGGACGTACTCCAACTCGTGGGCACGGTAGGCCGGGTTGATGTTGACCATGATCGCGCCGATGCGTGCGGTTGCGTACTGGACGAGGACCCACTCGGGACAGTTGACCGCCCAGATCCCGACCCGGTCGCCCTTCGCCACCCCCTTGGCGAGCAGCCCGCGCGCCACCTCGTCGACCGCCGCACCGAACTCGGTGTAGGTCCAGCGCCGCCCGGACGGCACGTCCACCAGGGCCTCGCGGTCGGGGTGGGCGGCGATCGCCCGGTCGAGGTTGGCGCCGATCGTGTCGCCCAGCAGCGGTGTCCCGCTCGTCCCGTGCGTGTACGACAGCCCGCTCACCGGAAGTCCTCCTCGCGGTACTCCGCGTCCGAGCCCGCCGCGGTCGCCTCGCGCAGCTCGATCCTGCGGATCTTGCCGGAGACGGTCTTGGGCAGCGGGGCGAACTCCAGGCGCCGGATGCGCTTGTAGGGGGCGAGGGTCTCCCGGGAGTGCTCGAAGAGCACCTTCGCGGTGTCGGGGCCGGGCTCCCAGCCCTCGGCGAGAACGACGTACGCCTTGGGCACGGCGAGGCGCAGGGCGTCCGGGGCGGGCACCACGGCCGCCTCCGCCACCGCCTCGTGCTCCAGCAGCGCGCTCTCCAGCTCGAAGGGGCTGATCTTGTAGTCGGAGGCCTTGAAGACGTCGTCCGCGCGGCCGACGTAGGTGATGTATCCGTCGTCGTCGCGCGAGCCGATGTCGCCGGTCCGGTAGTAGCCGCCGGCCATCGCCTCCGCCGTACGGTCGGGGTCGCCGTGGTAGCCGGTCATCAGGCCTACAGGGCGTGCCGAGAGGTCGAGCGAGATCTCGCCCTCGGTCGCGCCCGGCGCGCCGGAGACGGGGTCGAGCAGCTCGACGCGGTAGCCGGGGCCGGGCCGGCCCATGGAGCCGGTCTTCAGGGGCTGCCCGGGGCTGTTGGCGATCTGTACGGCGGTCTCGGTCTGGCCGAAACCGTCCCGGATGGTCACGCCCCAGGCCCGCCGGACCTGCTCGATGACCTCGGGGTTGAGCGGCTCACCGGCGGCGACGGCCTCCCGGGGCGGGGTGCGCAGCTGGGTGAGGTCGGCCTGGATGAGCATGCGCCACACGGTGGGCGGGGCGCAGAAGGTGGTGACGCCGGCCCGGTCCATTTCGGCCATGAGGCGGGGCGCGTCGAAGCGCGTGTAGTTGTGCAGGAAGACGGTCGCCTCGGCGTTCCACGGCGCGAACAGGTTGGACCAGGCGTGCTTGGCCCAGCCCGGCGAGGAGATGTTCAGGTGCACGTCACCGGGCTCGAGGCCGATCCAGTACATGGTCGCCAGGTGGCCGATCGGGTACGACACGTGGGTGTGCTCGACCAGCTTGGGCCGGGCGGTGGTGCCCGAGGTGAAGTAGAGCATCAGCGGGTCGTCGGCCATGGTCGGACCGTCGGGCAGGAAGTTCGCGTCGGCGTCGTACGCCTCCTCGTACGGCAGCCAGCCCTCGACCGGGTCGCCGGCCGCGATGCGGGTGTAGTCGCCGGGCACCTCGTCGAACTTGCCGGTGTCCTCGGCCCGCACGATCACGTGCCGGACGCGGCCCCGGTCGACGCGGTCGCGCAGGTCGGCGGGGCCCAGCAGCGGGGTGGCGGGGATGACCACGGCCCGCAGCTTCATGGCGGCGAGTGCCGTGATCCACAGTTCGGCCTGGTTGCCGAGCATGACCAGGATGCGGTCCTCGGCGCGCACCCCGCGCTCGCGCAGCCAGTTCGCGAACGAACCGGAGCGCACGGAGAGCTCGCCGAAGGACAGCCGGGTCTGCGAGCCGTCCTCCTCGACGATGTGCAGCGCGGTGCGGGCGTTCCCGTGCGCGATCTCGTCGAACCAGTCGAGCGCCCAGTTGAACTCGGTGGGACGGGGCCAGACGAAGCCCTCGTAGGCCGTGGCGTAGTCCTCGCGGTGCTCCAGCAGGAAGTCCCGCGCCCTGCGGAACTGCTCCGTCGCCGTAGTCATCTGCTGTCCTCCTCCGTGCCGGACCATTGCCGGGCGGCTCTCTGACATCGTGTAATCCGTGATGCAGGTCTCACTACCCCCGAACGGGGGTGTGGGTCCCGAGGCAGCCGCAACGAAGGGGCGAGCGGGTGACAGCGGACACGGGCGGTGGGGTGGAGATACGCGGTGCACTGGTGCGGCTGCGCCGCACGACCGGGCTTCCCGTCGCCTTCGGCGGGTTGGTGGAGCCGGGGCGGCAGCGGATGCGCATCAGCGAACTGATCGGTACGGCGACGCCCGCGCTCAGCGCGCTCGCGGTGACCTCCGGCAACGGCCTGGGCGGGAAGGCGGTGGCCCTGGCCCGCCCCTGCGCGGTGACGGACTACTCCTCGTCGCTGCAGATCAGCCACGAGTACGACGCCGCCGTCGCCCAGGAGGGACTGCGCTCGATCCTCGCGGTGCCGGTCGTCGTACGACGGCGGGTCCGGGGCGTGCTGTACGGCGCCCTGCGCACGGCCCAGCCGCTGGGCGACCGGACGCTGAGCGCGGCCGTGGCGGCCGCACGCGACGTGGAGCAGGCACTGGTGGTACGGGACGAGGCACGCGACCTGATGGCGGCGGCCCGCCCGGAGCCCGCCCGGGACGCCGACGCGGCCGCTGCCTGGGAGCAGGTCCGCGAGGCCCACGCGGCGCTGCGCGCACTGGCCCCGCGGATCACCGACCCGGTGGTGCGCTCGGAGTTGCTGGCGGCGTGCGGGCTGCTGGCCGCGGAGGCGCCGAAGGAGCAGGTGGGCCTCGCGCCTCGCGAGGTGGACGTGCTGGCCTGCGTGGCCGCGGGCGCGACGAACGCGGTGACCGCCGAGCGGCTGGGCCTCAGGGCGGAGACGGTGAAGGGTTACCTGCGGTCGGCCATGCGCAAGCTGGGCGCGCACACCCGTGGGGAGGCCGTTGTGGCGGCCCGCCGGGCGGGGGTGCTGCCGTAGCCGAGCGAGCCGGTCCGTACAGGACTTATTCATTCAACGATGTACTGAATTTACCTATGCTTCAGTCTGTCCGCCGCCGTGTTGTTATATCCCTCACCACCGCGTCCGTCCGAATTTCAAGGAGTTGTTGCCTAGAATTTGGCTCGGACACGACACACGGAGGGGAGCGGTGACCGTGCGACGGGACTTCACGGAGCCTGCCAGAGGCCGCCCCGACCTGGTCATCGGCAGGGACGAACTGGTCACGGCGGCCCGCGACCAGCTGGCCGGTGGCGGCAGTGTGCTGCTCCACGGCCCGGCCGGAATAGGAAAGTCGACCGTGCTGCGGGCATTGGCCGCGGATTACGGCGAGGCGGCACGAACCGTGTTGCGCTGCTCGGCGACCGAGTCCGAATCCCACCTCCCCTTCCTGGCGCTCGCCGACCTCTTCGGCCTGGTCCTCCCGGAGATCTCCGACCGGCTGCCCGCGGCCCAGCGCACCGCCCTGGAGTCCGCCCTCACCGGCCGCGGCGAATCCACCCTCCAGCGCGACGGCCTCGCCCTGCGCCTCGCGGTGCTGTCGGCGCTGCGCGCGCTCGCCGCCGAGGGCCCCGTCCTGGTCGTCGCTGACGATCTGCAGTGGCTGGACTCGGCCAGCGCGGAACTCCTCGGCTTCGCGGCCCGCCGCCTGGGCGACACCCCCGTGCAGATGCTGTGCGCGGTCCGGACCGAGGGCCAGGAGTACGACCGCCATCTACGCGCGTCCCCGCCGGACACCCTCGCCGTCCGCCTCAACCCGCTCTCCCGCGCCCAGGTCTCCACCCTGCTGGACCACCGCGGCTACACCGACCTGCCGCGCTCCACGGTCCGCGAGATCCACCGCACCAGCGGCGGCAACCCCCTCTTCGCGCTGGAACTGGGCCGCGCCCTCGGCGAGAACCCCACCCCGCCCCGGCCCGGCGAGCCGCTGCCCGTGCCGACCTCGCTGCGGGCCCTGGTGCTCAGCCGGCTCGACATGCTCTCGGCCGAGGCCCGCCGCACACTCCTCGTCGCCAGCGCCGGCGCGCGCCCCACCCTGGCGCTGCTGCACGCGGCCGGCCGCGAGAACGCCGAGGCGGAGACGGCCCAGGCCGCGGCGCTCGGGCTGCTGGCGACCGAGCCGGAGGGCCCGGCCGTACGGTTCGCGCACCCGCTGATCTCGGCGGCTCTGTACGCGGAGGCGCCCGCGCAGGACCGGCGCGCCGCGCACGCCGCGCTGTCCACGGCCGCCTCGGACCCGATCGAGCGGGCCCGGCACCTCGCGCTGGCGACCACCGGCACCGATCCGGACGTGGCCGCCCGGCTCTCCGAGGCCGCCGCGCTGGCCCGGGACCGCGGCGCCCCGTCGGTGGCCGCCTCGCTCGGGCTGCTCGCGGCCCGGCACACCCCGGCCGACGGCGCACCGGGCCCGGACGAGCGGCGGCTGCTGGCCGCGGAGGACGCGATCACCGCCGGCGAGGTGGATCTCGCCCGGGACATCGCGCACGAGGTGCTGACCCGGGCCACGGTCCCCGCGGAACGGGTGCGGGCCTGGATGGTGGTGATCGAGGCGGCCGGTCAGGCCCTCGGCGACGTCGACGCCGTCTTCCCGAAGGTGCTGGCCGACGCGGGCGACGATCCGCGGCTGCTCGCCCTGGTCCACTACCAGCTGGCCTGGCGCGGTCTGGTCGTCGAGGGCGACTTCGCCGAGGCCCGGCAGGAGGCCGCGCACGCGGCGGAGCTCGCCGCACGGGGCGAGGACCGGCGCACCGAGCTGATGGCGCTCTCCTTCCAGGCCTCCATCGAGATCCTGATGGGCCACCCGGACGCCCCCGCGACCATCAAGCGGGCGCTGAAGGAGCCGCAGGACCCGTACGTGGCGTGCCACCACAACGGCGCAGGCGCCGCCCGGTTCCGCTGGCTGCTGATGAGCGACCAGCTGCCCGAGGCCCGCACGACGATCACAGCGCTGCTGCGCGAGGTCCAGCGGCGCGGCATGGTCGAGAGCGAGGTCCACTTCCAGCGCTTCCTCGCCGACACCGAGCTGCGCTCCGGGCACTGCGGCCGGGCGCTGGACCTGGCCCGCGAGAGTCTGCGGCTGGCCCGGGACTCCAGCATCGGCCTGGGAGCCTCGGCCATGCTCACCTCCCTCGCGGAGGCCTCCGGCGGGGACGTCGACCGGGCGCTCACGCTGGCCCGGGAGGCGGCGGACCGCGCGGAGGAGGACGGCGACCAGATGTATCTCTCCCGCGCCCTGGCCGCCCTCGGGTACGCCCAGCTGGTGGCCGGGGACGCGGCGGGCACCGTCCGGTCGCTGCGCCGGGTGCGGGAGCTGGAGCAGGGGCTCGGCATCACGGACCCGGCGCGCGGCCGCTGGCAGGGCGACCTCGCCGAGGCCCTGGTGCGGATCGGGGAGCCGGGCGAGGCGCAGGACGTGATCGACGTGACCCGAGAGCACGCGCTGCGGCTCGGCCGGGAGAGCGTGCTGGCCGTACTGGACCGGGCGGAGGCGCTGGTGCGCGCCGCCCGCGGCGACCTGGATGCCGCCCTCGCCCAGCTGACGTCGGTTCAGGACCGGCTGGCGAAGCTGGGATACGGCCTGGAGGAGGCGCGGGCCGCGTTCGAGCTGGCCCGGCTGCGCACCGGGCGGCCCGGACCGACGTCGTACGACGAGGCGGCGCGGCTGTTCCGGCGGTGCCGGGCGATGCCGTGGCTGCGCCAGGTCGACACCGCCGCCGCGGCCGGTCCGGCAAAGCCGCCCGTCCCCGTCGCGCAGGACACCACCCTCGACGCGCTGGAGGGGCTGGCGTCGATGGAGCGTCAGGTGGCCGCGCTCGTCATGGAGGGCGCGACCAACCGGGAGATAGCCGCGCGGCTGTTCATCAGCGTCAAGACGGTCGAGGCGACGCTGACCCGGGTCTACCGCAAACTGGGGATCCGCTCGCGGGTGGACATCGTCCGACTGGCGGCGGGGCGCCACGCGAAGTGAGGTGGGCGCGGGTTTACTGCCTGGACGGGCCGGCCGGCTGCGGGAGCCTTCGCGGGTTCGCCGGGGGAGCCTCAGCGGGCTCGGTGAGGTCTCTGTGGGGCGACCGAGGGTTTTCCCTGCCCCAACTCCCCTAGGGGGTTCCCTCATTGGGAAGACGGTGTGCCGGGTCATAGCTTTGGGGCGTGCCGCTCGCCCGGGCATACGGGGGTCGGTCCCGCGACCCCCGTTGCACCACCCCCCACACCCGCGCGACCCCCCACCGGCAACCCCCACTGAGGAGACTCATGTTCGGGCTCAACCGCGCAAGAAAGACCGCCGTCGTCGTCGCGGCGACCGCTGCAGCAGCCGCCACCGCGCTGCTCAGCGCCCCCAGCGCCGTCGCCGCGCCGCAGCCGATCGTCGGCGGCACGACGACCACCACGACGACGTACCCGTTCATGATGCAGATCACCGACGCCTCACAGAACCAGTTCTGCGGCGGCACCCTCGTCTCGGCGACCAAGGTGGTCACCGCCGCGCACTGCATGGTCGGCGAGACCACCAGCAGCGTCCGAGTCGTCGGCGGCCGCACCTACCTGAGCGGTACGAACGGTACGGTCAGCCGGGTCAGCAAGATCTGGATCAACCCGAGCTACACGGACGCCACCAACGGCGACGACGTGGCCGTCCTGACGCTGTCGACGTCGATGCCGTACACCCCGGCGTCGTACGTCTCCTCCTCCCAGACCGGTGTGTACGCGGCCGGCACCACCGCGCGCATCCTCGGCTGGGGCACGACTTCCGAGAACGGCAGCTCCTCCAACCAGCTGCGGACCGCGACCGTCCCGATCGTGTCCGACTCCAGCTGCCGCAGCTCGTACGGTTCGGACTTCGTCCAGACCGACATGGTTTGCGCCGGATACTCCTCCGGCGGCGTAGACACCTGCCAGGGCGACAGCGGCGGTCCCCTGCTCATCGGGGGCGTCCTGGCAGGGATCACTTCTTGGGGCGAGGGCTGCGCGGAGGCCGGTTACCCGGGTGTCTACACCCGGCTGACCACCTTCTCCAGCCTGGTGACCGCACAGGTCAACTCGTAACCCCATGAACTCCTGAGCACCCCTCAGGTAAATACCAGGGGGCGCTGCGAGCCTCCACGAGCGGCCCGCAGCGCCCCCTCTCCATGTCCGCTACCGGACCACGGCTGCGAAGCGGATGTCGTACGACGACTCCTTGTGCATCGCCGCCAGCATCCGCGCTCCCTCGGCGGTCAGCTCCTCCCGCTGGGCCCTGGTGAGCCGGCCGAAGGGCTCGATGAGGAGCGCGTCCTCGTCCAGTTTCCATACGCCCGCCAGGAAACCGTCCACGAGGAACGTGCAGTAGACCTGGTTGCCCAGCCAGCTGCGGCCCCAGTACTCCGCCGGCACCACACGGGTGCGGTCGGCGTGGGAGAGGAGCAGGTTGTCGAACTCGGGCAGGAAACGAGGCGGGGCCGGTGTGTCGGGGTCGGGGCGCGGGGCGTCGGGGAGGTCGAAGAGTTCGACGCCGTTGCCGTCCCGGAAGGTGACCAGCCGCGGCCGCAGCCGCTCGAAGGCGTCACGCAGACGGGTCAGGCCGGCCCAGGTCTGCATGTCCTTGACCGAGGCGGGGCCGAAGGCGGCGAGATAGCGCAGTACGACGTCCTCGGGTGCCGGGGCCGGCTCGGCGGGGCGGCCCAGCCAGTGCTCGGCGGTGGTGAGGGCGACCTGGCCGCTCCTCCCCCACAGTCCGCGCGGAGTGACCTGGACGAGCGGGAGCCTGCAGCGGGCGGCGATGCCGAGGGCCTGCGGGTCGGCGTCCGGCCACTCGGCGAGCAGGGCTTCGCGCAGCTGCTTCATGGTACGCGGCTCCGCCTCGACGAGGTCACGGGCGAGCGCGGCGAGCCGGTCGAGGTCGACGCCCTGCAGTCCCTTGCGGAAGTTGGTGAGTTCGCGGTCGCGTGCGGCCTGCACCAGCGGCCGCAGGGTGAGGCAGTCGTCGGCGGTGTGGGTGTGGATGGTCGAACGCATGGTGACGATACGCACGACCTCGCGGTCGGCCATGAGACCGGACAGCTCCCCGGGCGTGAAGCCGTCGAGACGGGCGGCGAGCGCGTAGTACGGCGGCTTGACGTTCTGCGCCTGGAGGCCGAGGAGGTGCTCCACCGCCGCCTTGGCCGACAGCGGCGAGCGGCGCAGCAGGAGCTGCCGGTCGAGGGTCGCGCGGTTGAGGGCGCGGGTTCCGAGCACGGGGGCCGTCGCGGACGTCGTCTTCGTCATGCCGAGCACGCTAGCGAGGCTTGCGGACACCTTCGGTCCGCAACTCTCACCGAATCCCGGACCGGCACCGCTTCCCATGTCTTTTGACCCGGATATCCTGCTCCGTGATCACAGTTCCCGCTCCGTGATCACCCGACGCAGGCCTGAGTCGAGAGGCAGCCGCAATGGCCGAGCGACGCGCCCGCCCACTCTCGAAGAACCTCCGGAAATCCGTCTGGCGCCGCGCCCTGCCCCCGCCGCAGCCGCCCGCGGCGACGAACCCGGCGCCGCGCGCCGAGCCACCCGCGCCCGAACAGATCGAGGTGGTCAGCGTCGTCCAGGCGGCCCTGTACCGCGACGGCGTCCGCGTCTCCTCCCCCGCCACCCTCGCCGACACCTTCCGCGAGCTGCGCGAGGAACCGTCCGGCATGGCGTGGATCGGCCTGGCCCGCCCGACCGAGCGTGAACTCCTCTCGCTGGCCGAGGAGTTCGACCTGCATCCGCTGTCGGTCGAGGACGCGATGGAGGCACACCAGCGCCCGAAGCTGGAGCGCTACGGCGACACGCTGTTCGTCGTTCTGCGGGCGGCCCGGTATCTCGACGCCCCCGAGGAGGTCGACTTCGGAGAGCTGCACGTCTTCGTCGGGCCCGACTTCGTGATCACGGTCCGCCATGGCGCGGCCCCGGATCTCTCGGCGGTCCGCCGCCGTATGGAGGAGACGCCGGAGTTGCTGAAACTGGGCCCGGAGGCGGTCCTGTACGCCATCCTCGACGCGGTGGTCGACGGCTACGAACCCGTCGTCGCGGGCGTCCAGAACGACATCGACGAGATCGAGACGGAGGTCTTCCGCGGCGACCCCGAAGTCTCCCGCCGCATCTACGAACTCTCCCGCGAAATGGTCGAGTTCCAGCGTGCCACCCGCCCCTTGGTCGGCATGCTGCACGGCCTGATGGCTGGCTTCGCGAAGTACGGCACGGACGAGGAACTCCAGCGGTATCTCCGGGACGTGGCGGACCACGTCACCCACACCAGCGAACGCGTCGACGGCTTCCGCCAGGCCCTCACGGACATCCTGACGGTGAACGCGACCCTGGTCACCCAGGAACAGAACGCGGAGATGCGGGCGCTGGCGGAGGCGGGGTTCGAGCAGAACGAGGAGATCAAGAAGATCTCGAGCTGGGCGGCGATTCTCTTTGCTCCCACGCTGGTCGGGACGATCTACGGGATGAACTTCGAGCACATGCCGGAGTTGCGCTGGAGCTTCGGGTACCCCTTCGCGATCGCCCTGATGGCGATTGTCTGTACCAGTTTGTATGTCATCTTCAAGCGGCGGGACTGGCTCTGAGCAATCACCGTGTGAGCGACCGCTCTGCAGGACCCGCCGGGGCCACGAAGCTCCGAGGATGCGGCCGCAGCGGCTTCGGCAGAGGTGACGCCGGTGCGGTCCTCGACGGCGACGCAGCCCGCCGGGTCGACGCCGAGGGCGCGGCAGGCGACCAGGTACGGGTCGGGCGCCGGCTCGGTGCGCTCGCCACCACGGCCGCTCGGTGTCGACGAGCGTGTCATCCATGTCGAACGCGATGAAGGCGCGGCGCGGGTGGGGTCTGGTGGCCCTCTCGCCGGGCCGTCCGGCTCTGTCGCCGGGTTCCCGTGGCGGCGAGTGTGAGTATGCCGACGTGGATTCCGCTCGGCGGTAAGGGACCCGGCGCCGCTCGGGAGGACCACCATGACGCGCAGCATCCACAGGACCCATGCCGCCGTCCGCCGGAGCGATCCGGCCGACGAGACGCGGGAGAACGGGGTCTCCAGACGCGGACTGCTCAAGGGAACCGGCATGGGCGTGCTCACGATCGCGGTGGCCGGCACGGCAGCCGTCTCCTACCGGGCGTACGACAATCAGCTGCTCGGCCCGACGGACGGGACGGCCTTCGACGCCTGGCGGCACTGGCGCGACGAGCCCGGCCCACGCGGCATGGTGGCCGCGGCGGTGCTCGCCGCCAGCCCGCACAACACCCAGCCATGGATCTTCCGGGTGAGCGACACCAGGATCGATCTGGTGGCCGATCCGGCGCGGCGCATGACCGCCCCCGATCCGTACGGCCGGGAGATGCGGGTCGGGCTCGGCTGCGCGCTGGAGAACCTCGTCCTGGCGGCCCGGGCGCGTGGCTATGAGCCCCGGGTCGGCCTGCTGCCCGATCCGTCCGAGCCGCGGCTGGTCGCCCGCGTCGAGCTGGCCGCAGGCCCAGCGCGGCACTCCGCGCTGTACGACGCGATCAGCGAGCGCCGCAGCAATCGCGGCCCGTACACCGCAGAGCCTCTGCCGGACGGCTTCCTGGACGAGCTGGCCGCCCTCGCCGACGGCTCGGGAACCGTCACGGCGGTCTGGCTGACGACTACCCGGGCCAAGCGGGACATGGGGATACTGATGGTCGAGGCCGCGCGGGCGGTGATCGCGGACGAGGGGCAGTCGAAGGACGGCTTCCGGTGGTTCCGCGGCGACGCGGACGCGATCGAGCGCCACCGGGACGGCCTGACCCTCGACGGACAGGGCCTGAGCCCCCTGATGACCGCCGTCGGCAAGCTCCTGCCCGCCACCTCCCGCGCTTCGGGCGACACGTTCTGGGTGAAGCAGACACGCACCGTGCACACCAGGACGGCCGCCGCCTACGGGGTGCTCCTGGTGGCCGACCCGCACGATGCGGCGCAGCAACTTGCCGGCGGGCGGCTGCTGCAGCGGATCCATCTCGCCGTCACCGCACGGGGCCTGGCACTGCAGCACATGAACCAGATCACCGAGCGCATCGACCGCGACCTCGGTCTGGGCCGCAAGCCGGAGTTCGGCCCGCGGCTGGCCGCGCTGGTCGCTGATCCGGGCGGCCGACAGACCCTGGTCGCCTTCCGGCTCGGCCACCCCGTACGCTCCGGGCGGCTGTCGCCGCGCCGACCGGCCTCCGAGGTGATCCTGTGAGCGCCCGCTCGGAGCGGTACGCCGCATGGTCGGGGCTGCTCGGCGGCGGGCTCGGTGTGGCGGCCGGCATCGTCCAGGCCGCCGCGGGCCCGCAGTTGGGGGCCTGGGCCGGGAGCAAGGCCGATCCGGTCCCGCTGGGCCTGCTGACCATCGGCCTGTCCAGCCTTGCCTGCGCGGCGGCCCTGGTCCGGTTGCGGGCGATCCGGCCGCCGAACGCCGGGATCCGGACCGCGGTCGCGGGCGCCGAGCTGGTGGCGGGCCTGGTGGGCTTCTCCACCGTCGGGCGCCTGTGGTGGCTGCCCGGTGTCCTGCTCCTGGCCGCCGCGGCCTCCGGGATCGGCGCCGCCCCCGCAGGCGTGGCCCGCGCCGTCCGCCGCGCCTGGCCGGCGGTCCTCACCGGCATCCTGGGGGCCTGCCTGATGCTCGTTGCCGCGACCGCCGACCGACCGCTCCTGCTGTGGCTGGGACTCTTCGGCGGACTCGCCGTGACGGCCGCGCCATGGATCGCGGCCCGCTCCGTGCCCCTCGCGGCCACGGTCCTGCTGCTCGGGGCGCTGCCCTTCGCCACGCTCACCTGGTGGACCGCCGTCACTCCGCTCACCGCCGCCCTGGCCCTCGCCGCCGGCGCGGTGGCGATCCGCCGCCGGCACCGACCCATGGAAGCCGCCCGATGAGCGGCGCACGCGGGGGCGCGAGCCGGGACCGCCATGCGGGGCACCCGCCTGAGCCGAAAAAAGACCGCCTGTACACCGCGCTGATGGAGGAGGTCGCCGCCGCAGGGCTGCCCTCCGGACACCCTCCCGCGGCGGTGCTGACCGACGCCGACCTGGCCGGACTGCCGGACGCCGTGCAACGCTACCTGCGGTTCATGGACATCGTCGGCAGGCCCCGCATCTGGTCGTTCCGGGCTCGCTTCGTCGGCCGTTTCCGCCTGCGGCCCGGCGCCCGCTGGGCGGCCGCGGAGGCATGGCAGTACAACTCCGCGGTCGAGATCGCCCGCCTCTTCGCCATGCGGATCCGCTTCGCACACCTGATACCGGTGCTCGGCCACGACACCTACGTCCGCGGCCACGGGCGGCTGCTCGTCAAGCTGATGGGCCGTATCCCCGTCTCGGACGGCAGCGGAGAGGAGTTCGACATCAGCGAGCTGATCACCTACCTCAACGACGCCGTCCTACTCGCCCCCTCGATGCTCCTGGGCCCGGCCACATCCTGGGCGCAGGTCGATGACCACGCGTTCGACGTAACCCTCACCGAGGGAGCGCATGCCGTGACGGCACGGGTGTTTCTCGATCAGCGCGGCGCGCCCGTCGACTTCCACGCCGACCGCTACGCCACGCTGCCCGGCGGCCTGGTCCTGGCTCCCTGGAGGACACCGGTGACACGTTGGGACATCGTCCCCGGTCGGCGGCCGCTGCCCGGCCCGGCCACAGCCGTCTACGACCTGCCTGACGGGCCGTTCCCCTACATCGAGGGACGGTTCGTGCCCGGCAGCCTGGCCTACAACATCGCACCCGGCTGCTCTCGCAGATCAGCATGACGAAGATCCCGCACGGCGCCGAGTGGCCGGCATCGCCCGCCAGGCCGCCGCCCTCGCCGGCGCTGCGGCACGCATGTCAGGGCCGTACGGCGGTGCCCACGATGTGCAGCGTCTTCGGCATGAGCGCGGCCGGAGAGAAACCGAACCGGTCGATGCCGGTCACGGTGAATCCCGCGAGGCGGATGGCGGCTTCGGTGTCCCGGTTGGGGTGGCAGCCGCCTGCGGCCCGGCTCCACAGCGGAGTGATCGCGTCCTCCAGCCGGCCTGCCCAGCGGCGGGGCGAGCGCACGTGCTCATAGAAGCGCAGCTCGCCGCCGGGCCGCAGCACGCGGGCCATCTCCGCCAGCACCTCGGGCACCTGGTCCACCGAGCACAGCACGAGCGAGGCCACGACGGCGTCGAACTCGCCTTCCTCACCAGGCAGTTCGGCGGCCTCACCGGCCACGACCGTGACCCGCACCGGTGCCGAGGCTGCAGTCTGCTCGGCGACGGCGCGCAGGGTGTCGTCGGGTTCGAGCGCCACCACCTCGGTCACGGTGCCGGGGTAGTGCGGGAAGTTGCGGCCCTGCCCTGCACCCACCTCCAGCACACGGCCCGTCAGTCCGGCGAGCAACCGGTCGCGGTGTGCGGCGCCGCCGCGCCGGTCGGCCTCGCCGGCAATCCTCAGATACTGACGTGCGAAACGCGGGTGCTGCAGTTCCTTGCGGCCGGTGGTGGACATGCGCCCTCCTCAATGGCTGCGAGTCGGCTGCGACGCCTTGGACGCCGGAAAGGCACGCAGTCCTGAACGACCTCACCCTCCCTGACTTCATGCCGTCGCACTGACGCGCGTGCACAGGTTGTGGAACTGGCGGGTCTGCATGATCAGGTGAGCGGGTTCCCAGAACAGCACATCCATGGGCCGGGTGAGGGGACGCGGGCGACTGCGGGCCCGCGCGCGGACGATCAGCCGGGTCCTGCCGCCGGGCTGCGGCCGGAGGTGGAAGCCCCAGATCGAGTCGATGTACGCCCTGGGTGGCGGCCCGGCCGACCCGTCGAAGGGGCGCCCGGACGGGAGGGTCGTCTGTGAGCGCAGCACCAGTGTCCGTTCCGGTTCGACGACCGCGACGGTGAACCAGGCATCACCGCTCGGCAGGGAGTCCAGGTGCTGGCCCGGCTCCAGGTGCTGCCACTCGGGGACGATGCGTTGTGCGCTCGGGTGTCCGCCGTTGTCCAGGCGGTCCCAGCTGTACCAGCCGCCGCGGTTGCAGCCCATCTGTGCCAGCCAGGGCCAGACCGCTTCGGGCGGCGCCGGCAGGGTCGTGGCCATGGTCGAGGAGCCGTCGGCATCGGGGATGAGCTCGTCGCCGGGGAAGTCGCGGGCTTCCTCGTGGGTCGCGCCCCAGGTCAGCACCCGCGGCCGAAGGAAGACGCCGTACAGGGCCAGCGCGGCGGCCGCCACGCCGAACGAGCGTCGCCCGGCCCCGAGCCGGTGCTTGTGCATGTCTTCAGCGTCGCAGTTCCGTTTCGGTCCTACCACCGCAAGACCGCTTCACGCGGCGCCCTGCTCCAGAAGGTTCTTGAGCGTTTGCTCGTCGTGCGGCAGTTCCTTGCGAGCCCGTGGGCGGAGCACCAGGGGCACGAGAGCCCTGCCCAGCCCATAGGACTCGAAGTCGAGGTCGATCGTCAGGCGTGAGCGCGCGCCGTCGTCAAGCGGCTCGATCGTTCCGTGGACCTCTCCTCGGGCGGGGCCCTCGACACCGCGCAGACGCCAGCTTCTCGGGGGATCGAACTCGGTGACCTCCATGGTCATCGGGAACTGGAGGCGGCCCAGCTGCCACGTCGCCTTGACCCGGGAGCCCACGCTCATCGGGGCGCCGCCCACCCGGTGTGCGGATACGGCACTCTGCTGCCATTCCGGCATGTGGGAGGGGTCGGTGATGTAGGAGAAGACCTCCTCGGGGCTGCGATCGATGTCAACGGTTTCCCTGATCGCGGACATTCTTGGCCCTCTCTGCAGGCTCATGGAAATGATCTCACCGGCTCGCTCGGCAAGCCAGGCGAGCGGCTTCTCAGCCGCTGTCGCACGGCTGGCCCCTGCGGAATGGCCTGGACCCCTTGCACCACTTATCCATGGAGATGACGCCGCCTCAGGATGCAAAGGTCATCTCGTATGAAATCCACTGATCCAAGCCATGTGGCGTGCATCCTGGACGGGAACGGCAGATGGGCCGAAGCGCGTGGTCTGGTGCGGCGTGACGGTCACAGCCACGGCGCCGACCCCGCCCGGCGGATCGTCGAGACAGCCGACGACATGGGACTCGAATGGCTGTCCATGTACGTGTTCTCCACGGAGAACTGGGCGCGGCCGGCAGCCGAGATCGCCGTGATCATGCGGTCCATCGAGAAGTTCATCGACACCAACCTCGAAAACTGGCACCGCCGGGGTATCCGCATCCGCTACCTGGGGCAGCCGCACGACCAGGTGCCGCAGTCCCTGCGGTCCGCGATGGCCCGCTCCGCCGCGTTGACGGCCTCGAACACGGGCATGACGGTCACGGTGGCCCTGAACCACGGCGGGCACAGCGACATCACGCACGCGGTCCGCTCCATCGTCGCCGCCGGTGTTCCGGCCGGTCAGATCACCGAGCGGACCCTTGCGGCGCACCTGCCCCATCCCGACATGCCTCCGGTGGATCTGCTGATCCGTACCTCCGGCGAGATGCGCCTGTCGGGCTTCCTGCTGTGGCAGGTGGCCTACGCGGAGCTCGTGTTTCTTCCCGATCTGTGGCCCGACATGACACCGGAGAAGTTCCGGGAGGCCATCGAGACCTACCGCCACCGCTCGCGCCGCTTCGGGAAGGTGACCGCACGATGACCACGCTCGCCACATGGCGGACGGCCCTCGAGGCCGCTGACATCGGCGACGAGCGGCTGCGCCTCGACTACGCCCGGTGCGCGAAGTTCATCCGTGACCGCGATACCGGACCGTACGTCGGCGTCCGTGTCCTGGCCCCGCCGGCCCTGCAGCCGCACCTGCTGGCCGGGCTCGCATTCGCCAACCACACCGACGACCTCGCCGACGCGGGCAACAGTCCGGACGCTCGAGCGCGACGCGCGGACTGGCTGGCCCAAGCGCGACGCGGAGTCCACGACGACTCGTGCCCCTATCCGATCGTGCGGGCCTTCGTGCACTCCGTGACGGTACGGGGGCTGTGCACGTCGTGGATACTGCGCCTGCTGGACGCCGCCGAGCTGGAGCCCGACTTCGCGGGCTTCGCCGACGAGGCGGAGTTCGGCCAGTACGTGGACCGCTACACCTGGCCCCTGCTGATGTGCTCGGCAGGTCTCCAGTACCAGGGCGGCCCCAGCGACGAAGCGGCTCGCACCTGGCGGGCCTACGCCGAGTTCGCGCAACGCCTGGACTTCCTCAACGATCTGCGGGCAGACCTGGAAGCCGGACGCCTGTGTCTGCCCGCCGACGCGCTCACGGAGCACGCCGTGGCCCGCTCCGATCTCGAACAGGGCCGGGACACGCCTGCCGTACACGCTCTGCTGCAGGACATGTGCGACCGCGCCCATACCGCCCTCGAGGAAGCACGCGCGGTGCTGGAGGTGTGCGACCCGGGCCAGTTGGTCGCCGCCCGCTCGCTGCTCACCCTGCAGGAACGACAACTCAACGACATCCGCAACTCCCGTACCCGCGTCCTCCACCGGCCGGTCGGCTTCCACCGCGCCACCATGCTCCGCACCATGCTGGCCGAGCTGCTGACGCAGCCGGGCCCGGGAAGGCGAATGCCGAGCTGATGCGCGGACCGTGGGGACTGAGCAAGGCCAGCGAGAGCTCAGTCCGGCGCAGGGCCCAGGGTGAGCTGGGCGCGGTGGAAGTCGTAGTGCTGGGTGGGATATCGGTAGAGATCCGCGCGGGTCATCCAGTCGCGGAAGAAGGGGTCCCAGCGGGGCGGGTAGTGCATGCCGCGCCCGAGGGAGGCCGTGCTCTCACGGTCCAGGCGCCGATGCAGGGCAGCGACCGTGCGGTCCATCTTCGCGCCCATACGGCGGTGGTTGTAGTACAGCGTGCCGAACACGGAGCTGACGTAGTTGATGACATGGAACGGGCTGGCCGCAGCGTCCAGCACACGAGCGAAGGTCCCGCCGACGGAGCGCGGCAGCCCGGCGAAGACCCCCAGCAGGCGCAGGAGCACGCGGATGAGCATGTAGCCGAAGAGCATGTGGAACAGCAGCTGCTCGTTGGTCCACCGCGTCCCATCCGTCGAACGGCGCAGATCGGCGGCGCTCGCCTCCGCGAGCAGGCGGTGGAAGTCGGCCCGAACGCGCTCCAATTCCGCGTGGACGGCCTGCCGGTCCAGCTGGCCCCGCTCACCCATGACTGCCACCCCGTCCCGCTCGTCTCTCCATTCCGGCTGCGGCCGGACGCCCCCGGAGAACGATGATCCTCGCACCACCGGCCCCTGGGCCGGATGCGCCTCAGGAACAACGCCGAACCGCCCCCTACGGTTCAAGGTCGAGTACGTCTGCCACTGGACGACGCGGCGTCACCGGGCCGTGCTCGCCGTATCCCAGACGCAACACCATCTGCACGTACCCCATCGCCGACTGCGGGTCGCGTACGACCCAGCGGAGTTCCGGCCATTCCAGGGCGTGGGACGTGAGCGAGGTCGCCAGCCCGTCCAGGGTCGCTTCGAGCAGGACGCGCTCCATTGCCTGCCCCGCCGTCAGCCAGTCCTCCGGCCGGTCGCCGCTGCTGCCCAGCAGGGCCAGGTGGGGTTTGTTCTCGAACGTGGCCACCTCGCGGCCAGGCACGGGACGCCTGCCCGCGAAGTCGCGCACAGGAGCCTTTCCGTCCCGCTTGCGCGGGCCGAAGGCATAGTCGGGGATTCCGTCGGACGCCGTGGCGGCGGCATCAGGGCCGATACGGGTCCAGCGCACGAGGTCCTCGAGCTGGCTCGGGTCCAGCGAGTCGCGTCCCTCGGCGTCGTGGACCAGATCCAGCACCGACTCCACATGCCACTCGTCGGGAAAAACCAGGCGCGCGCCTTCCCGCACGGCCGCGCCGCGGAGAGCGTCCTGTACGGCCTGGGGTATGTCCTCTTCCGAGAACGGATAGCGGCTGGTGTGCCGACGGCGGATGGCCGGGTACAGCGGGGCGAGCTCGGTCTCCGGGCGTACGGGACCGGCCAGCTCCACCGTCGCGAGCAGCTGGGGGTCCGCCGGGTCGGGCAGCAGCCGGGTGGCCGGCTCCCATCCCGCGTGAGCGGCGGCGACGCGCAGGTTGAACAAGGCCGCGCCGCATCCGATGTGGAGGGCACGGTTGGTGGGATCGGCATGCGGCATGGTCCGCTCGGGGTCCGCTCGGACATGGAAGGTACCGGCGGCACGGAAGTAGCGGAATTTCCACGGCTGCGCGTTGTACATGGACGGTGCGGCCGCGGCGTCGCCGACGAGAGCAGTCACGGTCTGCGCGTCGAGCGGTTGTGCTGACACCGCGGGCCTCCTTCCGGGAATGGGCCGGCATGGCGCACAGTGGCCCGCCTCTCCTCACGATAGTCGCGGCGCGCCCGCGCATCAGCGCCGAATCAGTGCGATAACGTCATTAATGATCTCTTTTATTGGAAATTGCCAATTTTCGATCGGCGCCGACATGGTGAGGCGCGCGGCGGCGGTGTCGCCACCGAGGGCTGAACAGGAGATGGGCCGTGAACTTCACCGAGCGCGAGTGGTGGACCCTCGTCCACGGCATGGTCCTCGGCGCCGCCTTCCTGCTCGCCTTCGCCGGCGGGCTCGCCGAGCTGTACAGCCTCAAGCCCGCACTGATGACGCGAGTGGGGGTGGTGGAGCGGATGCGGCGGGTACGGCTCGGGGTCACCGCCATGGCGGTGGCGGCGTGGGCGACCGTGATCACCGGCACCTGGGTCGTCTATCCGTGGTACCGGGAGAAGACCCCGGACAGTCCCAGGTCGAAGCTGCTCGCCGACCCCGACACGAAGGACTGGCACGAGTTCGGCATGGAGTGGAAGGAGCACATCGCCTGGCTCAGCCCGATCCTGGCGACGGCCGTCGTCTTCATCGTCTGGTACTACGGCCCCGGCCTGATCCGGCACAACCGGGTCCGTCGCACCACCATCACCCTGTTCGTCCTCGCCTTCGTCTTCGCTGCGGTGGCCGGGGCATTCGGCGCCTTCATCACCAAGGTCGAACCCATCCAGTGACCAGGCCCTGAAAGGAGGCCGCGGACATGGCACCCACGAACGCGGCGACACCGTCCGGAGGCGGACCGGAAGAGGACTTTCCGCTCAGCGAGAAGGTGGAGGGGCCGATCTCGGCAGCGATCATCGCCGCGGGCGTCGGAGCCACCGCACTGGGCGTGCTCACCACGCTCACCGAGGCCGACACATCGGTGCAGGACGGCCTGGCGTGGAGCGACTCGGTCGGTCCGCTGTCCGGCAAGACCATCCTGGCCGTGGTCGTCTGGCTGCTGGCCTGGGGGGTCCTGTACGCCGTACTGCGCAACAAGCCGTTCGAGACCGTACGTGCCCTGCTCATCAGCCTCGCGCTCATCGCCGTCGGAGTCCTCGGCACCTTCCCCCCGTTCTTCCAGCTCTTCGCATAGACCTGTACTCGCGCAGGGAAAGCGATGAGGATGCCGCCGACGCTCATCGGCGTCCTGCGCGGCCCCCTCTTCGGACCGCTTCGCGGCCTGCTCGCCGGCACAGCGCTGTTTTCTTAGCGGGATGTTAGATCTGGGTTCCGGACCTTGTAGGGGCCTGGCGGCCGCCTCCATGCTCATGCAGCACTCCCCGTCACCGGGGCTTCTCACCCCGTCCATCAGGGGCTTTCCACCATCCCAACCTGGGACTTCCGTCTGGAGCCGCCATGTCCTCTTCCCCGGCCGTGCCCGGAACCCGGTCCGAAGAACTGCGCGCGAAACGCCGCCTCGCCCTCGTCGGCGGGTCCCTCGGCAACCTCGTCGAGTGGTACGACTGGTTCGTCTACGCCAGCTTCGCGATCTACTTCGCCGACTCGTTCTTCCCCGGCGACAACCCGACCACCCAGCTGATGAACACCGCCGGTATCTTCGCGGTCGGCTTCCTGATGCGCCCGGTCGGCGGCTGGGTGCTCGGCCGCGCCGCGGACCGGCACGGGCGCAAGAGCGCGCTCACCCTGACCGTCACGATGATGTCGGTGGCCGCACTGCTGATCGCCCTGGCCCCCACCTACGGCCAGGCCGGCTACTTCGGCGCCGTGGTGCTGCTGCTGGCGCGGCTGCTGCAGGGCATGAGCATCGGCGGAGAGTACGCCGCCAGCGCGACCTATCTGACCGAGGCGTCCGCCCGCAACCGCCGCGGCCTCGGCTCCTCCTTCCAGTACGTGTCGATGACCTGCGGCCAGATCCTCGGCCTGGGCATCCTCATCACGCTGCAGCACACCCTGACCACCGCCCAACTGGAGAGCTGGGGCTGGCGCATCCCCTTCGTGCTCGGCGCGCTCTTCGCACTCGTGGTGTTCTGGCTGCGGCGCCGGCTGACGGAGACCGACGCGTTCACCGAGGAAGCCGGTGACGGCGGCCGTGAGGACAACACACGCGGCACGCTGAAGGCGCTGTGGCAGCACCGCCGCCAGGCCGGCCTGGTCATGGCGCTCACCCTCGGCGGCACCGTGGCCTACTACACGTACACCACGTACCTCACCAAGTACCTCATCGGCAGCGCGGGCATGGCGAAGAACACCGCCACCCTCGTGAGCTTCACCGCGCTCACCGTCTTCGCCGTGCTCCAGCCCTTCGCCGGGATGCTGTCCGACCGGATCGGCCGCCGCCCGCTGCTGATCACCTTCGCGGTCGGCTGCACCGTCGGCACCTACCCGATCATGACGGCGCTCGGCTCGGCGTCCTCGTACTGGTCCGCGCTCGGCCTCTCCCTGCTCGCCCTGGTGATCATCACCGGATACACCTCGATCAACGCGGCCGTGAAGGCGGAGCTCTTCCCGACCCGGGTGCGCGCCCTGGGCGTGGCGCTGCCGTACGCGATCGCCAACGCCCTGTTCGGCGGGACGGCGGAGTACGTGGCGCTGTGGTTCAAGAACGGCGGCCACGAGAAGATGTTCTTCTGGTACGTGTCCGGGTGCGCCATGATCTCCCTGATCACCTACGTCCTCATGCCGGACACCCGCAGTGCCGCGCTCAGCCGCGCCGAGACCGACGCGGACGCCGACGGCGACCCGGTCAAGGCGGCCGCTCCCGCCGAAGCGGTCCGCTGAACCCTCCAGGGAACCCACAGTGACCTGGGCGAGCCGCTTCCGTAAGCTGCTCCCCAGGTCACAGCGGCACAAGGACTCACATGCACGCGCTTCTCGTCGAAGACGACGACCGCATGGCCCAGGCCCTCGGCACCGCCCTCGCCCAGCGCGGGCACACCGTGCGCAGGGTCGGCCGCGCCATGGACGCCCTGCTGCACGTCCACGAGGCGCAGTTCGTGCTGCTCGATCTCGGGCTGCCGGACCTGGACGGTCTCGAGCTGCTGCGGCGGCTGCGCACCGTCTGTGACGCGCCGCTGATCGTGGTCACCGCCCGCTGCGAGGAGCGCGACGTCGTGCAGGGGCTGCGCGCCGGGGCCGACGACTATGTGGTCAAGCCGTTCCGGATGAACGAGCTGATGGCCCGGATCGACACCGTGCGACGCCGGACGGGGACCTCCTCGGTGCGTGCGGAGAGCGAAAGCGCTCCCGTGCGCGCCGGTGACGTGGAGATCGACATCGCGGGCCGCGCGGTCACGGTCGCCGGCGCCGAGGTGCGGCTCACCCGGCGCGAGTTCGACGTCCTGGCGTTCCTGGCCGCCCGCCCCGACCAGGTGCACTCCCGCGAGGAGATCCTGGACCGCATCTGGGGCGACGCCTTCCTCGCCGCCTCGCGCTCCCTGGACGTCCATGTGGCGGGCATCCGCGCCAAGACCGGCCGGGCCGAACTGGTCCGTACCGTCCGCGGCTTCGGCTATCAGCTCGGCTCCCCACAGGTGGGCGGCGAGCGATGAGGCGCAGACTCCTCGCGGTGCTGGTGGTGCTCATGGGAGCCGCGACAGTACTGCTCTCACTGCCCCTGGCCGGCTCCTACGCCGACGGGCGCACCGAGCACCTGCTACTCCAGCGGCGCTCCGAGGCGGTGCGGTTCGCCGAGCTCGCCGACCGGATGCGCACCGACGCCGACCGCACCGAGCTGTCCACGGAGATCCGCCGCTACGCCGACCTGTACGGGGCCTCGGTGACCGTCGTCGACACGGCGGGACGTACCGTCGTCCGGGCCGGACCGGGCGCCTCCTCGACGCCCGACCCGGCGTCGGGAGACGCCCTGCGCCGGGCTCTGACGGGCCGTTCCACCGAGCGGCTGCCGACGATCCTTCCGTGGGGCCCGGACACCGTGGTACTGGCCGAGCCGGTCGGGCGGGACGAACAGCTGAGCGGGGCGGTACTGCTGACCGTCCCCACGGACGCCGCCCGACACGACGTGACCATGCGCTGGTCCCTCATCGCGGGCGGAGCGCTCGCCGCCTTCTCGGCCGCGGCCCTGGTCGCGGTGGGCATCGCCCGGTGGCTGATGCGGCCGGTCCGCGACCTGGACCGGGCCGTGGAGGGCCTGGCCTCCGGAAGCCTGAGGACACGGGCCGTCTCCGACACCGGTCCACCGGAGCTGCGCAGCCTGCGGCAGCACTTCAACACCATGGCCGAGGCCATGGCCGACTCCATCGGCCGTCAGCGCGACTTCGTGGCCGACGCCTCCCACCAGTTGCGCAACCCGCTGGCCACCCTCGTGCTGCAACTGGAGAACGTCGAGCCGCACATCGCCCCCGGCCCGGGCCGGGCCGAACACTCCCGCGCCCTGGACGAGGCGGAACGCCTGGAGGAACTGCTCGACGGCCTGCTCGCGCTGGCGCGCGTGGAGTCCGGCACCGCGGAACCGGCCCAGCAGGACGTGTCACAGACGGTACGTGACCGGGTCGCGGCCTGGGCTCCGGTGTTCCGCGAGGCCGGGGTGGGGCTGAGCGCCCCGGCCGTCGCGGACGGCCTGCGGGCGCGGGCGCTGCCCGACGCGGCGGGCCGGATCCTGGACGCGCTCCTCGACAACGCCGCCAAGTTCGTGCCGTCCGGCGGCCGTGTCGAGGTGCGCGCCGCACTCCGGGACGACGAGGTGGCGGTGCGGGTCGTCGACGACGGACCCGGGGTGCCCGAGGAGCAACTGCCGCTGCTGCTACGGCGGTTCGCCCGAGCGCCCGACCACCAGAACGTACCCGGCAGCGGGCTCGGCCTGGCCATCGCCGACGAACTCGCCCGCCTCAGCGGCGGCCGGCTCACCGTCGCCGGCAACACCCCCCACGGCCTCGCCGTGGAACTCCGACTACCGGCCCGCTGAACCCCACACACCCGTCCAGTACACCTGCTCAGTCGTACACCGACCGGTAGTACACGACCCCACCGGGGTGCAGCGGCACCTCCCATCGCCGACGAACCCGCCCGCCTCAGCGGCGGCCGGCTCACCGTCGCCGGCAACACCCCCCACGGCCTCGCCGTGGAACTCCGACTACCGGCCCGCTGAACCCCACACACCCGTCCGGTACACCTGCTCAGTCGTACACCGACCGGTAGTACGCAACCGCACCGGGGTGCAGCGGCACCTCACCGGTGGAGATGGCGAACCGTGGCTCCAGCCGGGCGCCCGCCGTCACCTCCCGCAGCAGCACGCGCCACCGGTCGAACACCACGCGGAGCACCTCGCGCACCGCCCGCTCCGGCACGTCGGCACGGGCCATCAGGTAGTTGCCGACCCCGATGGTGCCCACGGGCTCCGTCAGCCCGTATGCCCCGGCAGGAATCGTGACCGCCGTGTAGGAGGGGCCGTATCTCTCACGCAGTGCGCTCACCTGGCCCTCCAGCGGCAGAAACCGCAGCGGCAGCTCACGTGCCAGGGCCGACAGCGCGGGCGTCGGCACACCGCCGGACCAGATCAGCGCGTCGACCGTGTCCCCACGCAGGGCCTCCACCGACGCCGCGAGTGCGAGCCGCCGCTCCTGCACCGCCCGCCGGCCGGTCAGCCCGGCGGCGCGCAGCAGCCGCCCGGCCACCACCTGGACGCCGGATCCCGCCGCGCCCGCGGCGACCGGCCGGCCAGCGAGATCGGTCAGCGAGCGCACCGGCCCGTTCGCCGGTACCACCAGGTGCGTGTAGTTGACGTAGACCCGGGCGAGCGCCGTCACCGCGGCCGGACGGGAGAACGGCTCCCGTCCCAGTACCGCTTCCTGCGCCGCGTCCGCCATGGCCAGGGCCAGCTCCACCGAGCCGTCCTCCAGCATCCGCAGATTGTCCACGCCTCCCGAGGTGCCCACCGGAACGATCTCCAGTCGGCCTCCACTCCCCGCGACCGCCTTCGCCAGGGCCTTGCCGAAGGCGTTGTACGGGCCTCCCTCCGGCCCCGTCGCGAAGCGCAGCCGCTGCGCCGGCCCCGCGTCCTGCGCGCACCCGGCCGTCGCGGCTGCCGCGACCCCGCCGAGCCCGGCCGCCAGCATGCTTCGACGGCTCACCGATGCGCTGGTCACGAGCGAAGGGTAGCCGCCGCACGGAATGCCGCAGGAGGGGAACCCGGGTCGGTGAGGGGGCGTTTATACAGGGGAGCGGGGTGGGCCGATCCGTCCCGTCGGGGGAAAAGGAACGAGGACGACAAGATGAGCGACAAGGCCCGGAAGCTGTTCGAGGCACTCGACCTCGACCAGAACGGGATCCTGACCCGCGAAGAGGTGATCATCGCCTTGCGGACGAAGGGCCCGACTCTGGCCGCATCGGGGTATCTGCCGTTCTGGGGCGTGGGGGACGTCGACACCTCCTCCGCGCTGTTCGACGCAGCGGACCAGAACGGGGACGCCGTACTGACCCTGGAGGAGTTCGCGGCGGTGGTGGACCGCCGTTTCGGCTGGCGCTGACCGGCTGCCGTCACGTCACGTCGGGAGTCCACCTTGATCACGGTGGCGGACGCAGGAGGCGACGACCACGAAGGGCCACAGGGACTGAACGGACGTCACCACGCGTTCGGCGACACCGACGGAACCGTGGACATGCAGTTCGATCAAGAACCATGTCGCGCTGACGCCCATCAGAGCGGTCACCCCGAATGCGGCGGCGGGCCGCAGCGCCCACGGTGCGGCCGGGTGGCGAACGGCGGACAGGACCGGCCAGACCGCCAGCAGGGTGAAGCCGACCGCCGCGACCGAACCGTGCCGCAGGGAGCCCCCGCTGCTCGGTGCCGGGAACAGCGCCACCACCAGCGCGGACACACCGCCGGCAGCGAGCGCCACGCGGCCGGCGAACGCGGCCGGCCGCAGCCCCCAGGCCGTGAGCAGGTGACAGACGCCGACGGCCACCAGCGCTCCGGTCATCACCCACGATCCGGAAGCGCCGTAAGCCGCCAGTACGCTGATCGTCCGAGTGGCGGGGTCGTATGCGGGCCCCTCGAGCAGCCCCGCAATCGTCCAGCCTGCGGCCAGCAGGACGGGCGCGCAACCCGACGTGAGCAGGGCCCACCTGGGCACAGGTGCTGGGGAGCGCTCGCGGAGAATCGGCTCAGCTCCGGGACGGGGTGAGCACCACGAAGTCCGCGTTCGACGGGTCGAGGCAGACCGCCAGCCGACCGACTCCCTCCGCGTCCTCCGGTCCCATCTGCACGCTGCCACCGTTCTCGGTGACCTTGGCGATCGTGGCGTCGCAGTCGGCGACGGCGAAGACCGGATGCCAGTACGGCCGCCCGCCCGCCAGGGCGAGGTCCTCCTTGCGGACCTCCATGAGGCCGCCCTGCATACGCTCCTCGGGAAGCCCTTCGGGGGTGATGAGGGTGTACGTGCCCCCGCCGCCCGGCAGTTCCATGTCGCCGAACCGCCAGCCGAAGACACCGCCGTAGAACTCCTTGGCGGCCGCTGCGTCGCTCGTGTACAGCTCGGTCCAGGACAGCGAGCCCGGCTCCTCCACCAGCTCGAAGCCCGTGTTCTTCCCCGGCTGCCAGACGGCGAACTGACCCCCCAGCGGGTCGGTGTACTGCGCCATCCGGCCCCAGTCGCCGAGGTCCCGCGGAGCCACCCGCACCGTGCCGCCCGCGCGCTCCACGGCCTGGGTCGTGGCGTCGGCGTCGGTGACGCTGTAATAGATCATCCAGGCCGGGCGCGCACCCTCCTCGGTGAGCTTGCCGAGGCCGGCGACGGTCTTGCCGTCCTTCCGGAACATCCCGCCCTCCATGTCCTCCCCCTCGCCCATGGACTCGTACTCCCAGCCGAGCACCGCGCTGTAGAAGGCCGCGGCGGCCCGGACGTCGGGGGCACCCAGGTCGAGCCAACAGGGGGAGCCGGGGGTGGCGTCAGTGGTGATCACGGCGATTCCCTTTCGCAAGGTCCGGTGTGATTTCAGCCTGACACCGGCCATCGGCAATCGCGCGTCGGACGTGTCCTGGACGCGGGGACCAAGGGACCTCAGGTCACCGGATCGAGGAAGGTCAGCACGGAGGCGTCCTCCTCGATCAGCGGGGTCAGTGCGGCGTTGAACGGGCCGCCGTACGGGGCCTTCAGGTGGGCCTGGAAGGCGTCCTCGTCCCGGTACACCTCGAAGATCCAGTAGGCGCGCGGGGCCGCAGCCTTGGTGTAGACGTCGAAGGCGAGGTTGCCCTCTTCCTCGCGCACCTTCTTGGCGTAGTCCAGGATCAGGCGGGCGACCTCGTCCTCGGCTCCCTCGCGGGCGGTGAATTCGGCGAGCAGGGTCTTGTTCACGGTGCGGTGTCCTCCGTGGTGCCGCCGGTCGATGCGCCGGCCAGGGGTGTCATCGTTGACATGTGTCATCGTTGACATCGAGTGGTCCGATGATGGGGGCGATCCGGCCGTCGCGTCAACGGTTCGGGCGTGATGCCCGCCCGCACGGCTCACCCCGCCCCGTCATGCGCGATCGGCCGTGGCGAGCTGTACCAACTGGCTCCGCAACGGCGGGTTGGGGCCGACAACCGAGCAGGTCAGGGCCGCGACCCGGGCGGTGAACCGGCATGCTTCCGCGACGTCGCCGAGACGGAGTTCCGTCAGCCGGCCGCCCAGGAGTCCGCGGGTTCCGAGGCGTTGCAGCAGCCCGGCGGTGAAGGAGTCCCCCGCCCCGACCGTGTCGGCGACCGTCGTCGGCACCGCGGGTATCCGCAGCCGTTCGCCGTCGAGCGAGAGCAGGACACCGTCACCGCCGAGCGTGATCACCACGAGCCGCGCCCCAGTCCGCGTGCCAGATGTCGCAGGCCTGGTCGTGCGGCGTGTCGGGCAGCAGGAGTTCCAGGTCGTCGGCGCTCACCCGCAGCACATCGGCGAGACCGCACCAGTGCGCAAGCCGGGCGCGGTGGACGTCGGGACGCACCAGCAGCGGCCGGACGTTCGGGTCGATGCCGATGGTCGCCCGGGGGGCCGCCGCGGCGAGGAAGTCCTCCACCACGGCCGCTCCGGGCTCCTGGACCAGGGCCAGGGGATCCGGTGTGCACGCAGGCGGTTTCGGACAGATCCACCCGCCCCAGTTCCTCGGCCGTCCACTGCCAGTCGGCCGTGTTCCGGGCGTGGAAGGAGAACGCGGCCTGCCCGTTCTCGTCCAGCTCCGCCACGGCCGGCGTGCTGGGTTCCTCAGCCGGTACGGCGTTCGACAGGTCCGCCCCGGATGCCTCGAGGTGGGGGCGGAAGACGCGTCCGAACACGTCGCCGGACAGCCGGGCGAGAAAGCGGCCGGGGTGCCGAGGCGGGCCAGGGCCACTGCCGTGTTCGCAGGTCCGCCGCCAGGCAGCACGCGCAGGGCGAGTTCGTTCGAGGCGCTTGCGGGTTCGGCGAACGCGTCCGCGACGCACTCCCCCAGGACGGTGATCTGACGGGCGCTCATGGGCTGCTCTCCCCTGACGAACATCCGAACAGGAGTGGCAATTCATGGCGCAGCCGGGATGGCGGCCACGCATGGGCGACGGTCGCGGGCGTTGCCGATTTGTGACGAGTCCAAGGCATTGACGTTTCCGGGAGATGGAGTCCATCATCCTCGCCAGGCAGTGTCAACGATGACATAAGTCAACGATGACACCCCGGGCGGCACGCTCTGAATCCCACCCCCGTGCCGCTCGCTACCCACAGGAGTCGAACATGCCTCGCACCACTCGTCTGTCCTCCTCCCTCCTCAAGGCCGCAGCGGTCACCGGCGTCGCAGCCCTCACCCTGACGGCCTGCGGATCCGGCTCCGGTTCGGGTTCCACCAGCGCCGGTTCGGGCGACGTCAAGGTCGGACTGATCACCAAGACCGACACCAACCCGTTCTTCGTGAAGATGAAGGAGGGCGCGGAGAAGGCCGCCAAGTCCGAGGGCGTCAAGCTCATGACCGCGGCCGGCAAGTTCGACGGCGACAACGCCGGTCAGGTCACCGCCATCGAGAACATGGTCGCCGCCGGCGTCAAGGGCATCCTGATCACCCCGAGCGACTCCAAGGCCATCGTGCCCGCCATCGCCAAGGCCCGCGCCAAGGGCGTCCTGGTCATCGCCCTGGACACGCCGACCGAGCCGGAAAGCGCCGTCGACGCCCTGTTCGCCACGAACAACCTGACCGCCGGTGAGCTGATCGGCCAGTACGCCAAGGCCGCCATGAAGGGCAAGACCGCGAAGATAGCCACCCTCGACCTCGCGCCGGGCGTGTCCGTGGGCGTGCAGCGGCACGACGGCTTCCTCAAGGGCTTCGGCGTCAAGGAGGGCGACTCCTCCATCGTCTGCTCCCAGGACACCGGCGGCGACCAGGCCAAGGGCCAGACCGCCATGGAGAACTGCCTCCAGAAGGACCCCTCCATCAACCTCGTCTACACCATCAACGAGCCGGCCGCCCTGGGCGCCTTCACCGCGCTGAAGGCCAAGGGCCGCGAGAAGGACGTGCTGATCGTCTCCGTCGACGGCGGCTGCACCGGCACCCAGGCCGTCAAGGACGGCAAGATCGCCGCGACCTCCCAGCAGTACCCGCTGAAGATGGCCTCCGAGGGCGTCAAGGCAGTCGTGACCTTCGCCAAGGACGGCAAGAAGGCCTCCGGTTACACCGACACGGGCGTCACCCTCATCACCGACAAGGCACAGGACGGGGTCAGCTCCAAGGACACCGCCTTCGGCCTGGAGAACTGCTGGGGCTGAGCCGCCCCCGAGGACCGTTCGGCACCGCCTTCCCCCCTCAGCGGGGCGGCCGGCCCCTTCCTCCCCGACCGGGGACGGCCGCCCCCTCGTCCTCTTGTCCTCCTGTTGTCATCCGGCAAGGAGCGACAACGACTTCTGTCTTCCGACAAGGACTTCGCATGACAGCCACGACCACGCCGTACGCCGAGCTCAAAGCACCGACCACGGCCCGCAGACTGCTCACGGCACCGACCACCGGCCCACTGGTCGCCCTCCTCCTCGCCTGCGCCTTCTTCTCCCTCTCGACCGACCAGTTCCTCACCGGCGGCAACTTCTCGCTGATCGTGCAGCAGGTCATGGTCGTCGGCACCCTCGCCATCGGACAGACCCTGATCATCCTCACGGCCGGCATCGACCTGTCGTGCGGCGCCGTGATGGCGTTCGGCAGCATCATGATCGCCAAGATGGCCGCGGAGGGCACCCTGCCCCCGCTCGTCGCCATCGCGGTGGGCATAGCCGTGTGTGCCGGCTTCGGACTGCTCAACGGGCTGCTGGTGCAGAAGATCCCGCTGCCGCCGTTCATCGTCACCCTCGGCATGCTCAACGTGGCGTTCGCGCTGACCCACATCTACTCCGAGGAGCAGACGGTCACCAACCTGCCCGGCTCGCTCACCGCGCTCGGGCAGACCTTCCCGCTCGGCCACACGGACATCACCTACGGCTCCCTGGTCACCATCGCCCTGTTCCTGCTCCTGGCCTACACGCTCAGCAGCACCGGCTGGGGCCGGCACGTCTACGCCCTGGGCAACAGCCAGGAAGCGGCACGGCTGAACGGCATCCGCACCTCCCGGCTGACCATCGGCGTCTACACCGTCGCGGGCCTGCTCTACGGCATCGCCGCCCTGCTGCTGATCTCCCGCACCGGAGTCGGCGACCCCCAGGCCGGACAGACCGACAACCTCGACAGCATCACCGCCGTGGTCCTCGGCGGCACCAGCCTGTTCGGCGGACGCGGATCGGTCCTGGGCACCTTCATCGGCGTCCTCATCGTCGGCGTCTTCCGCAACGGCCTGCAGCTGATGGGTGTCGCCTCCATCTACCAGACCCTGATCACCGGGGTCCTGGTCATCCTCGCGGTGACCGTCGACCAGATCTCCCGGAAGAAGGCCCGATGACCGCCACATCCTCCCCCACGCCCGTGCTGCAGGCCCGCGGTCTGGTCAAGCGCTACGGCCACGTCACCGCCATCGACGGTGCCGACTTCGACCTGCTGCCCGGCGAGGTCCTCGCCGTCATCGGCGACAACGGAGCCGGCAAGACCAGCCTGATCAAGGCGCTCACCGGCGCGGTGGTCCCCGACGCGGGCGAGATACGCCTCAACGGCGAACCCATCCAGTTCTCCGGTCCGCAAAGCGCGCGCGCCCACGGCATCGAGACGGTCTATCAGGACCTCGCCGTGGCCGCCTCCATGGACATCGCCTCGAACATGTTCCTCGGCCGCGAGCTGCGCCGCCCCGGCGTCCTCGGCAGCGTCTTCCGGATGCTGGACAAGAAGCGCATGCGTCAGGAGGCCGCCGAGCACATGGCCGACCTGAAGATCGGTCTGCGCTCGCTGACCCAGTCGGTCGAGACGCTCTCCGGTGGACAGCGCCAGGCCGTCGCGGTCGCCCGTTCCGTCGCCTGGGCCCGCAGCGTCGTCGTCATGGACGAACCCACCGCCGCCCTCGGCGTCAAGGAATCCGGCCAGGTCCTCGACCTCATCCGCCGCGTCCGCGACAAGGGCATGCCGGTCGTCCTGATCAGCCACAACATGCCGCACGTCTTCGAGATCGCCGACCGGATCCACGTCCACCGCCTCGGCAAGCGGGCCGCGGTGATCAAGCCCTCGGACTACTCCATGGCGGAGGTCGTCGCCATCATGACCGGCGCGCTCACCGTCGACGCGGCCGGAGGTACTGTCGTAGCCGACTCCGAGGCGGCGAAAGCCGCCGGTGTCAAGGCCAACTGACGGCACGACAGAAACACTCACCGGTTCCGGCCGGGACCCGCGGTCGGGGGCCGCGGCCGGAACCGACGAGCACGGGAGACTGTTTACCTCCATGGCAGCCAACCGCCGCCCCACCCTGGCAGACGTTGCCCGAGAAGTCGGGGTCAGCGCCAAGACGGTCTCCCGGGTCCTCAACCAGGACGGCCCCGTCTCGGCCCGGACCAGGGAACAGGTTCTCACCGCCGTGGCCAGGCTCGGCTTCCAGCCGAACCTCATGGCCCGCAACATCCGCGTAGGCGGACCGGACACCACCATCGGACTGGTCGTCCCCGACCTCGGCAACCCCTTCTTCGGAGCCGTGGCCAGGAGCATCGAGGCCACCGTCGGCGATCGCGGCCTGACCCTGCTCATGGGCTCCTCCGCGGACGATCCCGCGCGCGAACGGGCGTTGACGGACACCTTCCTCGCCCGCCGCATCAGCATCCTGATGGTCGTCCCGTCCGTCGGTGCCGACCACTCCCACCTCAAGACCCACCGGACGGGGGGCCTGCCCGTCGTCTTTCTGGACCGTCCAGGCGTGGGACTGTCCACGGACAGCGTTGTCAGCTCCAACCGCGCGGGCGCCCACGACGGTGTCACCCACCTCGTCGCCCACGGCCACCGGCGCATCGGCTTCATCGGCGACCTGCCCGCCAAGCTCTACACCCGCCGCGAGCGCCTGGCCGGATACCGTACGGCCCTGCAGGAAGCCGGCCTCCCCTACGACCGCTCCCTGGTCACCAACGCCCACGACCAGCACGGGGCCTCCGCCGCCACGTCCCAGCTGCTGGGTCTGGCGGATCCGCCCACGGCCCTGTTCGCCGGAAACAACATCGTCGCGCTGGGGATCGTCACCGAACTCTCCCGCAGCGGACGGAAGGACGTCGCCGTCGTCGCCTTCGACGACGTGGCGCTCGCCGAGGCACTCGAACCGGCCCTGACCGTCGTCGCCCAGGACCCCGAGGAAATCGGCAGAACAGCGGCGACCACCGCCCTCTCCCGCCTCGACGGCAACCGCTCCCGCGCCCGCACCATCACCGTCCCCACCCGACTCGTCGTACGGGGCTCGGGGGAGCATCCTGCTCCGGTGCTGCAGAAGGCCTGAGCGGGCTTCACGGTGGCACGATCGAGGCGGATCCCGACGCGACGCCGCACACACTGATCGCGGTGGCCGTCACCGCCGGCGTCCACTGTCCGGCGGCTCAGCGGGGCCGCAGCTCCCCCGAGCCGCGTGGGATCAGGCGGGTGGGTATCTCCGTGGAGCGGGCCCGGGATCGGTCGCCGTCCAGACGGGACAGCGCGATCGTCGCGGCCGCGGCGCCCATGGCCGCCGGGTCCTGGGCGACCACGGTGAGGGCGGGCTCGAGCACCTCGGCGAGGGGTACGTCGTCGAAGCCGACGAAGGCCACGTCCTTGCGGCCGGCCCGGGAGAGGCCGATCACGACCCCCATCGACGAGAAGTTGTTCGCCGCGAACAGCGCGGTCGGCGGGTCCGCCAGGTTCAGCAGGCGCTGGGTGGCCGCTGCCGCCGACTCCACGTCGTGACCGCCCACCACCAGCGTCTTGTCGTAGGGCAGTCCGGCTTCCGCGAGGGCGTCCCGGTAGCCGCGCAGACGCATCCGGCGGGTGTAGAGGGCGCCTGGCGTGTCCCCGACGAAGCCGATCCTGCGGTGCCCGTGCCCGATCAGGTGCGCGGTGCCCTCGTGGCCGCCGCGCCGGTTGGAGCTGAGGACACTGTCCGCGGCCAGGCCGGTTCCGGGACGGTCGAGGAAGACCACCGGAAGCCCTGCGGAGCGTTCCGCCTTGAGGTACCCGTGGTCCGCCTTCGCGGTCGGCGCCACGAGGAGGGCGCTGACGCGGCGGGCCAGGAAGGTGCCGACCAGGGAGCGCTCACGCTCGGCGTCCTGGGCGGACGAACCGACGAGCAGGGTCAGGCCCCGGTCGTGGGTCACCGACTCGATGCCGCTCACCACCGTGGCGAAGAACGGGTTGCTCATGTCCGGCACGATCAGCCCGATCGCGGTGTCGCTCTTGCCGAGACGCATATGGCGCGCCATCAGGTTGGGCCGGAAGCCGAGCCGTTGCACGGCCTCCATCACCCGCTCCCGGGTCTCGGCGGCGACCGGCCCGTCGTCGTTGAGGACACGCGACACCGTCTTGGCACTGACACCGACCTGCTGCGCCACATCGCTGAGCGTCGGCCGACGGGCCCCAGACATGGTCGTTTCCCTTCGCACGGTACGGTCGGCTCCCGGAGAGGCCGGCCCCTGGCCGCCTCCTCCACGGCTACGACAGTACCTGTGCCGCCGAAAACGTTCCTCGCCCGGTCATCCACCCCGGTGCACGAAGGGGGCGACGTACGCCTGCATCGTGCCCGCGCGTTCGGCCGGCCACGAGCGGGCGTAGGCGGGCGGGCGCGCCCCGGCGGGCGTGAGCACGGCGACCGGTGTGCTGCGGGCGGTCCGCTCGAGCCGCGCCGGGGTGGTGCTGACGTCGTGGCCGCTGGTCTGGGCGGAGGCGCAGCCGGCGTAGAAGGCGACGGGAATCGCGTAGTACCCGGTGAGCACGCAGGGCGGTCGCACACCGGAACGATGGAGGTCCGCGGCGGCGCGGGACCAGTTGCGGTGGGAGACGGTGGTGCGGTCCACGGTCCGCTCCAGCACCACGAACTGGACGGCCAGATGACCGGTCAGCGCCAGCGCCACCGCGGTCACGACGACCGGGCGCAGGCCCCGGCCGGACGCGGTGACCAGATGGACGAGCGCGTCGGCGACGGGGATCGCCAGCAGCGCGTAGGCGGGCAGCAGGAAGCGCGGGGCGGCGTAACCGATCAGGAGCAGGTACGGGACGGCCGCGGCCGTGGCGCAGACGAGCGGCACCAGGGTGCGTGCCGTGCGCCCGGCCCGGACCGCGACCACCAGCCCCAGGACGGCCAGGACGGGCAGGACGAACCACCACAGGGTCACCGCCGGATGCGGTGCCGCTTCGATGCAGGGGCGGCACAGGGTTCGCCCGCCCAGGCTGCGCACCTGGTCGTCGAAGGCGAGGTGCCAGCCGAGTCCGCCCTGGATGCGGGAGGCGTCGGACAGCCGCTGCGCGAGACCGCCGTGGCCGGCGTAGGCCTCGATCACCCACGGGGCCGCCCCCGCGGCCGACCCGGCCACCAGGGCCACGAGCAGCCGGGGGCGCCGCCATCGGCGTACGGCGAAGGAAAGGAAGAGCAGCGGAAGGACCACCCAGACCGCGTCCCCGGGCCGCATCAACGCCATCAGGGCCGCCCCGGCGAACACGCCCCACAGGGCCGCCCGGTCGCCGCCGCCGGCCCGGGTGCGCAGGAAGCAGCCGACGCAGGCCAGGGCGCCGATCGCCACCCAGTAGTTGGGCATGGCCTGGGGGCCGTAGAACAGTGTGATCCACAGCGAGGCGAACAGGGCTCCGGCCAGGGCGAGGACGCGGGTGGGGAACAGTCCGCGCCAGGTGCGCAGTGCGAGGAACAGGGCGAGCCCGGACAGGACGGCCAGGTAGGTCCGCAGCAGCGGGGTGGACGGCGACCACGAGGCGATCGGGGCCACCAGCAGGGAGACCCCACGCGCGCGGGGTGCGCTGAAGAAGGCCGCCGGAGCGTGGGAGCTGACCTGGCTGACGTACACGGTCTCGTCCCAGCCGAGGCCCATGCCCGGCCGGACGAGGACGAGCTGGGCCAGCGTGAAGGCGGCCGCCACCGCGGCGAGCCATGCGTCGCGCCACGCACGCCATGGCATGACGGCAACCGGCTGCGGTCCCGGTCGGCGGGCGCCGGGCAAGGTCGCGTTCGAACTGTCGGTCATCGTTCACCCCTCACAGCTCCACGCTGGCCCCGGCGACCGCCACTCGCCTGCTGAGCTGGCCCGAACGGCGCAGGGTTTCGCCTTCCGGGCCGACAAGGCGCTTGACGAAACCATTGACGGGGCCATGTCCGACCCCTATGTTCTGGCCGAAGTTACGAACTATGTTCGATATTACGGACAAGGACGGTCCCGTATGCCTCGGATGTTCTGGAAGCGCGCCGGCGTGCGCCGGCGCAGACCCCTGCTGGTCTGTGTGCTGGCCCTCCTGGTCGCCCTCGTGGCGGCGACCCAGCCGGTCTCCGCGGCGGACGGCCGCCCGTACACAAACCCGCTCAAGTCGTTCAAGGGCGCGGACCCCTGGCTGCAGTACTACGACGGCAACTACTACCTGATCACCACCACGTTCACCGGGATGCTCGGCATGCGGAAGTCGCCGACCCTGGCGGGCCTGGCCACCGCGCCCAACGTGCAGGTGTGGTCGGACACCACGCCGACCCGCAACACCAACATCTGGGCGCCGGAGATCCACCTCTTCAACGGCCACTGGTACCTGTACTACTCGGCCGGCCAGAGCGGCGTCTCCTGCTGCGACTCCCAGCGCACACACGTCCTGGAGAGCGCAGGCACCGACCCGCTGGGCCCCTACACCTACAAGGGCTCGCTCACCGGGTCCAACCTGACACCGGGCGGCTGGCTCATCGACGCCAGCGTGCTCCAGGCGAACGGCAACCTCTACCTCGTCGGCAGCGGCTTCATCAACGGCAGCAGGCAGAGCCTGGTCATCGCGCCGATGAGCAACCCGTACACGCTCGCCGGCAGCACCTTCACCATCATCTCGAGTCCCACGCTGAGCTGGGAGACCTCGGGCTCACCGGTCAACGAGGGCCCGGAGCCGCTGTACCACGACGGCCGGACGTTCCTCACCTACTCCGCGAGCTCCTGCCAGACCGCCGACTACAAGCTGGGCCAACTGGAGCTGACCGGCTCCGACCCGCTGAACCCGGCCTCCTGGACCAAGAAGCAGACGCCCGTCTTCCAGCGCAGTGACGCCAACAGCGTGTACGGGCCGGGCCACAACGGCTTCTTCACCTCGCCGGACGGCACCGAGAACTGGATCGTCTACCACGCCAACTCCTCGTCGTCGGGCGGCTGCGGCAACGGACGGACCACGCGCGCCCAGAAGTTCACCTGGAACGCGGACGGCACCCCGAACTTCGGCACCCCGGTCGCGCTCGGCACGACGCTCCCCGGCCCGTCCGGCGAGACCGCGGCGACCCCCACGTCGTACACCCTCGTCAACCGCAACAGCGGCAAGTGCCTGGACGTGAACGGCGGCGACACCGCCAACGGCACCAACATCTTCCAGTGGAGCTGCAACGGCGGCGCCAACCAGAAGTGGAAGGTCGAGGACCTCGGCGACGACACCAACCGGCTGGTCAACGTGGCCACCGGCGGCGTGATGGACACGGCGTCCTGCTCCACCGCCGACGGCGCCGACATCCGGCAGTGGTCCTGGCTGAACAACAAGTGCCAGCGCTACCGCCTGGTCTTCACGGCGAGCGGCGACTACGTCCGGATCGTCAACGAGAACAGCGGCAAGGTCGCCGACGTCGCGGACTGCGGCACCGCGAACGGCACCGACGTACGGCAGTGGACGTGGCTGAACAACAACTGCCAGCAGTGGCGGCTCGTGCCCACCACCTGATCCCCCCCTCCCCCGCACACTCAGGAGAACTCCCTTGAGACGCAATGCCGTACGGCTGCTCATGGCCGTCCTGGTGGCCCTCGCGGCCGCCCTCACCGGACCGGGCACCACCGCGCACGCGGCCGTGCCCGACTCCCCCGCGGTCACCTACACCAACCCGATCGCCGAGAAGCGGGCCGACCCGCACATCTTCAAACACACCGACGGCTACTACTACTTCACCGCCACGGTCCCCGAGTACGACCGCATCGTGCTGCGCCGGGCCACGACCATCCAGGGCCTGTCGACGGCCCAGGAGGTCACCATCTGGACCAAGCACAGCAGCGGGGTCATGGGCGCCCACATCTGGGCGCCGGAGATCCACTTCATCGACGGCAAGTGGTACGTGTACTTCGCCGCCGGCTCCACCAGTGACATATGGGCGATCCGCATGTACGTCCTCGAGGGCACCGGCGCCAACCCGCTGACCGCGACCTGGGCCGAGAAGGGCCAGATCAAGACCACGTGGGAGAGCTTCTCGCTCGACTCCACGACCTTCGTCGTGAACGGCGTGCGCTACCTCGCCTGGGCCCAGCGCAACCCGTCCGAGAACAACAACACCAGTCTGTTCATCGCGAAGATGGCCAACCCCTGGACGATCACCGGCACTCCGGCGGAGATCTCCCAGCCCACGCTGTCCTGGGAGACCATCGGCTACAAGGTCAACGAGGGACCGGCGGTCATCCAGCACGGCGGCAAGGTCTTCATGACCTACTCCGCCAGCGCGACCGACGCCAACTACTGCCTCGGCATGCTGACCGCGTCCGCCTCCGCCGACCTGACCAACCCGGCCTCCTGGTCGAAGGGTTCGCAGCCGGTGTTCAAGACGAACGACTCGACCTCGCAGTACGGTCCGGGCCACAACTCCTTCACCGTCTCCGAGGACGGCAAGTCGGACATCCTCGTCTACCACGACCGCAGCTACAAGGACATCACCGGGGACCCGCTCAACGACCCGAACCGCCGTACGCGCGTGCAGAAGGTGTACTGGAAGGCCGACGGCACCCCCGACTTCGGCATCCCGGTCGCCGACGGGGTCACCCCGCAGCGCTTCTCGTCGTACAACTTCGCGGACAGGTTCATCCGGCACTGGGAGTTCCGCGCCAGGATCGAGGCCAATGTCAGCCCGCTCGCGGACTCGCAGTTCCGTGTGGTCACCGGTCTGACCGGCAGCGGCACGGTGTCCCTGGAGTCGGCCAACTTCCCCGGCTACTTCCTGCGGCACAAGAACTTCGAGGTGTGGCTGGAGAAGAACGACGGCACCGCCCAGTTCGCGTCGGACGCGAGCTTCTACAAGCGGGCGGGTCTCGCCGACTCCGCGGGGATCTCCTACGAGTCGTACAACTCCGCCGGCCGCTACATCCGCCACTACAACTACCTGCTGTACGTGCAGACTCCGAGCACGGCGACGGACAGGGGAGACGCCACTTTCTACGCCCAGTGATGCCCCTGTCCGTATGACAGGGATCGCTATAAACGCCGTGTATACTCACTATGTATAGTCTCGGCATGCGATCTCTGACCAACAAGATGAAGAAAACGGGGGCCGGGTTGCGTGCCGTCGCCGTCTCGGCGGCGGCCGCTTCCCTCACGCTGGCACTGAGCGGCTGCACGAAGCTCGAGACCAGCGCACCCAGCGCCGCACGCGCCCATGCCACCGCCCAGGCCCGGTTCGGGACCGTCGACTGCCGCGAGGCGAACGGAGCGAAGTCGGAGTGAATGGGGGTACCCCCTCTGGGGGAGCATTGCGCTCACCTTCGACGCGGGGCCGAGCGAGCATTCCGCACAACTGCTGGACATCCTGAAGGAGAAACAGGTCCCGGCGACCTTCTTCCTGCTGGGCGAGCGGCACATCGAGAAGTACCCCGAGCTCGTCAAGCGGATGGCCGCCGAGGGCCACGAGGTCGCCAGCCACACCTGGGACCACAAGATCCTCACCTCGCTCGGGCCGGAGGAGATACGCGAGGAACTCGAGCGCCCGAACCAGGAGATAGCGCGCCTCACCGGACGCAGACCCACCCTCATGCGCCCGCCGCAGGGCCGCACGAACGACACCGTCCACGAGATCTGCCGCGAACTCGGCATCGCGGAGGTGCTGTGGAGCGTGACCGCGAAGGACTACACGACCGACGACTCCGCGCTCATCGAGCGCCGCGTCCTCGCGCAGGCGTCCCGGGACGGGATCATCCTGCTGCACGACATCTACGACGGAACCGTGCCGGCCGTTCCGGGGATCGTCGACGCGCTGAAGGAGCGGGGGTACGTGTTCGTGACGGTTCCGCAGCTGCTGGCGCCCGGCAGGGCGGAGCCGGGGACGGTGTACCGGCCCTGAGTCACCAGGCCAGGTGCAGTTCGCAGGGGGAACGGTGGATCATCGTCGGCCTCATGGTGACCGGGCGGTCATCCGCCAGTCGCAGGCCGGGCAGGCGGCTCGTCAACTCGGTGAGGGTGAGCCGTAGTTGCTCGCGGGCGAGGTGCGAGCCGGGGCAGGCGTGGGGGCCGGTCCCGAAGGCGAGGTGGCGGGCCTGCCTTCGGGTGATGTCGAACTCGTCCGGGCTCGGATGCCGTACGGCATCCCGGTTGGCCCCGCCGAATGCCACGAACAACGTTGCACCGGCGGGGAGTTCGGTGCCGGCGAGGGTGACCGGCCGGGTGGTGACCCGGCGGAAGCCCTGCAGGGCGGTGTCGTAGCGGGCGGCCTCCTCGACCGCCGCCGGGATGCGGTCGGGTTCGGCGCACAGCAGTTCCCACTGGGCCGGGTGCCGCAGCAGGTGCAGGACGGTCGTGCCGATGAGCGCCGTGGTGGTGAGGTGTCCGGCGATCAGCAGGTTCTGCAGATGGGAGACGGCCTCGTTGCGCCGGTCGGAGGTGAGTTCGCCCTCTCCCGGGGTGGCCACGGAGGCGGTGATCTCCGAACAGAGGTCCTCGCGCGGCCGGACGTGGCGCTCGCGGGCGTACCGGTCGAGGATCCGCTGCATCGCGACCACGTCCTGGGCGGCGGCGACCTGGTCCTCTTCCTCCAGGGGACGGAACAGCAGTTCCTCGGCGCGGTGTCCGCCGTGCACGACGGCCGGCACGTCGGCGGGTTCGAGGCCCACGATCCGGCCGACGACCTCGCCGGGAAGCCGCTGGGCGTAGGCCGACATCAGCTCCACCCGGCCGTCCTTGACGAACCCGTCGACGAGGGCCGCCGCACGCTCGGCGGCGTACGGCAGGACCGCGGCGACACGCGCGGGCGACAGACCGCGGACGACGGGGGCGCGCAGTCGCTGGTGGCGGTCCCCGTCGGAGGTGACGACGACGGGATGCCCGCCGAAACCTCCGGCGAGGACGGCGAGCGCGGCGGGCGAGGGCATGACGTCCGGGCGCAATACGGCCACCGACGAGAAGTCCTCGGGCCGGCGCAGGACTTCGCGTACGTCGGCGTCCCTGGCGACCAGCCAGGCGTCGAGTTCAGGGACGTGGGTGAGCCCTTCGGCGCGGTGCGCACGCGCGTAGTGCGGGTAGGGATCGCGCTGCAACTCGTCGAGCATTGCGTGCAGTTGGCGGTCCACGGGGCCCTCCCGGCTGGTCGGTTCGCGGTCGCGCTCATGGTGCCGTACCGGTGTGCGAGGCGGTAGGGGCCCCACCGAGGAACCAATGGGCCAACTGTGTGAGCCGCAGGGGGACGACAGGGCTGAACAGGTCCGACTCCTTACGATCGTCAGGTGGTCAACTTCCATCTCGAACGCACGGTGCCGCTCCCCCTCGACGAGGCCTGGCGCCGGCTCACGGAGTGGCCCCGGCACGGCGACGTGGTCCCCCTGACCCGCGTCACCGTCGTCACGCCACCGCCGACCCGTGAAGGCACGGTGTTCGTCGCCCGTTCGGGCATCGGCCCGCTCGCCTTCGACGATCGCATGGAGGTCACGCTGTGGCGGCCGCCGCAGGACGGCGAGCCCGGGCTGGTCCGTATGGTCAAGCGGGGCCGGATCGTGCTCGGTTGGGCCGAGATCGAGGTCAGGCCCGGCCCGGGAGGCCGGACCCGGGTGGTGTGGCGCGAGGAGCTGCGCCTCCGCCTGCTGCCACGCGTCTTCGATCCGCTGCTGCGGGCTGCGGCGCGTTCGGTGTTCGGTCGGGCGGTCAACGCGCTGCTGCGTTCACCTCTTGACCGACCGTGAACGGCCAGGCGCAGCCGGCGGTCGGTGCCTGGCAGAGTGGGCGCCATGACGGCAGCCGAAACGTGGACGGTGGAAGAGGTCGAGGCGCTCGCGGTGGACGCGTTGCGTTGGTTGATCGCAGTCGGGCGGGACACCGAGGAGGGTGGGCTCGGCTGGGCAACTCGGCCCTCCGGCGACGCGCTCGAGCCGATGCTCTACAACGGTACGGCGGGGGTCGTACCCGTACTCCTCGAAGCGCGACGGCACTTCGCAGACGACGCTTACGGGGACCTCGCTCTGCGTGCCGCGCGCAGTCTCGCGGTCGCCGTCGACGACTGCGAGGACGATTCGCTGTACTTCGGCCGCACCGGCATCGCCCTCGCGCTGCGGGCCGTGCACGACGAGTTGGGCGACACCGACGCCGGTGCCGCGGCGGACCGGGCCCTGCAGCTGGTGCGGTCGCGGTTCGACGGGACGCGCTGGGGCGAGCTGTTCGAGCTGATGGGCGGCAACGCCGGGATCGGCCTGGGCGCGCTGGCGCTGGGCGATGCCGATCTGGCCGTGCGCGCGCTGGAGCCGTATCTGCGGACCGCCGAGACGACGCCGAACGGCGTCCACTGGGAGTTCCGCCCCGGAGCGCCCGGGCGCATGCACCACGTCTCGCACGGCACGCTCGGCGTCGCCTACGCGCTGGCCACGGTCGGCGCGGCCACCGGGCGCGCCGACCTCGTGGAGCTGGCGCGGTCCGCCGTCGCGGACGTCGTCTCCCGCGACGAGGCGGGGCCCGACGGCTTCCTGGTGCCGCACTCCGACCCCTGGCACCGCTCCGACGTGGTCGAGCGGTTCAACTACGGCTGGTGCCACGGTCCGACGGGCGACGCCCAGGTCTTCCGTCAGCTCCGGGACGTCCTCGGCGACCCCGTCTGGCCAGCCCTCGCCGACCGCTGCTGGCACACCGTGATCCACTGCGGTCTGCCGCGCCGGCTGCGGCCCGGCTTCTGGGACAACAACGGCCGCTGCTGCGGCACGGCCGGTGTCCTGGCGCTGGCGTGCGACCGGATGGCCGAGCAGGACGACTCCCCCGGCTTCGCCCGGGTGCTCGTCGCGGACCTCGCCTCTCACGCGACCCGGGACACGGACGGCGCGCGCTGGTCCAACGTCGAGCACCGGGCCACCCCGAGCGACCTCGAACCGGAGACCGGGTGGGCGATGGGCAACGCCGGCATCGCGCGCGAACTGCTGCGCTTCGTGCGGGTGAGCCGGGGCGGCGACCCGGACTACGCGTTCGCCTGGCCGGACCAGCCGCCGGTGCGGCGGACCACCGCTCAGGCCACCGACCCGATCCCCCCGGCCGGCACCGACGCCGTGTCGTGATGGATCGGGGTGTGCGCGCCGGTGAGTGAAACCCCGCTGCCTCCACGCCGGTCGGCGACGATCTCCGCGGCGATCGACAGGGCCGTCTCCTCCGGCGTGCGGGCGCCCAGGTCGAGGCCGATGGGGGACCTGAGGCGGGCCAGCTCCAGCTCCGTCACGCCCGCCTCGCGCAGGCGTTCGTTGCGGTCCAGATGGGTGCGGCGCGAGCCCATCGCACCGACGTAGGCCACGGGGAGGCGCAGGGCCAGCCGCAGCAGCGGTACGTCGAACTTGGCGTCGTGGGTGAGGACGCACAGGACCGTACGGGCGTCGACGTCCGTACGCTCCAGGTACTTGTGGGGCCACTCGACGACGATCTCGTCGGCCTCGGGGAAGCGGGCCCGCGTGGCGAACACGGGGCGCGCGTCGCACACCGTGACGTGGTGGCCGAGGAACTTGCCGACCCTCACCAGCGCCGACGCGAAGTCGATCGCGCCGAAGACGATCATCCGGGGCGGCGGCACCGAGGACTCGATCAGGAGCGTGAGCGGGGCTCCGCAGCGCGAGCCCTGTTCGCCGATCTCCAGGGTGCCGGTGCGGCCGCCGTCCAGGAAGGCGCCCGTCTCGGCGGCCACCGTGCGGTCGAGTTCCGGGTGTGCGCCGAAGCCGCCCTCGTACGAGCCGTCGGGGCGCACCAGCATCGCGCGGCCCCGCAGTTGCGTGGGGCCGGTGACGATCCGTGCGAGCGCCGCCGCCTCCCCCACCGCCGCGGCGGACACGGCGGCCGCGACCACCGGGCGGACGGGGGCGCCCGCCCGCACCGGCACGACCAGGATGTCGATGACGCCGCCGCAGGTCAGACCGACGGCGAAGGCGTCGTCATCGCTGTAGCCGAAGCGCTCCAGGACGGGCTCGCCGTCCTGGAGGGCCTGTTGGCACAGCTCGTAGACCGCCCCCTCCACACAACCGCCGGAGACCGAGCCGATCGCCGTGCCGTCCGCGTCCACCGCAAGGGCCGCGCCCGGCCGGCGGGGTGCGCTGCCGCCGACCGCCACCACGGTGGCCACGGCGAAGTCACGGCCCTGCTCGACCCACCGGTGCAGCTCTTCGGCGATGTCCAGCATCTCTCGGTCTCCTTGACAGCAGTCGTGTGAAGGGCGGTTCAGCGGGCCGCGGTCAAAAGACGGCACACCGCGGCACTTCCAGCGGAGCGCTCAGTGCACGCCCAGCCAGCCCTCAATGGGATTGAGGGCGAAATAGACGAGGAAGATCCCTGTCAGGCCCCACATGAAGGCACCGATTTCCCGCACCTTGCCCTGCGCGGTCTTGATGGCGACGTACGAGACGACTCCGGCGGCGACTCCAGCCGTGATCGAGTACGTGAACGGCATGATCACGACGGTGAGGAAGACCGGGACCGCGGTGGCGCGGTCGGCCCAGTCCACATGCCGGGCGTTCGTCATCATCATCGCGCCGATGACCACCAGGGCGGCGGCCGCGACCTCGCCCGGCACGATCGCCGTCAGCGGGGTGAAGAACAGACAGGCGGCGAAGAACAGGCCGGTGACGACGGAGGACAGTCCGGTACGGGCTCCCTCGCCGACGCCCGTCGCCGACTCGACGAACACCGTCTGGCCCGACGCGCCCGCGACGCCGCCGATGGCGCCGCCCGCGCCGTCGATGAACAGCGCCTTGGACAGGCCCGGCATCCGGCCCTGCTCGTCGGCCAGTTCGGCTTCGGTGCCGACGCCGATGATGGTGGCCATCGCGTCGAAGAAGCCGGCCAGGACGAGCGTGAACACGATCATGCCGACCGTCATCGCGCCGACCTCGCCCCAGCCGCCGAACTCGACATCGCCGAAGATCGAGAAGTCCGGCATGGAGACCGCGCTGCCGTGCAGTTCGGGGGCGCCGCTAGCCCACTGCCTCGGGTCGATGACGCCGAGGCCGTTGAGGACCACGGCGAGCACGGTGCCGCCGACGATGCCGATCAGGATCGCGCCGGGGATGCCGCGGGCCTGGAGCATGAAGATCGCGAGGAGGGTGACGGCGAAGAGCAGGACCGGCCAGCCGGCGAGTTCGCCGGCCGGGCCGAGGGTGACCGGGGTCGCCTTGCCCTGGTGCACGAAGCCGGCCTTCACCAGGCCGATCAGGGCGATGAACAGGCCGATGCCCATGGTGATCGCGTGCTTCAGCGCGAGCGGGATCGCGTTCATGATCATCTCGCGCAGGCCGGTGACGACCAGGAGCATGATGACCACGCCGTACATCACGCACATGCCCATGGCCTGCGGCCAGGTCATCTGCGGGGCCACCTGCGAGGACAGGACACCGGATACGGACAGGCCGGCGGCGAGGGCGAGCGGCACCCTGCCGAGGAAGCCCATCAGCAGCGTGGTGACGGCCGCCGCGAACGCGGTCGCGGTGATCAGGGCCTTCTGGCCGAGGGTGTCCCCGGCCGCGTCCTTGCCGGACAGGATCAGCGGGTTGAGCAGGAGGATGTACGCCATCGCCATGAAGGTGGTGACGCCGCCGCGCACTTCGCGCGCGACGCCGGATCCCCGCTGGGATATGTGAAAGTACCGGTCGAGCCAGGACCTGCCGGCCGGGACGCGGGTTCCCTCACCCGCGTCTTCGGCTGTGGTCCTGGGCTCCACTGACTGCTGGGTCATGGGCCGTCTCCCAAGGTTCATAGGGGCACCCGCGACTGCCTGCGGCGATTGCGCGGGATTTGGGACGTGCACGACCCGGGGGACGGCCCGAGACGAACATCGGGGGTCTGGGGGACCAAGCCCCCCAGAAGAATTCACCTGCTCAACCCCCGTGAGGGGTCACGTTCCCGTGAGGTGTTCGGGACGTACCGGTGTCCTGTTCAGCTCCAGGCCCGTGGCGTTGCGGATTGCCGCCAGGACCGCCGGAGTCGAGGACAGTGTGGGGGCCTCCCCGACGCCGCGCAGGCCGTACGGGGCGTGGTCGTCGGCGAGTTCGAGGACGTCGACGGGGATGGTCGGCGTGTCGAGGATGGTGGGGATCAGGTAGTCCGTGAAGGAGGGGTTCTTCACCTTCGCCGTCCTCGGGTCGACGATGATCTCCTCCATGACCGCCACGCCGAGCCCCTGGGTCGTACCGCCCTGGATCTGGCCGGCGACGGACAGCGGGTTGAGCGCCTTGCCGACGTCCTGGGCGCAGGCCAGCTCGACGACCTTCACCAGGCCGAGTTCGGTGTCGACCTCGACGACGGCGCGGTGCGCGGCGAAGGAGTACTGGACATGGCCGTTGCCCTGGCCGGTACGCAGGTCGAACGCCTCGGTCGGCCGGTGCCGCCACTCCCGCTCGATCTCGACGGCCTCGTCCTCGAGGACGTCCACCAGGTCGGCGAGGACCTCCCCGCCGTCGGTGACGACCTTGCCGCCCTCGAGCAGCAGCTCCGCCGTCGCCCAAGCGGGGTGGTACGTACCGAACTTGCGGCGGCCGATCTCCAGGACCTTCTCGCGGACGAGCTCACAGGCGTTCTTCACGGCGCCGCCGGTGACGTACGTCTGCCGGGACGCGGACGTCGAACCCGCCGAGCCCACCTGTGTGTCCGCCGGGCGGATCGTCACCTGGGCGACACCCAGCTCGGTGCGGGCGATCTGCGCGTGGACGGTGACACCGCCCTGGCCGACCTCCGCCATCGCGGTGTGCACGGTGGCGACGGGCTCACCGGCGATGACCTCCATGCGTACCTTGGCCGTGGAGTAGTCGTCGAAGCCCTCCGAGAAGCCCACGTTCTTGATGCCGACCGCGTAGCCGACGCCCCGTACGACGCCTTCGCCGTGCGTGGTGTTGGACAGCCCGCCGGGCAGCTGCCGTACGTCCGCGCCCTCGCTGCTCTCCCACTGGCGCTCGGGCGGCATGGGCATCGCCTTGACGCGGCGCAGGAGTTCGGCGACCGGGGCCGGCGAGTCGACGGGCTGGCCCGTCGGCATGATCGCCCCCTGTTCCATGGCGTTCAGCCGGCGGAACTCCACCGGATCCATGCCCAGTTGCTGCGCCACCTTGTCCATCTGCGCCTCGTAGGCGAAGCACGCCTGGACCGCGCCGAAGCCGCGCATCGCGCCGCACGGGGGGTTGTTGGTGTAGAGGGCGAGGGCCTCGATCTCGACGTCGTCGATGACGTACGGGCCGGCGCCCAGCGAGGCGGCGTTGCCGACGACCGCCGGGGAGGAGGAGGCGTACGCGCCCCCGTCCAGGACGATGCGGCACTTCACGTGCGTCAGCTTGCCGTCCTTGGTGGCCCCGTGCTCGTAGTGCAACTTCGCGGGGTGGCGGTGGACGTGCCCGAAGAAGGACTCGAAGCGGTTGTAGACGATCTTGACGGGCTTTCCGGTGCGGAGCGCCAGCAGGCAGGCGTGGATCTGCATCGAGAGGTCCTCGCGGCCGCCGAACGCGCCGCCCACTCCGGACAGGGTCATCCGGACCTTGTCCTCGGGCAGGCCGAGGACCGGGGCGATCTGACGCAGGTCGGCGTGCAGCCACTGGGTGGCGATGTAGAGGTCGACGCCGCCGTCCTCGGCGGGCACGGCGAGACCGGACTCGGGGCCGAGGAACGCCTGGTCCTGCATGCCGAAGGTGTACTCGCCCCCGACGATGACGTCGGCGCGCTCGCGCGCCCGCGCCACGTCCCCGCGCACGATCGGCTGGCGGTGCACGATGTTCGGGTGCGGGACGTGTGCGGAGTGGTGGTCGTCGCGGTTCTCGTGGACGAGCACCGCGTCCGGGGCGGTGGCGGACGCCTCGTCGGTGATGACGGGCAGTTCGCGGTACTCGACCTTGATCTTGGCGGCGGCTCGCCGCGCGGTCTCGGGGTGGTCGGCGGCGACGATGGCGACGGGCTCGCCGTGGTGGCGGACCTTGCCGTGGGCGAGGACCGGGGTGTCCTGGATCTCCAGGCCGTAGTTCCTCACCTCGGTCGGCAGGTCGTCGTACGTCATGACGGCGTGGACGCCGGGCGTGGCGAGGGCCTCGCCGGTGTCGATGGAGACGATCTCGGCGTGGGCGACCGTGGAGCGCAGGATCTGACCCCACAGCATGTCCTCGTGCCACATGTCCGACGAGTACGCGAACTCGCCGGTGACCTTCAGGATGCCGTCCGGGCGGAGCGTGGACTCGCCGATGCCGCCCTTGGCCCCAGAACCCTGGGTGATCTTGGTGGGAGTACCGAGTGGAGCGCCGTTGGTGGGCATCGTCAGACCGCCTCCCCCTGCCGGGCGGCCGCGAGGCGGACCGCGTCCATGATCTTCTCGTAGCCGGTGCAGCGGCACAGGTTGCCCGACAGGGCCTCGCGGATGTCCGCGTCGGTCGGGTTCGGGTTGTGCTCGAGCATCTCGTCGGCGGCGACGAGGAGACCCGGGGTGCAGAAGCCGCACTGGACGGCGCCTGCGTCGATGAACGCCTGCTGGACGGGAGAGAGTTCGGTGCCCTCGCCGGTCTGGGAGTCGGCGGCCGGCTTGGCCTCCCACTGATGAGCGTCCTGGAGCGACGTACCGCAGGAGTCACCGCACGCCCGCTGCCTGGCGTAGTCCGCCAGACCCTCGACCGTGACGACCTCACGGCCCTCGACCTGACCGGCGGCGACCAGACACGAACACACCGGCACGCCGTCCAGCCGGACCGTGCACGACCCGCACTCGCCCTGCTCGCAGGCGTTCTTCGAACCGGGAAGCCCGAGGCGCTCGCGCAGCACGTACAGCAGGGACTCGCCCTCCCACACGTCGTCGGCTTCCTGCGGACGTCCGTTGACAGTGAAGTTGACGCGCATCAGGCGACACTCCCCTTCTGATGGGTACGGCCGTCAGTGCCGCGATACGACTCCCAGGTCCAGGTCAGGGTGCGGCGGGCCATGACGCCGACCGCGTGGCGGCGGTAGCTCGCGGTGCCCCGGACGTCGTCGATCGGGTTGCAGGCGGCGGAGCACAGGTCCGCGAACTGCTTGGCGACCGACGGGGTGACGATCTTTCCGTTGTCCCAGAAGCCGCCCTCTTCGAGCGCCGCGTTCAGGAACTCCTCGGCGGCCTTCGCCCGGACGGGGGTGGGTGCGGCGGAGCCGATGCCGGTGCGGACCGTGCGGGTCTCGGGATGCAGGGCCAGACCGAAGGCGCACACGGCGATGACCATCGCGTTGCGCGTACCGACCTTCGAGAACTGCTGAGGACCGTCGGCCTTCTTGATGTGGACGGCCCTGATGAGCTCGTCCGCGGCGAGCGCGTTGCGCTTCACCCCGGTGTAGAACTCGTCGATCGGGATACGGCGTGAGCCGCGCACCGACTCGACCTCGACCTCGGCGCCGGCCGCGAGGAGGGCGGGGTGGGCGTCACCGGCCGGGGAGGCGGTGCCGAGGTTGCCGCCGACGCCGCCTCGGTTGCGGATCTGCGGGGAGGCGACCGTGTGCGAGGCGAGGGCGAGGCCCGGCAGCTCGGCGCGGAGGTTCTGCATGATGTGCGTGTACGGGACGGAGGCGCCGAGCCGCACGGTCTCCTCGCCGACCTCCCACTCGTACAGTTCGGCGATGCGGTTCAGGTCGAGCAGGTACTCGGGCCGCCGGTGGTCGAAGTTGATCTCGACCATCACATCGGTGCCACCCGCAATCGGCACAGCGGCGGGGTGCTCTGCCTTTGCGGCGAGCGCCTCCTCCCAGCTGGCGGGGCGAAGGAAGTCCATGACCGGCTCTCTTCTTCGTCTCGTGGGTCGTGCGGATCGAGCCAGTTCGTGTGCGGCGGGCCCGGCTCGTTCATGTGCTGTTCACGCGGAATGGGGTCAGTACACAGCGCCCTGATCCGACGGGGTCAGTCACGGAAACCATGAAGGAGTTGGCTGGTCGGGACGGCCATCTTGTAGATTCGTATGAACGGAGGCCATCAGTAACCTCCCTGTTTTCCTGTGGAAACGCGCGACACAACCGCGTGACCAGGGACACAGCCGGGCCACGGCCGGTCCTCACGATCCATCGTAGATTTCGAGACAGAGAACGGCGGCGACGAAATGCGGCTGCGCGCACTGCTGGACACGGATGCGCTGGGCCTGCGGCTGCTCGGCGGCGGGGAAGAACTCGACCGCACCGTGCGCGGCGTGATGACGACCGACCTCAGAGACCCCAGCCGGTACCTGTCGGGCGGGGAACTGGTGCTCACGGGCCTGGCCTGGCGCCGGGACGCCGCGGACTCCGAGCCGTTCGTACGGATCCTGGTGACGGCCGGGGTGACCGCCCTCGCGGCCGGTGAGGCGGAGCTCGGCGCCATCCCGGACGACCTGGTCGTGGCCTGCGCCCGGCACCGGCTGCCGCTGTTCGCGGTGCACGAGTCGGTGGCCTTCGCGACGATCACCGAGCATGTCGTGCGGCAGGTGAGCGGCGAGCGCGCCGGGGACCTCGCGGCCGTGGTCGATCGGCACCGCCGCATGATGACCTCGGGCCCGGCGGGCGGCGGCCCGGACGTGGTCCTGGACCTGCTCGGCTCTGACCTGGACCTGCGCGCCTGGGTGCTGTCACCGGCCGGGCGGCTGATCGCCGGAGCGAAGGTCGCCGGGCCCGGGCTGCCCGCCGACGTGTGCGCGAAGCTGGCCGCCGAGCAGCTGGCCGCCGCCCGCACGGGCCGGCGCGGCCCGCACCGGGTGACGCTGGACTCGACGACGTACTCCCTGTTCCCGATCCGCAGCAGCGACCGCTCCCCGCAGGCCTCCCGGGACGTACGCGAGACGGTGCTGTCGGACTGGCTGCTGGCCGTCGACGCGGACGCCGGTGACTGGCCGGAGGAGCGGCTCGACCTGCTCCAGGGCGTCACCCAGCTCATCGCCGTCGAGCGGGACCGGCGGGACGCGGCGCGCACGGTGCGCAGGCGTCTGGCGCACGAGGTGCTGGAGCTGGTGCAGACGGGTGCGGCGCCGGCGGAGATCGCGGCGCGCCTGCGCGTGGCGGCACCGGTGCTGCTGCCGGGCCTGGGAGCCGCACCGCACTGGCAGGTGGTCGTGGCGCGGGTCGAATGGGACGGCGGGGAGATCGAGGGCGGTCCGGTCGCGCAGGCGCTGCTGGAGGAGATCCTGGTCGACCCGCTCGCCACCGGCCCCGAGCCGTCCGACCGCATCGCCGTCGCCCACACGGGCGACGAGGCCGTCGCGCTCGTACCGCTGCCGGCCGTGTCCACCGAGCACGACGGCTCCGAGACGGGCATTCTCGCCGACGCGCTCCTGGAGTCCGTACGGGCCCCGCTGTCGGCCGGGCTGAACGACGACGGGCGGGTCACACTCGGCGTCAGCGCGGCCGTGCACTCTCCGGAGGGGCTGCGCGGGGCGCTGGAGGAGGCGCGGCACGCCCGGCGGGTGGCGGCGGCGCGGCCGGGCCCGGTGTGCGCGGCGGGCCACCAGGAGCTGGCCTCGCACGTGCTGCTGCTGCCGTTCGTCCCGGACGACGTGCGCCGGGCCTTCACGGCCAGGCTGCTCGACCCGCTCCGGGACTACGACCACCGTCACCGCGCCGAGCTGATCCCGACCCTCGAGGCCTTCCTCGACTGCGACGGCTCCTGGACGCGGTGCGCCTCACGGCTGCACCTGCACGTCAACACGCTGCGCTACCGGGTCGGACGGATCGAGCAGTTGACGAGTCGTGATCTGTCACGGCTGGAGGACAAGCTGGATTTCTTCCTGGCGCTGCGGATGAGCTGAAAGGTCGGGGCGGGAGTGCTGTATGCCGTCAGCCCTGTCGACGCCGACCACAACCGTGTCCCCGGTAAACCGGTTCGTGCCGTCAAAGGGCCCCAGACTGACTTGCGTGAGTCCAGCGCAAGTGAAATCTTTCACACAGCCTCTTGGCCAGGCCCGGCGATTCGTGCTGAGATGCCGCCACCACTCATAGCTCGATGGCGTGCTCGGGGAGGGCAACGTGGCGCATCCCGCCATGTCTGGTACGGGAACGACCGCTGGTGACGATCCACTCCAGACCGCGGTTTGGCGGCTGCGCTCGCGTGCCTGCTGGGCCGATGCGGCGGCCCTGCTCCAGCCGGTCACCGCGGCGACCGCCCTGCAGCGGGCCTCGCTGCTCGTCGAACGGTGTCTGTACACCGAGCAGGGCTGGGAGGAGGCGGAGGACGCGCTGCGCACCGCGGAGGCACTGGCCCACACCGACCAGGAACGGGGTGCGGCGGCTTGTGAACGCGGTCAGTTGGCGTACGCCGCGACGCTGCACGGGGTGCGGGACCGCGCGGACGAGGCGCGGGCCGCGCTGGGCCGGGCGGCGGCGCTGATCCCTCCGGGGGTGGCGGGGCGGGCGTTGCTGGACTTCCGGCGGGGTCTGCTGGCGGAGAACCTGGCCCGCTCGCCGCAGGCCGCGCGTGCGGCGTATCGACGGGCGCACGCGGGCGCCACGGCGCATGCCGATCCGCTGCTGTTGTCCTTCACCTGGCGGCATCTGGCCGGCCTGGCACTTCGGGACGGCGAGTTGGCGGAGGCACGGCACGGATTCGCCGAATCGCTCCGGATCCGGGAGGAGCTGGGGTACCTCGTGGGAACGGCCCCCGCACTGGCGTCCCTCGCGGACGCCGAGACGGAGCCGGAGGCGTCGCGGTTGCGGGAGGAGGCGGGGCGGTTGTTCCGCCTGCTCGGGGGTGTCCCGACATGGCTGTCCCGCCAGCTGACGCCACCGGCGGCGGGGGCGGCGACGGCGTAGCGCCGGTGGGCGCGGACTGACGGCGTGGCTGAGCACAATCCAGCCCGTCCGGGTTTGAGGACGAGGCGGTTCAGGCCGATCGAGGTCTGGGATGGGACGGGCAGGGGCGGCGGGGGCGAAAACCCGGCCCCTCAGCCCGCACCGGCGAAGTGCTCCCGCACCAGCGACTGCACCACGTCCAGCTCCCCCGAGATCAGCGCGTCCAGCAGGGCCACATGCTCCGCCGCGTCCGCGACCAGATCCGCATGCCCACGCGACACGGACCCGCCGGCCAGGGGCCGCTGAGCCCGGCGATGGAGGTCCTCGGCCATCCGCACGAGCTGCTTGTTGCCCGCGAGAGACAGCACGGCACTGTGGAACGCGCGATCCGCCTCCGCGTACGTGGCCCGGCAC